>NHEP01000055.1 GCA_002171515.1 bacterium TMED88 | reverse complement strand
TGAGACATTTGAGAAAGGGAAAGCAAGGCTTGCTGTTGGGGGGCCTAAATCGAAGAAACAGACTGATGCATGTGAAGCATCCTTGCCTGCTGAAACTCATGAAGATCATGATCGCAATGCGGAGAGTGTGAGCGTACACGAATCTACTCCACAAGAATCGGAATCTCGAGGACGTGAAAACCTGAGGAAAGTCAAAATGATCACGCAGTCATTCACAGCGATCCTAGAAACGTCGATATGGAAACTGCGAACACCTTCGGGTCCGGGATTGGCGGCGCGTGCGCGCGTGAAAGCCGGTGACTGCCTATCCCATCACGGGTCTAACTCTCCTGGTCGGGCTTGGACTTGGCCATTGGAGCAGATAGAACCCATTGCAGAGATAGGAAAGGAACCTGACCAAACAACTACTACTGGGAGCGCACAGGGTAGGGAGTTGCTAAGGGACAATGGGAGCGCACAGGGAAGAATGGATATGCCTCGGTACACGCACCCAACTTCAACAGTAGCCCTGATGAAGGTGTATCGCGCGGCATTTCAATGGAATCCGGAAATACAAGATTACGTCCGGAATGAAGGAATCTTACACGCACTGTTTCGAGAGCACAAAACTGAAGTGCCTATGAGCCTAATGCTGATGGAAGATAACCCAACGCGTCGGCATCTCCTCATGACATTCAGCGCCATGGCGACAAACGCGATGCAAGATGGTGTGATATTGCACCTGGTAGATTCGGGATCTACATGCCCGCTTACACCGCATCGATCACATATGTATGCACCAGGGAAGACGGATGCACTAATCAAAGGAGTTGGGTCGCAACAAGCAATTGAACGCTCTCCGGTGACTTATGCATTCCTGACTACCAATCTTACATACGAGATAATCACACTTACGGCGGGGTATCTTATGCCTAGCCTTGGATTCCCGATCTTTCCTTCTGGGAAGGCTGAAGATCAGAATTGGGAGTTCATTTTGAACAAGGACTCATCAAGAGTAATCACAAGCAAAGGTGAAGTGATACCACTTTTGCGCGATGACGCAACAGGCTTCCATTGGCTAGTGGAGAGACCTCGAGCGAGACCAGCAATGCAAATGAAAAAGAAGACTATTGCAAAGCTCATCTCGCTTAATTATACATTCTCGAGACAGCCAGATGAAATTCTAATGACTGATGCTGAGGAAAGCCCAACGAAACCAGACATTGACCTGAAGCACCAACTCGCAGTGAAAGATGTCGAAGGGCAGACGATAGAAGCAGTAGGCAGGAAGGGAATGCAACGCTTGAGAAAGCAATGCAAGACCGACCTCTGATGAGGCCAAGGCACCAAAAATTCACAGAATGTCGGTGGATTACATGTATGTGTCAAGCATGCAAGCAATTCAAACTTGCTGATGGAGAATGGAATGATGCAGCGAAATGTATCAAGATCTACCATTGCAAGTGTAAACAGTGCCGCAGGTTCTTCGATGACGATGGACTATGGAATGACGCGAGAGCATCATGGTCTGTCTCGAGACCAGATGGCAAGATCAAACTTGTAACAGATGATGTACAGGAGATCATACCTGTGAGCAAGATAATACCGCCACAGGAAGATGAGACTGTAACAGACGATGTACAGGAGATCACACCTGTGAGCAAAATCATACCGCCACAGAAACAGGAAACTGAAAAATCGAACACTCAAGCAGTAACGACATCTGATGCTCAATACTTCAAGAAAATGGAAATAGAAAAGCTACGGCGAGCTGCGAGACTTGGTAAGGTCATTCAGCTCAAGATGCCGCAAATTAAACTATTGGACACAGGATCTCCTGAGGAGATACAGAAAATGGAATTGGCGATACATCACCTATGTGGACACATTGGCGATGCAACGCTACTTTCAGCGTCGAAGTATGTTGACGGGCTGGAGATACTTGGTTTGATGAAGGCAGCAGGATCGAGCACACCTCACTGTGAAGCATGTGCGGAGGATTCGAGACTTCCACCGATACCGAAACAGAAAACGAATAGGCCTGTGAGGACAGAACCACACAAGATTCTATTCATCGATATGTCTGGAATGATTGAGGAGACGTCCATTCACAATGGATTCTCATACTATCTTCTTGCGATCTCGGAGACAGGGTTTACATATGTATATGCCCTCGCATTCAAGAATCAAGCCTTATTCCTGATATCAAGGCTCTTCGCGGACAGTGGAGGACCGCCGGATGGAATTCAGATAGACAAGGCCGGAGAATTCATATCGGGACTTGCACGAAAATTCTTCGACTCAAAAGTGGTAAACACTAGGATCGTTGATGGTGGACTCCATTATCCGAACGGCAAGCCGGAGAAAAGACATGATGTAATCAAGTCAAGGGTTAGAAGAATGCTCTCCACATCGGGGCTCTCACCGCAATATTGGTGGCATGCGGTAAAGCATGCAGTTCTCATCATGAATCTGCTCTTGCAAGGCAGAGATGATCAGACAGGGGCACTGATGGGGAAGTCTATCTGGGAATGTCATTATGGAGTTAGACCAAAAGTCACAGATTACCTCATTGGGGGCTTCGGATGTTTGGCCTACCTAGTGCTAACGAACGAGCAACGGAATCAAAGAGGATTATCTTCATTCTGGGGAATAAGGGCGATTCCAGGGATCTACCTTGGATCTTGGGTGAATCCAAGAACGCTTGTATTCCATCATCTGATTACCGATGGACATACTGTCTTTACGAGCCCTACTCGGATCAGGACAGTACCTGATGTATACCCTCTAAACATGGGGATACCAAGGAATCCGACAAGCAAGGAGCATGCTCTGATGGCATCATTTGATGATGGCCAAGTGAATCCAATAACTATGATGGCTGTTGTATTCAATGCTGTGATAGTGAATGATGCAGAACAAAAGGAAAGCAAGAAAGAAAAGCTGGGAGAAGAGACGGTGTTCGTAGGCAAGATCAAAGAACGGTTGACTGCTGACGAATTCAAAGAAGAAGCCGATCATCGTGTCAGGCCATCTAGAATCGTATATGATTCAATGAAGAAGAAGCCCGATGCGACAAACGAGTCTCTCTTCAGGGAAGTGGAAGACAAGAATGCTGAAGTTTCATTTGAAATGCCGGAAGACTTTAACATTCACCCTGCACCTGATGAGATGGAAATTATAGAGCCGTACGAAAACGCCAAGTATGGAATCGGAATCATGAAGAACTTCCAGACCCAAGTCGAAAGAAAGGCTACTCATCCGCACCTGAGATTCATAGGGCGTGAGGTGAGAAAGAAGTGTTTGAGATTAGCCTTGCGGGGAGAGTGACTGTTTGGAAGGTATTCAACGGTAAGGTGAAGTCATATTCAGAAGATCGGGCGTTGTTCAAGATCAAGTTTGAGGACGATGATCGAGAAGAATGGGACTTCGAGGAGTTGAAAATGAACCTGGTGATGTCGAAGAAACATGGTGACCAGAGCTCCGATCATGGCGTAACGAGAGCAGAGCAACAGGAAAAGCTACAAGAGCAAGCTCTTCACTCGATATTAGAGGAAGAGAGCCTGCATTGCAGAATCCCAACCGATAAACAGGTTTATGGAAAGGATGATGAGGATCCCGAGATGCTGCATTCGATTGAGCATCTGGTGATGCTTGGCATTGTAAAACCAGATCATCCAGTGCCTGACGTTGTGAAGTACGACGATGAGCCTCGCTCGCACAAGGAGGTGCTGAAACATGAAGAGAGAGAAGCCATCGAATCGGCGGCAGCTATTGAGGTCAAGCAGATGGAAGACATGGACATTGGTGTCTTCGCAACTGACGATGATGTGAAGGAATTTCAGAAGGGTGGAGGAAAGGTTTTGAATACCAAGATGGTGTATCGAAGGAAATATGAAATCGATGAGAGAGGTGTAGAGAAATTCAAGAAATGGAAGGCGAGGCTTAGTGTAGTGGGGACTGGCGAAATAGGGGGGATCGACACTCCTTTTAAAGTATTCTCTCCTACAATTGGGTTCGCTGCGATACGGTCTTTAATATCGCTCACATGCGGAAGCGAGTATGATACTCGATCATTTGATCTAGCAGGGGCATTTTTGAAAACGGTACTGCTGGATCGAGCCGTGTACGTCCGATTACCAGCAGATTGTGGACACCTTGGTGGGAAGGTTGTGCGCTTGATTAAGTCAGTGTATGGACTGCGAACATCTAATTCGGATTTCTATAAGGCACTATCAAATGCTATTCTATCTTTTGAAAAGAAAAGTGAGACCAAAACTGATCTTGTTGAAGAGGAGAAAAAGGATAAAGATGGGAGAATGCGAACAGTGAAAACGCTTGTGAAGAGGACATATCGCTTCAGGCGGTTGATCACTGATCACTGCATCTACGTGTATGAAGATGACGATGGAAATCGAATCCTCATCGGGCACTATGTGGACGATCTTATTATTGCAACAACAAATCCCGAACTGCGTGAGGAATTCTTGGAACACTTGCGAAAATCCTGGGATATTACGGATGAGGGGGTGTTGTCTAGATTTCTAGGCACGCATTTCTCTAGGAATCGGGAGACGAGAACATGGAAGATGTCCATGGAATCTTATGTCGATCGCATCGTTAGGCGATTCGAATTACAGGAAACCAAGTTTGCGACTACTCCAATGGAGCATGGGTTCAAACTTGAGGCCGAAGATATCGAAGAGGTTGCATCGGAAGAGATGATATCGGAATATCGAAGCCTAATTGGGTCTATCGGATACTGCTGTATCGCGCTTCGGTACGACTGCATGGTGGCATTCAGCGTCCTGAGCCGATATTTGGCGAAGCCGTGTGCGAAGCTGATCAAAGCGGCAAAGCGCGTGATCCAATATTTGAGATACACTCGCGACTTTAACATCACTTGGACGATTACTGACAATGATATCATCAATCAGCGTCAGAATGTCTTGTTCGGAGCAGTTGACGCATCGTTTGCGATGGATGAGATTAACCGTAGGAGCCATATGGGCTTCATCAACTTCATGAATCACGGACCTGTGTCATGGATGTCAAGGCAGCAACCTATAGTCACTCTGTCGTCAGCGGAGGCAGAGTACGTTGCGCTTGCGTCTGAGATTCAAGAAATCAAATATCTTCGACAACTGTTGAAAGATTTGGGATATGAACAAATGGAACCGACACTAATATATGAGGACAATCGAGCGTGCATTCTTATGGCGTCAAATGAATCCAGTTCCGCTGGTCGATGCAAGCATGTGCATATCAAGTTTCGTTTCACTGCGGAAGCGATCTTGGCAAAGGAAGTAAGAATCCGATACATTCCAACGGATTTCAACTTTGCTGATCTCCTTACGAAACCGCTTGTGCATGCAACATTCAACCGCATTCTCGAATTGTGTCAGAACCTGAAGGATTCTAATGGGATTATGATTCTGGCCGAGGAACCTCCCATGGTGAACACAGTGAACCATGATAGTTTTCTGGTCTACCTTCCAGGAGTAGCATATGGAATGTGAGGGAATAGCACTTATCAGCCGAACGTCAGAAGTGGGGCGGCTGTTGTGAGTGAGGAAATCTCACTTACACTTCTTCTCGTACGGGCTGCAAATGTAATACCCATTTATGAGAAGATGATACTTAGAAATATAGAATATAATCAGTTATGATAAGGTTGCGGTTTGAGAGGAAGAGAATGGTTTCTAGAGAGAGAAGGCATACTAGAAAGAAAGAAACTCAGTCCCTCAACACGCTTTCTTGTACTTGATTAAATATCTTTTGAAAGCGAATCCATGCACAGCAAGCAGCTGTGCTAGTGACCCGCTCGTAGCCGAAGCAGACAGACGTGTCCGCATAAGCTCAAGATCGTCAAAGAAGTCCGCAGCTACATCGCAGTCTTCACGAAAGTTGTATCAGGGGATTAGTTGTCTCAATAACACCTGTTTCCCTCAGAACCCTGCAACTCGAACTGTACATCGAGTTTGCTGAATCGATATTGGTTGTTGAATCGCGTGTACATTGCGCACGCATTCACTGCCCGCATTACCTTGAACATTCTACCGTGGTTGAATTTACGCACACGGTATCACATCGTTATCTTGGTTGAATCACTTGGAGAACTTGGACTTTGCTCGCGCAGAATCCCTGCTACTGCTTTGCTGTAAACGGTTGCTCATGAGCCCGCAACCATTCTGAACTCATTATTCATCACAACAGGTGTATAAGCCCTGAAGAGTATCAGTTCAAGCGACTCCAAGCTGGATAGGATAGGTTGGATCTCTTTAGGTGACGGTCTTAACCATCGGAAATTTGGCAGATAGACACACCCGCAGCGGAGTGGGTGTGTACTGGAAGCGTGTTACGAAATTGAAAGAAGCACAGAACCAGTGGCCACTGGGACTGTGAGAAAGCAGGAACAGTGCACTGGCGAAGATGTCAGGCACTGAACCACCAGGATCGGAGGGCATGCTAAGTCACTCCGAATTTGGAGACATGGAACCAGATGTTGCGGCCGAGATATCTGAGGCGCAAGCCTTAGTGGAGCAACAGATGGGGGAGTACCCTGAAGAAGCTATAGAGCAGCAGGATATTCCAGTTGTTGAGCAACAGCGTATGATGGAACAACCTGAAGCAGCCATAGAGCAGCAGGAGATTCCAGTTGTTGAGCAACAACGTATGATGGAACAACCTGAAGAAGCCACAGAGCAGCAGGAAATTCCAGTCGCCCAGCAAGATGAAGTGCAAGAAAGCACCGAAATCGAGATGAACGACGATGGACCAATTGGCTCGGCTATAGCGATTGGCGAAAGGAGGAGCCTTGACAGGATCAGGCGCCTTTCCGAGGATGAGAATGCAGGCATAAGCGAGCGTGGAGAGGAAGTCACTCCTACGCAAGCATTGAGAATTATGCAGCAGCTACAGCAACAGCAAAAAGTGCTTGATAATCTCAAAGCGAGATTCGCTGGAGCAAACGAAAGCGAGAAGCGCTCAGGCACGGCATCGCCTGGGAAACCAGCAAGCGAACCTGAAGCGAGCAGAGGCGAAACGCGCGCACGCACCGCACTGCCTGTGAAACCGGCAAGTGACCCTGCGATATCGGTCCAATTGAATGGAAGCGTGAAAGCTCATAGCGAGAAGGCATTCAGTGACCAGATGAATCCGCTGAGAACGAGCACTATTCATGCAGCAACGGAAAACGTTGGCAAGATCGCGCTTGAAAATCTCATGAAGATTGATCTGGAGACGGTTGAGATGGATGAACTCGCAAGACAGATTGTGCAGGCTGCGAAAGTGATAAACCATAGAGACACTTCCGAGAAAATGGATGACATGATCATGACTGAAATCATGCAAGTGGTGCAGACATTCACCGGAGAAGACTCGGGAAATGTGATTAAGATCATGATCAAGATATTCACCATCTACAATTTCGACTTGCAGGAGAACGATAGCGATCTTATGGAGAAGGATAATAAGATCGTTCAGATGCAAACTGACATCATAGAATTGCAAAATGCATACGCGGAGCAGATTGAGATGGAAGGAAAAGCATCGGAGAATACGGAGATAGCCATGATTACAAACGATGAGCTGAGGGTGGAGAATGCACGCCTCATGAAAG
The DNA here is from genome assembly GCA_002171515.1 of bacterium TMED88. Taxonomy (GTDB): domain Bacteria; phylum Myxococcota_A; class UBA9160; order UBA9160; family UBA4427; genus TMED88. Next base: position 648 of record NHEP01000055.1, on the reverse strand, counting down.
AGAATCAAAGGCTGCTGGAAATGATCGAGCAAACGCCCTTGCGGGTAGAAGATCCAGGGGATGTGAAGACCCAGAGCGTAAGGAAGCGCGACTCGGTCTATCCCCAGATACAAGCTGAAATGGGTGAAGATAACGCATTTCGGAAGCCTGAGATTCATGCGCCGCTTGGCGTATCGGGGGCAGCGCGATATGAGGAAGGATTAGTCAATATCGAGGCCGCAATGTCCCTGATGCCCCATGCGCATGGATCATACGGGCAAGTACCAATGCCATCGCCAGTCGACGCAAAAGCGATCGATGCTATGGTGGCTGAAGGCAAGAAGCAGGTCGAGGAGCTGGGATACAACAGGACAAAATCTGAAAGAGTGGTCATGAATGCGCTCAACAAGACTGCAATGAAGCACAACAGGAAGATGTTGGCTTTGGCTCTCAAAGAGCACACATTCACGGCAGTGATCCACACATATTCAGTGATGTATGCGAAGGAGCACAAAAGGCTGAGAGATCTGTTGACTCATTCGACGACGGCGACTGCCACCATGGCTCAGAGAGGACTTGAAAACGCGCAAAAAGGGTCTGAGTCAGATCAAGACATCCTTATGGCACTTGCTCGAGAAGTGCTCGGAGGGTACAAGCAGGAGATCAAGG
>NHEP01000054.1 GCA_002171515.1 bacterium TMED88 | reverse complement strand
TGGCCACCGCGCGGCAGAATTATGCGGAGCGTCTGCCGGGCCCGCTCGATTACCTTGAGGGAGAGCTCGACGGCCATGAATTTTTGGTGGGCAGCACCCTCACGATTGCGGATATCACGGCCGTTTGCGTCCTGACGCAGCTCGAGCTGGTTGCGGGTCCCCTGGATGCTTCCCGGTGGCCGGCCCTGGCTGGGCTCGTGAAGCGGCTTTCGGCTCGGCCGAGCTTTGTGTCGTGTCTTAAGATCTGCCGCAAAATCGTGAAGCAGGATCCCATCGATCTCGCCAGGGACTGAGCGCTCGAATTAAGGGGCTTCGTCGAGCCCCTTTGGGCAGCTATTCTTCTGACACCTGGAGTTTTCTGCCGAAAGCTGAATGTGACTGGTCCCCCTCAAAACTTTGACGATTGTCTCGCCCGGCTCGCCCCACTTCGAGAGGCGCTTCTAAGCCACCGCGTGTACGGCACTCTGTCGGACGAAGCGGCCCTGGGCTGCTTTATGGAGCATCACATTTGGGCGGTTTGGGATTTCATGGCCATCCTGAAGGCCATCCAATCGCACTTTAGCTGCGTCGACACGCCTTGGGTTCCGCGTGGCGATCCGATGCTTCGAAGATTCGTGAATGAAATTGTTCTGATCGAGGAAAGTGACGAGACCTCGCGGGGCCACCTCAGTCACTTTGAACTGTATTGTCTGGCGATCGAAGAGGTGGGCGCCGATCCGCGTGCTGTGATGGGTGTTGTAGAGCAGCTGCGTCAGGGCGTGTCTGGCACAAAAGCCTTGGCGGCGTGCACGGGTGCGGGGGCGGACTTTACTCGACACACCCTTCAGCTCGTCGAGCAGGGGACCCCGGCGGAATGGGTGGGCGTATTCGCGTTTTCTCGGGAAGAGATCATTCCCGACTTGTTTCGCCAAGTGGTGGCCCAGCTGGTTCAGAGTGGAGGGCAAGCCCACCTTTTACTCGAATACCTTGAACGTCATATCGACGTCGACGGGGAAGATCACGGCCCCCTCGCACGCAAGATGATGGAAGCCGTCTGCGGGGATCGCCCTGCGGATTGGGAGCGAGCATTTCGCGCTTCTGAAAAGGCTCTCCAGGCCCGAAGAGTGCTTTGGGACGCGGCCTGGAAAGCGGCGAGCGAAGTCTCGAAGGTTTCTTCTTAGACCGCTCCTCTGGCTCGGCAGCGCGGTTCGTCGTCAACCGATAGAGTGCGCGGATGGGCGAATCACGCGAACTCAAGCGGAGCCTGGGTCCGGTGACACTATGGGGTCTCGGCGTAGGCTATGTGATCAGCGGCGAGTACTTCGGTTGGAATTTAGGACTGCCCATTGGCGGCAGCTACGGCATGTTGGCCGCCACCTTGATGGTCACCGTCATGTACGTGTGCTTCATCTTGAGTTACACCGAGCTGGCGTGCGCAATGCCGCGAGCCGGCGGCGCGTTCGTCTACTGCACTCGGGCACTCGGTCCGGCGGCGGGCTGTCTGGCGGGGTTGGTTCAAATCATTGAATTCACGCTGGCGCCACCCGCCATCGCGATGGCGATCGCGGCGTACTTGAATCAGCGCTTCGTGGATTGGCCCATGGAGGTGATTGCGATCTCGGCTTATGGGATCTTTACCCTGCTCAATGCCTGGGGGGTGCGGCAAGCCGCACTCTTCGAGCTTGTCATCACCGTGCTCGCGGTGGGAGAGCTGCTTCTTTTCTGCGGACTCACGCTGCCACACTTCAGCTGGTCGGCCTTTTCGGAAAACCCTCTGCCGGGCGGGTATGGCGGGATCTTTGCGTGCCTCCCTTTCGCCATTTGGTTCTACCTCGCCATCGAGGGCGTCGCGAATGCGGCGGAGGAAAGTCACAACCCACAGCGCGATGTGGCTCGAGGTTTCGGCACGGCGATGCTCACCCTTGTGGTGCTGGCAGTCGGCGTCTTCTTCGCCGCGACCGGTGTGGCGGGATGGGAGGCCGTCGTCTTTGAAGAGCCCGGCGGGCCGGCCAGCGATGCCCCGCTGCCCCTGGCCTTAGCGCATGTCTTGGGTCGTGAATCCCTCTGGTACGCCCTTTTGTTGGGCGTCGGACTCCTCGGCTTGATCGCTTCTTTTCACGGCATCATTTTGGCCGGGGCCCGAGCCACTTTCGAGTTCGGCCGTTCGGGTTTCGCCCCGGAGTGGCTGGGTCGAGTCCATGGGAAGTCGGGTACGCCGAGGCTGGCTTTGGGTGCGAATATGATTCTGGGCGTGACCGCAATCCTCTCGGGCCGTACGGCTGAAATCATTACGCTGGCTTCGTTTGGTGCGGTGTCCCTCTACCTTCTCTCGATGATTGCGCTGTTTCGCTTGCGGGTCACCGAGCCCGATTTGCCTCGCCCGTTTACCGCTGTGCTTTACCCGGTGGCCCCTGCTTTGGCGCTCTTTCTTGCTGCGGTCTGTTTGGTGGCGCTCGCCTATTACAATCCCGGCATCGTTGGTCTTTTTGCCGCGCTTCTCGGGGTTGGGCTGCTCTACTTCCTGATCCGCGGTCGCCATCGCCTCCGAACGGATTGGGCCGTCTGAGTCGCTATCGTTTCGGGGTGTCCTCAATCGCCCCGACCCAACCCGCTGAAGTCGACCTTCTGGATCCCGTGGTTCAGGCAGACCCGTATCGCGCATACGATGTGCTGCGCGAGCAGGCCCCGGTTTGGGAAATGCCTGAGACCGGCTTTTTCGTCGTGACGAGCTACGCGGGGCTTGATGCGGTGATCCGAGATCCAGCAACATTTTCCATTGAGTTGGGTTCTCTGGGCATGGTCTCGCTGTTCCGCACCAAGGCGGCCCGTGAAATCTTTAAGAAAGAAGGCTGGGTTGTCGGGACCAAGCTTTCGACCGATCCGCCGACCCACGACGGTTACCGAAGTCTGATCAATGTTTCCTTCACCGCCGGCAGGGTTCGGAAATCGGAGCCCTTTATCCGCGGCATCATCGAAAATCTCCTCAACCGGCTGACTCCAGCCGGTCGGTGTGAATTCGTCGCTGACTTCTGCGTCCCGTTACCGCTTCGAGTGATTACTGATCGCCTTGGCCTTCCCGAGGCCGATCTCGAACAACTGAAAGTGTGGTCAGAAGCGTGGGTCGAGCCCTTTAGCTACGCGATGACGCCGGAACGCGAGCTTGAGGTGGCGGGCCAAATGGTGGCGCTCCAGCATTACTTGGTGGAATGGCTGGAGCGGAAACGACAGAGTCCGCAGGAGGATATTCTCTCCGATCTAGCCACCGGCCGATTTCGCGGAGAGCGCCTGCTCAGCACCGAGGAGATGCTGGGAATCGCCGAGCAAGCGCTGGTCGGCGGAAACGAAACAACCACCAATGCCATTGCCTCGGGCTTGCTGCTTCTTTTGCGACATCCCGAAGCCATGGATGCTCTTCGAAAAGACCGAAGTCTCCTCAAGCCCTTCATTGAGGAAACTTTGAGGCTGGAAGCACCGACCCAGGGCCTTTTGCGTCGAACCACCCGCGAGACAGATCTTCTGGGCGTTCGCATTCCAAAGGATCGGATGGTGCATCTCCGGTTCGGTGCCGCCAATCGTGACCCGGCGGTGTTTGCTCATCCAGATCGTCTCGACCTCAATCGGAGCAATGCGGGCAGCCACATGGCCTTCAGTCAAGGCGAGCACCACTGCCTTGGCGCCCCTTTGGCAAGGCAGGAAATGAAGCTGGCCTTTGAGATGCTGCTGGATCGCTGGTCGGATATTCAACTCGACGTGGCGGAGGAAGAGCTGAGTTACTTGCCCAGCTTGACCCTGCGCGCACTTCGGACACTGCCCTTGCGGTTTCAGCCGAGGGATTAAGGAGTGACCGCGATGGCGACCATCTTGGCCCATATTCGCGTTGAGCCCGGCCGCGAGCGAGACTTTGAAAGCATCGCAGGCGAACTCTTTAAAGAGAGTCACGAGAAAGACGTGGGCCTCAGGCACTATCAATATTGGCGCGGTGCGGATTCCGGGCTCTATTACTGCCTTCTGGCTTTCGACGACTTTCGCGCTTTTCTCGCGCACCAAACAAGCTCCCACCACGAGTCCGCCTCGCCGCGTCTCGGGGATTGCGTTCAAGATCTGCGTCTAGAGTGGGTCGATCCGGTCCCGGGCGCATCCGACCTGCCGCCGACGGCCATGCAGCCTCTGCAAGAAGATGCAGACGACCTGACCCGGCGTTACCACACACTTTTTCGGGCCAAGATTCAGGAGTGGTGGAGCCTGGGCGGATAGTCGATTGATTCTGTGTCGCCCTATGCGGGATGCATTTTCCACGTCATCTTTTATGCCAAACGCTTAGTTTTCTTGAAGGAGAGTTTTGAGGATGAAGATTGTTTCGCCCGAAAGTGTGGGATTGTCGTCAGCGCGGCTCAGCCGAACGACCCAACTTCTTGAAGACCAGTACCTCGCCCCTGGCAAGATCGCAGGCTGTCTGACGCTGGTGGCTCGGCGCGGGGAAGTGGCCTTTTTTGAACCACAGGGGCTGATGGATAAAGAGCGGAAAAAGCCCATGGGGACCGACACGCTTTTCCGGATCTACTCGATGACGAAACCCATCACCGCAGTGGCTTTGATGATGCTCTACGAGGAGGGCCTTTTTCACCTCCACACGCCGGTCCATCACTTTATTCCGGAATGGAAGAATCTCCGTGTTTATCGACAAGGTCGGTATCCGAACTTCTTGACTGAGCGATGCGACCGCCGGATGACCATCAAGGACTTGTTTACCCATATGTCCGGGCTGACATACGGTTTCATGGAGCGGACCAATGTTGATTCAGCCTATCGTCGCCTGCGCCTTGATGATGGCGGGGCAGAAGGGTCGACCCTCAAAGACATGATCACCCATTTGGCCGATATCCCGCTCGAATTCTCTCCCGGGACCGCTTGGAATTATTCAGTTTCGACGGATGTATTGGGTTATCTCGTCGAGGTGATCTCCGGGAAAACGCTCGATGATTACTTCCGAGAGAGAATTTTTGAACCACTGGGAATGGTGGACACAAGTTTCTCTGTTCCGCCGGAAAAAATCGATCGCTTCGCGGCCAACTACGCACGTCGCCCTGATCAGATGCTGGCGCTTGAGGATGACCCGCAGGACAGCCCTTACGGGCAGCCGGCCACTTTCTTTTCGGGCGGTGGCGGCTTGGTGAGTACGGCGGCCGATTATTTACGGTTTTGTCGGATGCTTCAAAATGGCGGCGAACTGGACGGTGCTCGACTGCTCGGCCCCAAGACCGTCGAATTGATGACTCAGAACCACCTTCCCAAGGGTCAGGACCTCACCGAAGTTTCTGTGGGTCTATTTGGGGAAGTCGAAATGCAGGGCACGGGCTTCGGCCTGGGGTTTTCCGTGAATTTGGGTTCAGACCGACAGGGCGAGATTGGATCCGCGGGTGAGTATGCCTGGGGGGGAGCGGCGAGCACCATCTTTTGGATTGACCCCACCGAAGAACTGGTGGTGATCTTTATGACGCAGTTGATGCCTTCGCGAACCTATAACTTCCGGGGGCAACTCAAAAGCTTGGTCTACTCGTCGATCTTGGAATAGAACCGTGCAGGCCCAGGATTGGGCCGGACAATGTTATCTGAGGTAACCCAGGTAATCGGGCTGCAGTGAAATCATATGCTCCAGGAGTTCTTCCGCCGCGTCCACTCGATCGACGACCGGGTCCACCAGCAGCGCCTGTAGGGCCAGCTTCTTCGATTGATGGAGGACGGCCTCTGCGGTGAGGTCGTGAACGGCTACCTGATTGGCGAGCAGCCCGCCAAAGCCTCGGGGCATCGTGGGCAGGGCAATGCCGTGGACCCCCTGCGCATCGACCCGGGCCGGAACCTCAACCACCATGAAGTCCGGGAGGACGTCGATCAATCCGTTATTGGGGACGTTAACGGCGGCTTCTTCATACCCCTCGTCGTTCATCAAGCCTTCGATAATCCGAACGAGTCTTTCTCGTCGTGTGGTTCCGATTTGAGGCTCGCTTCGCTGCATCCACTTCTTGTAATAGACGTAGAAGTCAAGAATGCCCTTATGGTCGGCGACGTCGTGGGCCCATTGCAGGTACTCGCCGATGTGGCTGTCGGTCGTAATGGGGAGGCAGTCAAACTTGGTCAGCAGCTCGCGAAAGACCCCTCTTTCCGCCCAGGCCCGCGCGCCTTCTCTCAGGGCGGGTTCGCTCCCCGGCGTCGAACCGGCCTCGGTGGCGAAGAGCTTCTTCATGATGCTGCCGAGATCGGGCAGATCTTCGAAGTAGGCTCTGGCCCCGGCCAAAATTTCCGGATACGCGTCGCGGCCGTCTTCACGATATCGGGCCTCGACCAGTACGGAAAAATGATTCAGTCCTCCGGCTCGGAATTCAATTTCGTCGATCGGGCGGTCGAGCAGGATGGGCAAGTGCTGATAGAGCGAGGCGATCTCATGGCAGAGTCCGATGAAGCGGAGACGGGGAAAGCGTCGATGCACCGTGGTGCAGATTCGGCTCATCGGGTTGCTGTAGTTGAAGACTGTCGCTTGTGGGCAATAGCGTTCGATGTCTTCACAGATTTCCAGGATCGGCGGGATGATTCGTAAAGAGTGAAAGAGCCCACCCGGGCCACCGTTTTCGCCGAACACTTGGCGAATGCCGTACTGCTGGGGAACGCTGCGGTCCTGCTCCCACAGCGCGAACCGATCACCCACCTCGATAGCAATGACGCAGAAATCGGCGCCGGGCAGGGCTTCGCTGCGGTCTGTCGTCGATGTGAGATTGGCCTCGATCCCGTGCTCGGCCACGAAGGCTTGGCCGGCCGTCGCGGTTCGGGCGAGTGCCTCTGGGTCGATGTCGTGCAGCACAATGTGGCAACCCTTGAGGGCAGGACTCTGGAAAAAGTCGCCCAGCATGTCGAAGCCAAACTGCGCGCTTCCCGCGCCAATCAGGACAATGCGTACAGACAAAGGTTTCTCCTTCTGCAGATCCTCGGCTGTTCGGGCTTTAGAGCCGAGCGGGTTCAAGTTGGGCGATGACTCGGCCCACTGTCTTGCGGTCGCGAAGTCGGGCCATGGCGGCGGGGATTTCTTCGAAGACAATCGTCTCCCCAATGACCGGCTTGACCTGGCCATTTCGAACTTCATCGATGATCGACTTCATGATGGATTCCCCGAGCGTATCCGGGCAAAAGTTCCAACCCATGGCCTTTTTCATCATGGGGCGGAAATTGTCGTCCGCATAGGCGAGGAGGACTCCACAGATCTTGAAATTCCCTGTCGATAAGCGACGGGGGACGATCAGCGGCTGGTCGACTGCTCGTTTATCCGAGGCAAAGCCCATCATGAGGTAACGCCCGTTGTAGGCCAGGCAAGCCATCGAGTCGTCCAGGACCGATTCGCCGACGCCATCGAACACCACATCCACACCGCGAAGGCCGGTTTCCTCAAGGACCCGATCTTTAAAGGACTCCTGCTGATAATCGATCACCACATCGGCGCCGAGTTCGCCGCAGAGGCGCGCCTTTTCGGGTCCGCCACAGGTGGCCAAAACCTTGGCGCCGCGGCTCTTCGCGAGTTGGAGAGCCGCCGAACCGGCTCCGCCGGCCGCGGCGTGGATCAGAACGGTTTCGCCGCTTTGTAGCTCCGCGCGCTCGATCAGGCCGAGCCAAGCGAGGTGATAGGGAAAATAAAGCGCGGCGGCCTCCGGAAGGGGAATGTCATCCGGCATAGAGAACGCTGAGACGACGGGGCAGAGCGCGTATTCTGCGAATCCACCGGTGGCTTGCTTGGCCATAGCGGCGACCCTTTGCCCCATCTGGCCCGTCACGCCTTCTCCTTCGCGGACCACCGTTCCCAGCACTTCCATGCCTGGCGTCACGGGCAATGCGGGGCGGACCATCATGTTCTCGCCGTTGATCCGCTCCATGTCATTCAGATTTAAGGGAATGGCCTCGACGCGTACCAGACATTCGCCAGGACCGGGGATCGGTAGGGCCAGGGTTTCCAGCTGGAGAGCCTGGGCGGGCTCCGGCCCCCACTCGCGGACTTGCCAGGCACGCATGGTTTTGGGCAAGGCCTCTTCGTTCGCCATGGTTGCGACCCTTCCAACGGAGTTTTTCGTGGACTTACTCTTCTTCGAAAAGTCTATGGACGAGCTTTGTGAGTTGGTTTAAACGGAACGGTTTCATCAACAAGGCCCATCCAAAGTGGGAGGTGAGTCGATCGATGCGGTCGAAGTCGGCATTGCCCGTCATGATGATGACTTTTTCGATTCGATCTTTCCGGACCAGCTCTTCTGCCAAATCAAGCCCGTTCCCGTCGGGGAGCGCGACATCAGTCACGAGGATTTCTGGCGGAGTTGTTCTCGCCAGAAGCCCGGCTCGAGCGTCTGTGATGCTCGCAAAAGATTCGACTTCGAGCCCGATTTCTTCCAGGGCCCGTGTGGTCAAGCGAAGTAAGGCGACTTGGTCCTCGATGACGATGGCTGTTCGGGAGGCGCGATGAGTCTGGCTCGCGGGACTGGGAATCGCACTGATCGTCTGCTCAGCCTCTTCATGTTTGCTGCACAGGGGCAGTGTGATCGTGAAGCAGGTGCCCAGATTGGGTTTGCTGTCGACCTCAATGCGTCCGCCCGCCTCAGAAATAATTCCGTAAACGATGCTCAGCCCCATGCCGCTTCCGTCCTCGGAGGGCTTTGTGGAGTACAGCGGTTCGAAAATTCGATCCAGGATATCTGGTTCCATTCCCAGACCGGAATCGCGGACGCGTACGGTCGCTTGGTTGCGATGCGGGTCCGCTTCGATTTCAATCGTGAGTCGTCCTCCTTCCGCCATCGCATATTCGGCATTCACGGTGAGGTTGAGTAGGACTTGTTCGAATTGGATGGCATCCAGTTCGACGTGAATACGATCGGCTGAACTTCGGATAATCAGTTCAATGTTGGGCCCGACAATTCGATCGAGAATGGGGCGCAGCGAATCCGCCTGGGCGACCAGCTCTGTCGTTCCCCCGATGGTCCGGTTGCGCTGACCGAATTGTAGGATCTGATGCGCGAGGGCCGCGCCTTTTTCCGCGCTCGCGAGGATCACTTCTAGATCTGCGCTTCTCGGATCATGTCGCGGCAGGTCTTCCTGGAGGGCGCTGGCCGCTCCGATGACCACTCCGAGGACGTTATTGAAGTCATGGGCGATCCCACCCGCGAAGCGCCCAACGGCTTCCATCTTCTGGGCTCTTCGAAGTTGTTCGTTACTCGCTGCGAGATTGTGCTCTGCGGACTTCCGAGCTGTCACGTCACGCAAGAACCCGAGGACGGATTCGCCCTGATCGGCCACGCTCCGCACCAGATGTCCTTCAACCGAGACGGCGTGCCCGCGCGGATCCTGCAGGACCAATTCGACCCAGACCGAGAGGGCGCCGCCCGCCAAGGCCGCCGCGGCGTCGTCCCACGTCGCGCGGCTCTCCTTCGAGAGGAAGTCATTGGCTCGGCTGGCCCCCGCCGAAATCCCCAGGAGACTCGTCGCGGCGGGATTGGCCAGGGTGATTTCACCCTTTTGGGTGAGCGCGAGGATGATGTCATTCGACTCTTCAACAATCTGTCGGTAGATCCGCTCTTGCTGGGCAAGTTCCGCGGCGGCCATCAGGGCCTCCGAGGACATGACTTCCATTTTTTGAACCTGAAACAGTGAAGACATGACGCCGTCATGAGGAGAGAAGTCAGTGATCTTCAGGTTGAGTTCGCTGAGTTCCGTCAGCCGGTCGATCTTCGGAGATCCAAGAAATAAGAAGCCTTCTTTCCAGGGTGCGAACTCTCCGGCAAGAGAAAGAGGGGTCTCCTTCACACTCAGCTGAACCGGACGATCAAACAGAGCTGTGATCGTGTCGGCTGTCGGTGGGCCCGTTTGACGTTGAAGGCTGAAGCGATCCGACAGCTTGAGGCCTTCGGAGGCTGGGATTAACTGATCCAATGACCGCCCGCAGAACGCGATCTTGAGATCTGTATCCAGCGCAAATCCGAAAGGGAAAAGCTTTCGAAAGGCCTGCGAGTCGATCACGCCGGCAGGCTCAGCTCGAAAACGTCGTGATCGGCCCCATCGGCCTTGGCCTCAATGAGTTCAATCTCGACGGGTTGTTTAAAATGTTCGCTGAGGCCTTCCAGTAAACCAACGACAAAGTCGGACAGACCCTCGCGAATGCTCTTGTAGTGCAGGATAATTCGCCCGTCGGCTTTCTTTTCGACAGCGAAGCTCGGCTGCTGGAGGTTCGAAAAGGAGAGCGCCACCTGTTCGTGCATGGCATCCAAGTTGTCGAGGAATTCAACAAAGTTTGTCCCACCGAATTCGAAGATCGGCCCGTATTCGACCCGCGCGGTATTGAGCACCCAGTAACGCCCAAAGTCCTGAAGCAGCTCGGTGAGCGGCTGCTCGAATTCCTCGGAAGCCGCCACCAAGAGGCCGACAGTCACCTCGTCGGGGTAGCTTTCGAAACTGAGAAAGGCGGAGGAGTTCACCCCGGCTCGCGCCGCGACCCGGGCCCAGCCCTCTTCGCCATGGGCGCCTTGAATGCAGCCTTGAATGGCTTTGTGGATCAATCCGTACATGAACTCTCCCGACTCCGAAGCGGCCTCAGAGGCCGTCGTTTCGAATCCCTCTTTTCTCTAGAGTTTCTCGAAGGGCCCAGTAGGCGGGCCCTGTCTGGAACAACGGAATCGTCGGAAAGAGGTGATGGACGACGTGATATTCCATTCCCATTGAGAGGATTGTGCCCACCGGTGACTTCCAAGCCCGGGTGTCTCCATAGCGTCCGGTGAGGTCGCCGGGGTGGTGGGGCGCCCAACTCAGAAAGAGCTGTAGGTAACTCCAGCCGAATTGCTTGGGGAGCCACCACAGGAAGAACGCTTCAAGGGCGTAGCCCGACCAAGCGAGGATCGCGAGGATCGCGAAGAAAGACCAGTTCATCAGCATCGACTCGATCAGCGCGCGCTGGAGCATCGGGTCTTCGCTGTGTTCCAAGCACCGTCGATAGCCCTCGTTCTTCATGGGCTGCCGCTCTTTGGCTGACTCCCAGACGGATTGCCACCAGGTCGGGGCCATGGTTCCGTAGTCGGGATCTTTAAGAGGGTTGTTGGCGTGAGCGTGATGCTGTTTGTGGGTGATCCAGGCCACCCGATAGGGGAAGACCAGTGGAATCAACGAAACGTGGCCGACCAGTTCATTCAGCCAGCGCCAGCGGGTTCCTTCGGCGCCGATGATCGAGTGCTGGGCCTCGTGGGAGGGCAGGTAGCCCAGGCTCATCGAGATGCATGACAGAAGGCATCCGGCCCAAAGCGGGAGCCAACCGCTCAACACCAACGGCCACAGGGAAAGCCAAAAAACAAAGTTGCCGAGGCCCCAAGCGACCATTTCCCAAGGCAGTCGTCCCATGTACTCGCGTGCGATCGCTTGTTCTTCTCGAATCATGCGTCCCCGCTCGGCCGGATTCGGAACCACCGGTGTCTGCGGGCGGGACTCCAGTGCACTGCTCATAGCCAGCTGCCTCGCCATTTGGCGATCAGTCCGAGCGAAAGCCCGATGCCTAACCCCCAGCCCAACGACCCAATCCCCAACAACTTCTCGACATCCAAAGCCTGCATGGACTGCGAAATCAGCGGGGCAATAAAGCCGAGGCCAAACAGAACCGGACCCCACGCCATGATGCGTTCGATTCGATCTTCTGCGGACATCCTACTCCTATCTCCTCAGCCGGTCTCTCGGCGCGCGGGGCCGTCGCCGATGAAGGCTCAAGCGGGCACCCAGAATACCTTGATTTTCGACTGCGAGTCACACAAATCGGGTGCATCCGTACGAAACGGTGGGTCTCGGAGGGGGTTTCCGCGCCGGTGGCCAGCGTAGATCCCCGGTGACGCCTTCGGGGATGGGCCGGATTCGAGGCTCATTTCGATACACTCACCTCTCCTGCGACAAGAGTGTGTCATCGAGGCGAGGGGCACGATTCGGATGAGCGAGAAGCCGTTCCAGCATATTCGGGGCCTGGTCGTGGACTGGGCGGGAACGGTGATCGACCACGGGAGTCGTGCACCGGCTCTCGTCTTCGAAGAAATCTTTCGCCAGTGTGGCGTTGAGATTACTTTTGCCGAAGCCCGTGAACCGATGGGGCTGTCGAAGAGAGCGCATATCGCCGCCTTGCTGAGCCTGCCTCGGGTGGCCGAAGCCTGGAAGGGAGCACGGGGTCGCGCCGCGACATCCGAGGATGTCGACGAGATGTACGCGCGTTTTCTTCCGCTCCAGAAAGCAACGCTCCAGGACCACAGCCAGTTGATTGAGGGTGTGGCGGAGAGCGTTTGTGGCCTCCGTCGGCGGGGGCTGTCGATCGGTTCCACGACCGGCTACACCCAGGATCTAATGGATGTGGTGAAACCCCTCGCGGCTCATCAAGGCTTCGCCCCCGACGTGGTCGTTTGTTCCGACCAGGTCGAGGGAGGGCGCCCGGCTCCGTGGATGCTCTCTCGCGCCGCGGAGGCGCTT
>NHEP01000053.1 GCA_002171515.1 bacterium TMED88 | reverse complement strand
TTCCGACCCGCTTCATCCCTATACGCAAGGGCTCCTCAAAGCGGTTCCGTCGATTGATCCGCTTCGGAGGGGCGGAGCGCCTCCCGTCGAAGGAGATCTTCCTTCGCCCTCCGCGCCTCCCTCGGGCTGTTATTTCCATACCCGTTGCTCCGCGGTCATGGAGCGGTGTCGAAGTCAGGCTCCCGGCGTCTACGGAGAAATCACCCGGCAAGCGCGCTGCTTTCTGGCGGAGTCGAGGGGATCCCCGCGCTGAGGGCAGGCATTCAAGGGCCCCGGGGCTCGAGTTTGGGCGACGCAGGGGCCTTATGTCGGGGCAACGGGTGGCCGATAAGCCGTGTGGAGGTGCACGGAGATGGCTCCACTGAAAAACCCGCGACTCGGAGAAATGCTCATCCGAGCCGGTCTCATCGACGAAGATCAGCTGTCTGCAGCATTGGCCAATCAGTCGCGATGGGGAAGGCCTTTGGGGGCCACTCTGGTCACAATGGGATTCGTGCAGGAATCGGATCTGCTTCCTGCTCTCGCGCATCAGCTGGGCACACCTATGGCACGATTGGGCGGAAAGAAGCTTTCTCCGGAGCTCTTGGCTTTGGTGCCCGGTGACATGGCCGAACGCTTCCGTCTCGTCCCGCTCTTTGTCGAAGGGGAGGGGGCTCGCAAGACGCTTCATGTCGGTGTAGAGGACCCCACTAACTTGGCGGTGCTCGATGACTTGGCTTTTAGAACCGGATTAAAAATCAAGGCGGTCTTGGTCGCGAACTCTGAACTCTCTGAAGCTCTGCGTCGGGGGTACGGGGTCTCGTCTGAGAGGACAGACGGTTGCGCTCATGAAGTTCGGAAGTCGGCCGAGCTGAGGCCGCTGAAGAATTCCGAGGCTCTGAGGCAGGTGCTCCGCCTCATTGACCGACTGGCCGACGAAGGACGCCTTAATCGGAATGATCTCATCGATATATTGAAGAAAGAAACCTCGCTTCCAGCCACTTGACAGCGAGGGGTCGAATCGTAACTTGATCTATTCACTGATTGGTTATAAGCCAGCCCGTCGACTCGGGGCCCATCTGATGCGTTTCGGATGGGGTCCGGAGCCATTGGATCCATTGGAGTTGTTCGATGCGCCTTGAATTTGGAATTGAGATTGCTGAAATCGAGACGCCGAGATTTGCCGTCGAGGCGATTGAGGGAATCGGTAAGCTTTTTACCCTCGCGACCCTGGTTCTCAATGTCTTGGAGACCAAAGAGCGGGTCGAGGTGATCTTCCACGGACTCAACCCTGAGGATCCCGAACGCAAGATCGCGAGCTTTCGCGAAATTCTCCATAGCTGTGCCGCGGGGCCAGCGGTTCAGCTTGAGGAGGGGACTGCGGGTCGCGTGGCCGGCTCCTCGAGTTCTTATCAGTGGCTCACCGTTCGTCGGGCTTAAATTCGTTTGGCGCTTCAGGGTGGGACGAATCGGACGCGCTCACAAGTTCGATGGATCCCAATGAGGCCCATCGATCGGCTTTTCGCCCCGCTGTAGTCGGCGCCTCGTGAGCCCTGAGCGGATTCGCTCGGCTTGCTTGAAGACGGCCCGCAAGGAAGGCGAGTGGTCTGGAGCGGAAGGGCGGCTCTCGTCTCCGAGGCAGCGCTTGAGCACTCTGATCCGGTCCGCAGGGGTGACACCCAGATCGCAAAGGGAGTAGTCGAATAGGCCGAGATCTCGGATTTGAAGGCGGCTTCCCCGCCGACTGCTGCGCGATCGGTGTAGGTCAATCAGGCGTGGGCCCGAAGCGGGCACAAGGATATTTTCGGCATGCAGGTCGCCGTGGCCCAGTCCAGCCTCGTGCATTCGCCGGATGCTGTCTGCGACGGCCATGAGAGAAGCCTGAGCAGTCGGCTCTTGGTTCTGAAGAATCTCTCGGAGAGTGGGCGCCTCGATCCATCGGAATACCAGAATGAAGTCGCGATCGGGAGTCTTGGCCTGGCCGATGATTTCGGCCACCCGCAGGTGGCTTCGGGCAAAAGCTCTATTCTGACGGGACTCGCGCTGTCCGGCATGAAAACCGAAAGCCGCTTTGATCTGCTCGCGGCGGGATTGCCCGTGGCTTCCGCAGCGAAAATGTTTGACCAGGAGAGCCGATTCTTTGTGGTTGAGCCGGACAGTTCTTCGATGAGGGCTTTCTCGCAGAAGCTGCGCTTGAGGTTCGGTATTGAACGGCTTCGAGTACCAGTCCTCGACTGCGCGCTGCACGGATAACGAGCCGTAGACCCACCGCCATGATCTGGTCATTTCAATGACGGTTTTCATCGCCGGAGGACGAAAACCCGAGCGGGAGCAACTTCGCAAAGCGATGACCGCCTTCATGGGCTAAAAGCATGTCCCGCGGGCGTGGCGCTTTTGCCCAGCCGGGGTGTCCAGCCTTCCCGATGGGACCTTTCAAGCCTCGGGCAACCCGTTCGCGGTCGGTCACGGATTTAGCTTTTTCTTCGCCGAGCGCAGCGGGTCATGCTGCCGGCGGCGAGCGTAAGTCCCCCAAAAGCCAGTGTGTCTCTCCACGGGTGTGCGGCTCGAGGCCGGCACCGGCCGACCGTGCAGTAGTCCAGCCGGTTCTCGACGTCTGGTCTGTGCGCGGTGCTTCTCATGCCTCTTTTGTCGGTGGCGCTTGAGGGAGGGGGGGCGTGTTCTGCAGCGAGGGTCTCTGCGGCGTGGGTCATCATCGCGAGCCCAAGAAAGAGAATGAGAAGGCCCATTCTCCCGGGCGTTCGTGATCGATTCGGGTTGTCGTTTGAGCGACCCCAACGCGGGCCATCGAAGTTTCCCATTCCGTAAGGATATCGCTGTCGGTCGCGCTCAGCATCTGCGAGCGGACGGGTGCTTGACGGGCTGTTCCCATGGTTCATCATAAGGGCCTCGTTCTTTTCTCGGCGGTCACGCGACTTTTTGGGGAGTCTTGATGGCTTCTTTCACATTCTCGGATTGACCGAGGTGAAGCTTTGATCCTTTGGGGATTTCATGAATCGCTCGTCGCATGAAACAGTCCAGCGTGTGGCCCAAGATAAACGGCAGCTGATTCTCGATGCGGCGACACATGTATTTGCGGAGAAGGGTTATCACGGGAGTCGGATTTCAGATATTGCGTGCGAAGCCGGTATTGCGTACGGACTCGTTTATCACTATTTCAAAAATAAAGAAGAAATACTGAACAGTATTTTTGGCGAACAGTGGACAGTTTTCCTTGAGGCGGTGCGTCAGATCGCATCCGGCTCGCAGGCCACCGAGCAAAAGCTTCTGGCCATTGCCGAACTTATTTTGAACGCTCATCGAGTCCGTTCCGATTGGGTCAAAGTGTTGGTTTTTGAAATACAACGCTCTCAGCGTTTCGCTCAGCCCGACCGGCTGCGAGCGGTGAGCGAGCTTTTTAGGCTCGTGGGGCAAATTTTTCGCCAGGGGCAGAAGTCGAAGACTCTGAGGCAGGATATTGACCCAGACCTTGCCTGCGCTGTATTCATGGGAGGCTTGGACATCATGGTGACGAACAGCGTTTTGCCGCAGACCGTCAAGCCATCGCCTTCATCCAATGACGGGAGCCACTATCAAGAGGTGGCTCAGGCGGTCGTTGAGATTTTCCTCGGTGGCATGTTGGGTGAGGAGGCCGGCCGCCGATGACAGCAGATCGGATGATCGCTGTAGAGGGGGTCTCCAAGCGATACGGATCGATCCAAGCCGTCGATGACCTGTCTTTCGAAGTCAGGCGGGGAGAAGTGGTGGGTTTTTTGGGCCCCAATGGAGCGGGGAAAACTACCACAATGCGCATGTTAACCGGATTTATCCCGCCAACAGATGGAACCATTCGGATGGCGGGGCACGACGTCTTTCGGGACGGTCGAGCGGCCCGCAGTGCTGTCGGATATCTGCCAGAAACACCCCCTTTGTATCCCGAGATGACTGTGCGCGGCTTTTTGGGCTTTGTGGCTTCGATTAAGGATGTGAAAAGAAGTGATCGACGCGATTCGGTGGACCGCGCACTCGAGCGTTGCGGCTTGACGGAGGTTCGCAAGCGAATTATCGGACAGCTCTCCAAAGGGTTTCGACAACGCGTCGGCTTGGCGCAAGCCATTGTTCACGAGCCTCAAGTTCTTGTTCTCGATGAGCCGACAGTTGGACTTGACCCGATCCAAATTCGTGAAATTCGCGACTTGATTCTGGGGTTGGCGGCCCCGGACCAGGGTCGAGAGCAACAGACTGTGATTCTATCGACCCACATCCTGCCCGAGGTCGAGGCTTTGTGTCAGCGAGTCGTGCTGATTGATCGAGGCCGGAAATCGCTCGATCGATCCCTTGCGGACTTGACCGCCGGGGGGGATCGGCTGGAAGATGTTTTTGCTCGGGTCACTTCAGCGGATGCAGCAGAAACTGAGCCGCGAGGTCGAGTTTGATGAGACACGTCGGCGCAATTGCGGGTCGAGAACTCGGCTCGCTTTTCGTTTCGCCTGTGGCTTACGTGGTGTTGACGCTGTGGTCTGTTCTGGCGGGGACATTTTTCCTGTCGAGCCTTGTCTCCTTCGCGGAAGGTGTCGAGTTTGCACAGCAGTTTCAGCAGTACGACCGGCTTGCCTCAATGAATTTGAATGATTCACTGATTTCGCCGTTTATTGGCGCGATGTGGGTCGTGATGCTGTTTTTACTGCCTGCGGTCACGATGGGGCTCTTCGCCAATGAGAAGCTTCATGCGACCGAGGAACTGTTGCTGACAAGCCCGTTGGGGATCTGGGAGATTGTCCTCGGTAAATTTTTAGCCGGAATTGGTTTTGCAAGTCTGATGACGGCGATCGTGGCCTTCTACCCGGGCCTTCTTTTCTATTTTGGAGACCCAGAAGCGGGCAAGACGGCTGCGGGTTTGCTTGGTCTTCTTTTTGTGAGCTGGGCCTACGTGGCGGCGGGGGCCTTCGCCTCTTCGGTGACACAAAATCAGCTCGTGGCGTTTGTTTTGGCGCTGGTTTTGTTGCTCGTCTTTGGATTGATGTTGCCCTTCCTGGTCGACGTGGCGCTATCGGGGGCACCGGGGGCTGAGCAGAGCTGGTTGGCGGGTTTGATGCGATGGATCGCGACGGGGTACCACGTCGAGAGAATGCTGACGGGCCTCATCGACACCGCCGACCTCGCGTATTTCGTTGTCGTGATCGGGATCTTTCTCGTCCTTTCGAAAGCGGTGGTGGAGTCGTCAAGATGGCGCTGATCGTATCGGCCGAGCCGAGGAGGGATCCATGACAGGCTGGCCTGCATTGCTGGGCGGGTTGGGTCTCGTCGCGGTCCTGTTTGGCTTGCTTTCCGCGGGCATCGCACTGTTTCAACCGGTGACCGACTTGAGCTTGACCTGGATCGGTTGGAACCTGGCCCTGGGCGTCTTGCTGCTTGCGGCCTCTCTTGTTTTTGGTTTCGACACTGTTCGTCAGAGGCTCCAGAGCGGTGAGGCGCGCCGAGTGGGTCGCTATGGAAGCAGTGCGCTTGTCTCGACCATCTCGTGGATTTTGATTCTTGGAATGCTTGGTTTCATCGCCCAGCGGCGCAGTGTGCGGTTTGACTGGAGTGAAGGCCAGGTCAACACGCTCACCGAACAGACGGCTGATTTGCTCGAACGTCTCGATGTGGAGACAGAGGTCACGGCCTTTTTTGCGCGCAGCGAAATTCCGGCGGTTTCATCACTTCTTGACCTCTACGACCATCAAAGCGACCGGCTTGAGGTTCGCTACCTCGATCCCAATGCAGCGCCCCTCATGGTTGAGGAATTGGCGCTCGATCCCGAAGCACTGGCCCGGGGCCTCGTGCGCATTTCTCAAGGGTCCGACGGCATTGCGGTCACGGAATTAACAGAATCCGGTCTGACCAACGGATTGCTCAAGCTCACGCGTGGACTCGAGAAGAAGGTTTACTTCCTTCGGGGTCACGGTGAGCGAGGGATCCAGACAGCCGGCGGAGAAGATGGAGAGGGCCCGGAGGGGATGAGCCGTGCCGCGGATGCCCTGCGTAATGAGACCTACCAGGTCGATTCTCTCGACCTCTCTACCCGCGGCGAAGTGCCCGAGGATGCCGAGACCATCGTGGTGAGCGGTCCGACACGACCGCTCTTTGATCATGAGCTAGCGGCTCTTCGTCGGTACGTTGAAAAGGGAGGGTCTCTTTTTATTCTGATCGACCCTCGCGCCAACACGAACCTCGGCGAGCTTTTGCGAGGCTGGGGAGTCGTGCTGGGGGACGATGTGGTGGTCGATCCCGTCCAAGCCATCTTCAACCAGGCGACGGTCCCGATGGCGGCGGAGTACGCGCTCGAGCACCCGATTACTCGGTCCTTGAGCCAGGCAACGGTTTACCCGATGGTGCGGAGTGTCGAGGTGACGCGGGACGGCTGGGAAGTCTTGGTTCTGACCGGCCCGAGTTCTTGGGCGGAGCGAGATTTGCCGGGGTGGCAGGCAACCGGCCGAGCTGAATTTGGTGAGGGTGATCTGGATGGTCCCGTGCCCATCGCGGTCGCCGGAGAGCTGCCACCGAGCAGTCAATCCGAGGCTGAACAAGCCGGCCGAATCGTGGTTTTCGGCGACTCTGATTTTGCCTCGAATGAATTTATCGAGGCCCAATACAACCGCGACATTTTCTTGAACAGTGCCAACTGGCTACTGGGAGACATCGATCAGATCTCGATTCGACCCCGCCTTTCCCGAGCCTCGCGATTTGAGATGAACGCCGATCAATTTCGTTCCATCGTATCTCTTTCCCTCTTCGTTTTGCCTGAAGGGATCGCGGTGGCGGGCGTCTTGGCTTGGTGGCTTCGGCGTGGCCGAGGCGGGCGCTGAGCGGGTGTCGGGGCGGTCATCGGGGCTTCTTTTTGTGGTGGCCATTGGTTTAGCCGCGATGGTCTATTGGCTTGAGTTTCAGGACCCGCCCGAGCCCGGGATCGTCGATTCACGGCAAGAAGAACTGTTTCCTGAGCTCGAGGCTCAGGATGTCGAGTGGGTCGAGCTGACCACCTCGGAAGGTCGCCGCTTGCGGGCGGAACGCGATACGTCCGGTTGGGTCATCGTGGGCGCGCACCCAGGTCCAGCGGATTCCGTGGCCTTTGAGGCGGCAGCCAGTCAGCTGGCTTCGCTCCGCATCGAGGGACGCGTGGATCCACCTGTTCGCCTTGAAGACTTTGGGCTGGAAGATTCGGTGGTTCCGCTTCGCTTCGGAGCTCGAGGGCGCACCCATCAATTGCGGTGGGGACAGGCGACCCCGATTGGGGGCAATACCTACGTGCGGATCGAGGATGAACCGGGTGTGGACTGGGTGGCCTCGTGGAGAGCCAATGCGCTTCAGAAAAAAGAAATCGGATGGCGAGATCGTCGCGTTCTCGACTTTGACCGCATGGCCGTTCGGCGAGTTTTGGTCCGCTGGCCAGGCGGAGGGGCCACGCTCGTGAGGCAGGGCAACGAGTGGCAACTGACGGATCCTTTGATTGAATCCGCAGATCCGTTCACGGTCGAGGGCCTCTTGACCCAGCTTTCGTTCCTTGAGGCGGACGGATGGGTGGAGGAAGAAGCACGAGCCGAGGCCGAGGCTGTGCTGAAGGAAAGTGTCTTTCACTTTGAGCTTGAGACGGACGATGGAGAGCTTCCGCGAGAGCTTGCGATCGCGCCCATGGAGGGTGGGCTGGAGTGGGTGGCTTCGGGGGACGGGGGGCGTCTCTTTTTGCTTGCTGCCAACCGCCTTGAAGACTTACCGAAAGCGCTCTTCGATTTCAGGCACAAGAGCCTGGGCGGGTTCGACCCGAGCGAGGCACGCGGTCTCCATTGGGTGTTCGACTCCGCGGATTCCCAGCAACCCAACACGACCTTGACCGCTGAATGGAGCGGCGGCCAATGGAGGCCCAATGACGAGCGAGTCGACCCGGAGGACCTCCGCGGAGCGGTCAACGCCCTCTCCACCCTCCAGGCGACGGAGATCGTGGCCGATGGCCTCGGGGCCAAAGAACGCGAGGCGCTGGGGTTGGCGCCGGGGAACCTCCAGGTCCAGGTGAGCGGGGAAGGGGGACGAGTGCTGACCGAATTGGTTTTTGGGCGTGTGCGTGCCGGCCAGGGTTGGTGGGTCTCGTCGGCTGATTCACCGACCGTTTATCGCGTCGATGAAGCCTTGGCGGAGGTGCTGCCGGTCGATGCGGCAGATTTTCAGGCGCGATGGATCAGTTCAGCGGATTCGGAGCCGCTTTCGGAAGCCGTGGACGGGGACACTTGGAATGCCTCGGACTGAGCAACCCATGATCCTCTAGGAGGCGGGAGGCGCTTCTGTGGCCTTCTCCAGCAGCCGGACGCTTTCTTCGTGGCCCGCCGCTTGGGCGGCCTCGAGGGCTGTGCGACCGTCGATGGCCCGGAGATCCAGTCGCGCGCCCTGTTGAATGAGCTCCTGGAGGACATCGCGGTTGTCATTTTGGGCGGCCAGCATGACAGGGGTGGCCCGATGAATCGTCATCACATTGAGCACGGCGCCGTGTTCGATCAGAATTCGGGCGACTTCGGCGTAACCTGAAAATGAGACGGTATGCAGAGGTGTGAGCCCTTCATCGTTACGCGCGTTGGGGGAGGCGCCCAGCGCAAGAAGTTGCCGCACGGCATCCGGTTGATTCGTCATGACGAGCTCATGCAGTGCGGTATTACCCCGGGCATTGGTCTGATTGGGATTGACTCCGGCTTCCAGTAAAACACTCATCGTCTCGGTATGGCCCTCTGAGGCGGCATGGTGGAGCGCTGTGCGCCCCTGAGCATCGGTCGCTGAAGCCTTTGCACCCAGCTCAAGGAGGTGTTGGGCCAGTTCAGCGTCCCCACGGCCCGCCGCAATCAGAAGAGCGGTCCGTCCTTGGTCATCGCGTGCTTCGGTCTCAGCGCCCTGGCCGATCAGCCATTCTGCCATCTCGCCGTGACCATTGTGAGCGGCCACCAGCAGGGGCGTCAGTTCTTGATGGCCCTTGGCCTCGAGAACCGACGGTTCTCGGGTCGAAAAGCGTTGGGCGATTTCGACCGAGCCCCCCTGGGCGATCACATGCAGAGGCGACCAGGGTCCTTGCCGCAAGGTCCCCCTCTCGGCGCCATGCTTCATCAAGACGAGGGCGAGTTCGCCGTGACCTCGCTGGGCCGCAACGTAAAGCGGTGTGCGCCCGCCATGGGCTTTCGCGTTGACCTGTGCACCCTGGGCGAGTAACCGGCGAGCCACCGCGCTGTGCCCCGCTTCGGCCGCCGCGTGGAGCGGCGTCCAGCCGTCCGGCGTGCGCGCTTGGGCGGAGGCTCCGGCGGCCAACAGGGCGTCGAGTGCATCCATCTGGCCAGCTCGGGCCGCGTGGTGAAGAGCGGTCTGTCCGGTGGCATCGCGGCCTTCGAGGTTGCTTCCGCCTTCGAGGAGGGCGATCAGGATGTCGCGCTCGCCCCACTTTGCAGCGAGAGCAAGGGGCGGAAGGCCTGATGGACCCGGAGTGTTGAGGTCCCGGCCTATCTCAATTTGGCGAAGCGCCTCGTGTCGATCGCCGGCGGCGAGGGCTTGGTCGATTCCCTGATCCTTTTCGGGCGGCGTCGGACAGCCCGACAGCAGCCCAATCAACAGGCTCGCGACCAAGACGGGGGTTCGCCCGCCACACTTTGTGCGCGCCGGTCCGCTTGATTGAGTCATCGAGACGGTCGCACCAAGTCCAAGATCTTCTCATGCAAGGCGCCGTTGGAAGCGACCACTTCGGATCCATCCCGCGGTGCTGGACCGCCGTCGGCGGCGCTCACCTCTCCGCCTGCCTCCTCCACCATCAAATTTCCCGCGGCGACGTCCCAGGCGTTCAATTTCATTTCCCAGTAGGCGTCCAGTCGACCCGAGGCGACATAGCAAAGGTCAAGCGCTGCACTGCCATCGCGACGCAGTCCTCGCGTGGCTTTCAGGACGCGTCCAAATTCCTCCAGATTGTCCTGAGCGCTGCGATGGACGTCGTAGGCAAAGCCGGTGGCCACTAGGGCTTGGCCGATCTTCTGTTCCCCTGAAACCCGAAGCCGCCGGGTTCCCAACCATGCCCCGGCCCCGCGGACCGCTTGGAAGAGTTCGTCCAAGAGTGGGTCATAGATCACTCCAATCACGGTTTGGTCGTGATGCTCGAGGCCAATCGAAACGCAGAAACGAGGGAAGCCGTGCGCAAAATTTGTGGTTCCGTCGAGTGGGTCGATGATCCATCGCCATTCGGCATCGGGGTGATCATCTCCGCCGCCTTCTTCGGCCAGGATGGCGTCCTCGGGTTCCACTTTGCGGATCCCTTCAATGATGAGGGTCTCGCAGGCCCCATCCACCTCGGTGACGAGGTCGATGGGGGCACTTTTCGTCCGGATATCAAGCTTTGTTTCGTAGCGCTCTCGTTGAATCTGGCCCGCTTGGCGAGCCAATTCGACAGCGAGATCGTGGCGTTTGAGCCAGGACGGTTCGATTGGATCGCGATTCATGATGAGGCTCCTGATGATCGGTCCTAAGTTCAGAGGGGGCTCAAGAGTCGATGCGATAGAGCCGCCTCGCATTGGCAGTCGTGATCTCCGCGACCTCTGTCAGGGTGCGCCCGTGGAGTTCGGCAATTTGTTTGCCCACGGCCCCCACCCAGGCGGGTTCGTTTCGCTGGCCTCGATGGCCTTCTGGGGCGAGGAAGGGTGCATCGGTTTCAATCATCAAGCGATCGAGGGGGAGGGCGCGGGCCACTTCTCGGAGTTCGTGACTGCGCTTGAAAGTGACGATCCCCGAGAAGGACACCAGCAGACCCTGATCGAGGGCCTTTCGGGCAAATTCAAGCTGCCCCGTATAGCAGTGTAAAACGCCTTCCAAATCCCCCTGGCCCTCCGATTGCCAGATGTCGAGCATCTCCCCATAGGCGTCGGGCTCGTCGCCGCGGACATGAATGGAAACGGGCATGGCCTCTTCGCGAGCCAGCGCAATCTGGGCCGCAAAGGCACGTCGCTGTGCCGGTGCGTCCGAGTTCATGTAGTGATAGTCGAGGCCACATTCGCCGAGTGCGACGACACGCTCGTCTCTCAGCCAACTACGAAGGTTCTCGAGAAAGTTTTCCTCGAACTCCGAGGCTTCGTGGGGATGCACGCCCACCGCGGCGTAGACGTCTGGCTCTTCGTGGGCGAGCGCGACCGCCGGCGCATTCCCTTCCAGCCCATAGCCGGAACCGATGGCAATCATGGCGCTGAGGCCTGCCTCCCGAGCCCGCTCCATCACGGCCGTTCGATCCGCGTCGTAGCGATCGGCAGTCAGGTGGCAGTGGCTGTCGAGCCAACCCGTCATTTCGATTCTTCCGGAACATCCACTCGCGGAAAGAGTGGCGGGCCTTTGACGGTCGGAAGCCCGGATTGAAGGAGGCCCCAGCGGGTTAAGTCATGCAGCGACGCTTCTTCGAGCGGGCTGTCGAGGCCGAGTCGTGAGAGAATTTCCTGGCTCGTTTTCGGGAGGAAAGCGGAGAGAAGGACTGCAGTGATTCGCAGCGACTCGCAACAGGTGTAAAGAGTGGTCGGGACTTGGCCGGCGCGGTCGGGGTCTTTGGCGGCTTTCCAGGGCTCTCGCCGTTCGAGGTATCGGTTGGTTTCGTCGACCAGGCCCATGATCGACTCGAGGGCGCGTTGGGGCCGAAGGCTGAGAACGTGTTCGTCGACCTCCGCGGCCACACGGGCAGCGGTCTTCTCGATCACCGCCTCGGCTTCCTCTTGGGCCCCTGGAGTGGGGACGACGCCGTCTGCAAAACGGTTGGTCATATTGAGTGTCCGGCTCACCAGGTTTCCCAGGTTGTTGGCCAAGTCTGCATTGATCCGGGCGATGAGGAGGGGCTCGCTGAAGCTGGAGTCTTGCCCAAAGACCATTTCCCGGAGCAAGAAGTAGCGAAAAGCCTCGAATCCATAGCGTTCATCCATGGCGATCGGCGAGATGAGATTCCCAAGGCTTTTTGAGACCTTGCGATTATCAAGGTTCCAAAATCCGTGAACATTGAGATGCCGAGGCAACGGGGCACCGATCGCGTGGAGCATGCACGGCCAGAAAACGCCGTGGGGCTTCAGGATGTCCTTGCCGATGATGTGTTCCGCGGCCGGCCAAAAGGTTTCGAATTCGCTTTGATCCGGATAGCCCACGCCGGTGAGGTAATTGATCAACGCATCAAACCACACGTAACAGACGTATCGGTCGTCAAAGGGGAGCTCAATGCCCCAGTCCAGTCTCTCCTTCGGACGAGAGATGCAGAGTTCTCCACCGAGTCCACTTTCCTCAGAGAGCATGGCGAGCACTTCGTTGCGGTAGCGCTCGGGGCGAATAAAGTCCGGGTTGTTCTCGATGGTTTCAGCCAGCCAGGAAAAATGGTCGCCCATCTTGAAGAAGTAGTTCGACTCGCTTCGGTTTTCAGGGGCCCGCTCGTGGTCGCGGCAGAGGCCGTCGACCATGTCCCGATCAGTGAGAAAACGCTCGCAGCCGACGCAATAGAGGCCCTCGTACTCTTTGAACTCGATTTCTCCAGCATCGTAGACTTTTTGAAGGATGCTCTGCACGACGACTCGGTGGTCGGGGTCGGTCGTTCGAATGAAACGATCATACTGGATGCCCAATTGGTCCCATGTCTGCTGGAAGAGCTGGGCGTATTCCGTGGCGACAGCCTCGGGGGTGGTGCCCCGTTCTCGCGCGACTTCAAGAATCTTGTCGCCATGCTCGTCGGTTCCCGTCAGCATGAAGCACTGTTCGCCTCTGAGGCGGTGATAGCGAGCGAGCATGTCGGCTACAACGGTCGTATAGGTGTGACCAATGTGGGGCTCGGCGTTGACATAATAGATCGGCGTCGTCACGTAGAAGGCTTCGCTCACGAACGGATGGCTCCTCGAATGGCAAATAGACCGCGCTCCGCCACCATGCGAGGCTGTGCGTTTCGGGTGGCGAGGTCGCGTCTGCATTCCCCGAGCGTGGAAAAAGCCTCCAGCTCGCGGTTTAGGTCTCTTCTTCCTTCTTGTGCGGCTTGGGTAATTCGCTCTCGAAGCCAGAGCTGGCCGACATCGAGCAGAGCGTCGACACCGGCAGCGGCCTGTGCGCGCCCCCCGCGGTATTTCTCTGCCCAATCGACTAACTCCGGAAGGCGGAGTCGGGCAATTCCATCGAGTTGAGCGACCAACTCGGCGACGCCCTCATCGGTCGAAGCGTCTCGGAGTGGGATGGATTCCTCTGCGGGGAAGGCGACTCGAATGGATCGTGAGCGAATTGTGGTGAGGAGGCTTCCCGGAGAGGGGGCCACCAGGATGAATGTGGTTTCTGCGGGAGGCTCTTCGAGGATCCGGAGAAGACCATTCGCAGCCTCGGCATTGAGCCACTCGGCATCGTGAATCACTGCGACTCGGGCGCCGCCTTCGACACTCGGACGTCGCACCGTTTGCTCGATGGCTCGAACTTGCTGGACGGTCACACGCGTCTTGTCTTCTGCCCGCTCAACCCAGTAGAGGTCAGCGTGCTCGCCAATGTGGCGGAACGCCGGGCCGCCTTTGTCGACATCTTCGATGGCGATCTCTGCGACTTCGGCTCCTGAGCGTCGACAGGCCGGACAATCTTCGCACGGCCCGCGGGCGGTCGACCGCTGCGCGCAGGCGATGGCGCGCGCGAACCACAGAGCGGTTTTGCGCGGCTTTTCGCCAGCACCCGAAATCAGGTAAGCCGAGTGGATGCGACCGCTGGCCAATGAGTTTTCGAGCAGCGTCACAGGATTCTGAGCCAACCCCGTCATGGCGGCGCAACGTAGCAGCCGGCCCGCGTCTCGGCGCCCGGCGCTCGCCCAGGGTGAGGTTCGCCACGACCCGGGGGGCGTCAGGGGGGGGCTGACGCTTGTTTTTCAGAGATTGAGCGAACGGAGAAGCAATCCGGGCTCAAGGCTTCTCGTCGGTCGCCGAATCGGAAAGGAATCCCTTGCTCCCTGATGCCGGAGACGGCGGGTCGGGCCGGGTTCGGGGATGAACCGTTTTGCACGTCTACGTGCCACGGCGTGCCCATTCATTCAAGTGCATTCGCGAGGAGAGGAGCCAGCATGGCGATCAGTGGTTTTGGACGAGGAAAAGTCGGCGAAGGAATCAGTGACGGATCTGCGAGCCATCGAAGCTCGACGTCTGCCAGTGGCTTCGGCGGCTTGAGCGCGTTCATCGATCAAGGCTCCGAGTTCGAGGGGAAGCTCTCGTTCAAGGACACCGTTCGGATCGATGGCTTGTTTCGCGGGGAGATCAGCAGCCAGAATACGCTGGTCGTCGGCGAATCGGGTCAAATCGAGGCTTCGATTCGGTCCACGGTGGTGGTCGTGAGCGGTTCCGTGGTGGGTGATATTGAAGCCACCGGTCAGGTGACGCTTCACAAGACGGCAAGGGTCGAGGGCAATCTTTCGGCCCCGTCGGTCGTGATCGAAGAAGGGGCGGTCTTCAATGGCCACCTCGCTATGAAGGCGGCCTCGGAGCCGACTGCGCAACAGGCTGTTGTGCGGAAGGAGTCGTCGGGTGATGCGAAGCCGCGGACCTCACAGGGCTCAGACCCGTCGGTCTGAGGGGGTCTGCTGCTTCGCTCCATTTGAGGGGCCGATTCCTTCGGGAGTCGGTCCCTTTTTCTGTTCCGGCTCCATCGGGATCAATTCGCTTCCGCTCGTTTGAGGCCTGGGCCTTCGCGGGGTAGTCTCCCCAATCGGTTGCCCCATTCCAGGGGCGGCTCATCAGCCAGTGGAGCTGATCCGGTCGGGAGCTTGCGAAGAGTTCCCGACCGCTGCACACCGGGAGGTTGGCTCTTGAAGGTTCGCGTGATGCTTTTTGGCGCGCTTCGCGAGGAAGCGGGCGCATCGGAAGTCGAATGGACCCTACCCGCCGAAGCGAGGGTGGTGGATCTGCTGCAAGCCGTTGCGCACCGATGGCCGTCCGTCGCGAACTGGGAAGACCGTCTGAGGGTCTCGGTGGATCTT
The DNA here is from genome assembly GCA_002171515.1 of bacterium TMED88. Lineage (GTDB taxonomy): Bacteria > Myxococcota_A > UBA9160 > UBA9160 > UBA4427 > TMED88. The sequence continues at coordinate 4,147 of NHEP01000053.1, read as the reverse complement.
GAAATTGTGTCCTCTGAAGCGGCACTGCACGAGGGAGCCGAGGTGGCTCTTTTGCCGCCGGTGGCCGGGGGCGTCGGATCTGTCGAGACGTGCACGCTCTCCAATCGTGCCCTCGATCCAGAAGAAGTGGCCGCGCGCGTCACCGGTGATGATACGGGTGGCGTCGTCAGTTTTGTGGGGGCCGTGCGCAATCACTCCCGGGGGCACGATATCGAGCATCTCGAATACGAGGCCTACCCCGAAATGGCCGTCCGCGAAATGCAGAAAATCGCCGAGGCTGCGAATGAGAAATGGCCTGGGACTCGCGTGGCCATCGCGCATCGGGTGGGCCATCTCGAGATTGGCGAAGCCGCTGTGGTGATCGTGGCGGCTTCAAAGCATCGTGCGGAAGCCTTCGAGGCTTGTCGTTTTGCCATCGACACCCTGAAGGTCACCGTGCCGATTTGGAAAAAAGAAGTCGCCACCGGCGGCACCTACTGGGTGGATGACCACGCATGACAGACTCTCGACACAACGATGCGGGGGGTCCCAAGCCGGGGCATCACAGTCACCCGCACCGGAAGCAGGCTTTTGCCGAAGTGGCCACTCAGGTCGTCACGGTGAGTGATACGCGGACCCTTGAAACCGATACCGGCGGCGCGCTGGTGGCGGATTTTCTCAAGGAAGCCGGGCACCCCATCGCGGGCCGTTCCATCGTGGCGGATGAGCCGGATCAGATCGCCTCGGCGCTTCAAGCCGCCCTCGCGGATGAAAAGGTGCGGGCGGTCGTGTTGACCGGAGGCACTGGCGTGGCGCCGCGCGACGTCACCCCGGACACCGTCGAACCCCTCCTCGAGCGCATCATCCCGGGCTTTGGTGAGTTATTTCGTCAGCTTTCCTACGAGGACATCGGGTCGGCGGCTTTGCTGTCTCGGGCCGTGGCCGGACTCTGTCGAGGTCGAGTTGTTTTCGTGATTCCAGGCTCCCGGGGAGCGGTTCGATTAGCGATGGAAAAGCTCATTATTCCCGAACTCGGTCATCTTGCCGGTGAGGCAGTCAAGACCCGTTGACTTTGGTCCGATGAGAACGACGTGGGCATCGAATTCCGTTCTCGCTGCAATGGGCTTTTCGCCGCGACCTGGCTGGTCTGCGGGACGATCCTCTGTGCTGTACCGCGTTCCTCGGTGAGTGAGACATTTGTTTGGGTCGATGACGAAGGGCTGACGCATTTCACCGATGACCGGGACGCGTTGCCGGACGCTCTCTTCGCCGCCGAAGAGTCGCTCGGTGTCGACCATCTCCGGGCGCTCTGGAACGGCGTGCGAACGGGACCGGTTCCGGAGACGCCGCCCGGCGCCTCGGGCCGGCCCGAGGACCGCATTGTGAGAATGCTGCTGGGGGCAATCGCCGACATGGAGCGCGGGGAGAGTGCACGGGCGGAGGCGGCCCTGAAGAGCGCCGTTCGTTTGGCGCCTCGCAGCGCGGAGCCTCATTGGTACTTAGCGGATCTGGCGCGTCGGCGCGGCCGCTATGCCACCGCCTCGCAGGAGTTCGAAACCTTTATCGCCCTGGCCGGCCCCCATCTCAATCACTGGAAGCAGGTCGCTGCGAGGGAGCGCAGGGAGCTCGCCGCTGAGCGAAAACTGGCCGATGAGTCCATCGCCCGGCCCCCTCTTCTGTGGGTTGAGGAGCAAAGCGATGATTTTAAAATCCAGCTGGACGCTGAACTCGAAGCAGTGAGTCCTGATTGGCCCCGCACCGCAATGGCGTTTTTGCAGGATGCCCGGAGAGAGGTGGCGGAGCTGATGGGCCTCGAACCCCTTGAGCCGCTCGGTGTCATGTTTTACGGACGGGCGGCCTATTCCCAGGCTCACGCTCACCGTTTCTCTTTTCGGACAGTCGGCTTCTTTGATGGTCAGATTCATGTGGCGGCACCCGCGCACCCCTCCGACGAACTCCGCTCGCTCCTGTTTCACGAATACACGCATGCTCTCTTTCGGGAGCAGACCGGGGGCGATCGCCCGTATTGGTTGAATGAGGGGCTCGCCGAGCAGGTTGAAAGGAGAGCGCTGGGGTCGCCGGCTTCCACCCGAAGCGAGCGTGCGGCGTTGCGATCTCGGATCGCTGCGGGGCGGTGGATCCCGCTTCGTCGCCTCGCGCAGAGCTTCTCGGGCTTGAACAATGAGGAGGCGCGAGCCGCCTACCTTCAATCCGTGGTGACCGTCGAGTGGATTACGGGTCATACGGACTTGAAAGCCCGAGCGAACTTATTGAGAGGGTTGGGGGTAGGGCGCTCGGCGGATCTCATGCTTTACGAGACTTTTGGTTTCGATACGGATGGCCTCGACGCGACCGTACGCGAGCACGTCTTGTCGGAATTTCCTGCCGTCGGTGAGGTGGCGGATCTCGGCGGGTGAGCCTGCGCGGACGAGCGGGTTCGATTTAGTCGTTCTTCAGAATCGCAATGTCCACCCGGTGCCCAAGTCGCAGCCCTTGAGCCGCTGCGTATCCTGCGGGCAACTCGAGAACTTGATCTGCGAGTTCGCGGGGAGAAACCTGATCTCCGGTTGATCCGGGACGGTGTCTAACGTTGTGCGAAATATCCACGATGCGGCCTTCTCGAATCCAGAGAATGTCGATATCGAATCGCATATCCTTCATCCAGAACCGGTGGAATTGGGGCTCTTCGTAGACAAAGAGCATTCCGTGCCCCCAAGCGAGTCCGTCTCGTTGCCCTAAACCCAGCGCTTGCTCCTGGGGCGTTCTGGCCAGTTCCAAGGCGATCGACTGGCCTTGGATGCGCGCCGATCCCTCGGGCTTGGAAGGCGTTGAGGGAAGCAGGGTGTCTGATGCGCCGCAGGCCAAGATCCAGAGCAGGCTTCCCACCAGGGCGATCCGCTGCTTACTGTGACCAGGCCCGCCACTCACTCTTCACCGGGGGGCGCATAGTATTCGAAGTCCACCATGTGCTCCTTCATGTAGCTTCTGAGGCGGGTGAGTAGCCGCGCTTCAAGTTGTCGGACCCGTTCACGGGAGACCCCGAAGTCCTTCCCCATTTCGGCCAGGGTGCAGGGTTCAGGGGCGAGCAAGCGTTCGCGCAGGATTCGTTGGTCTCTCTCGTCGAGTTCTTCTGAGAAGTTTTCGACATTCTGCAAGAAGGTTGAGCGCAGCTCCTCGTCGCCGACCTGCGATTCGGCGTCGGCTCCCCCGGTCGCGAACCCTTCTCCAATGGTGGTTCCTTCGCCGTCCTCTCTTCTGAGGGGAGCATCCAAATACGTGTCGGGCCTGGAGAGGCGCGCTTCCATTTCGAGCACGTCGTCCTCACTCACGTCCAGCCGCTCGGCAATCATTTTGGGTTCGACTTCGAACCCCTCTCGTTCCAGTCGAGCTTTCTCCTTGTTTAAGCGAAAAAAGAGTTTTCGAGACGCCCGAGTCGTCCCAAGTCGAACACTCCTCATGTTGTCGAGGATGTATTTCAGAATGTAAGCGCGGATCCAGTAAACCGCGTAGGAGGAGAGTTTGACACCTTGGTAGGGGTCGTAGCGCTGAACTGCTTCCATCAATCCGACGTTCCCCTCCTGGATGAGGTCGAGGGTATTGGTCCACGCGCGTCGGTACTCCATGGCAATCTTGACGACGAGTCGAAGGTTGGAGACCACGAGCTTGCGTGCGGCGGTCACGTCTCCGTCCTCGGTCCAACTGACCGCGAGTTCGTGCTCTTCTTCCCGGGAGATCGGGGCATGGTGGGCGAGCTGTGACATGTAGGCATTGAGCGCAGAGACCTGACTGGCCGAGGTCGCCAAAGGCGTCATGTCGTCGTCGCTGGGGACCAGCGGGTAGGGAGGGCCCGGCGGTGTAGAGCCGTCAGCGGGGAGGATGGGCGAGCCGTCTGCGAGGGCCTCGCCTTCGTCGCCCGTCAGGGAGCCTGGGCCGAGGACCTCGCCTTCAATGAAGTCGGTATCGAGATCGGCGGTCGGTGGTTTCGACGTCGACGACCTCGTGGCCGACGCGGGCACGCGGTCCTTTTCTTCGTCGGCCTCGGGCGGAAGTACTTCGGGGTCCCGGCTGGTGGTCACGCTTGGTCCCTAGGTGATGCGCCGACGGCTCGTTTGAGTCGCCCTTGGCGCTGGAATCGAGGGGCCGTCCAAGGAGTTTGCCCCCAATGAGC
>NHEP01000052.1 GCA_002171515.1 bacterium TMED88 | reverse complement strand
TGGTACCACGCCACAAAGTTTGGCGTGGAAGGGCTCAGCGATTCTCTTCGAATGGAGCTGACACAGTTCGGGATCGACGTCATTGTCATCCAGCCCGGCGCAATTCAAACAGAGTGGAGCAAGATTGCCCGAGGCAAATTGGCAGAAATTTCAGCCAAAGGCGCATACGAAGACATGGCCGAGAAACATGCCGCGATGCTTGAGCGATTCGATTCTCGCGGCTCTGCCCCCGAAGTCGTCAGCCGAGCCGTACTGCGAGCTTGCACGACCCGGCGACCCAAAACCCGTTATCGGGTCGGCCAAGCCGCCCACGCCATGGCCTGGCTGCAGCGCCTACTCCCCGATCGATCATTTGATCGGCTGATGCTGCGAATGATGAAGTAAGAAGAGTCGCCTCTTGGCTCATCAAATTCGCAGAATTGGGCCCAAAATCCCGATTCTCCAGCCAGGAATAGACCTCCAAGATGCCGGGACCGGCATAAGTCGTGTCCTCCCGAGAGGGCCTTCTCAATCGGCCTGACTGCCAAGGCAGGTTTCTCCACAGCATTTCGGAGACTTTTTATTCATTCGGCCTTATTGTACTTGAGTGTACTCAGACGATGAGAACCAAACGCCTTCCGGTGCGGAACTGGCCTATTATCTCGCGCTCATCGGAATGCTGGGTGTCGTCGGCTTCTATTGCGTAGAACTGGCCCGCCTCGAGTATTTCGGAATCGATGACTGGTGGCTCCTTCACGAAGTGAGGCAACCGGGATTCAGCTGGACCGAAAGCTTTCTCCCGTTTGAAGGCCGCCGGCATTGGGCATTCCGACCAATCGGCGAACAAGCCTTTTATCGAATCGCCTATCAAGCCTTTGGATTAGAAGCCAGCGGCTACTTCAGTTTTTCGATTCTAATCGCCTGCTTGACCGGATGGGTTGCCTTCGGCCTCGCTCGGTCACTCGGAATGCTCCGGCCAAGCGCTTGGGCAGTTGGCGTCTTGGCTATCACGGCCCTCCCCACACTTTCAACTATGTGGAACGCGTGCCTATTCACCCACATTCTCGCACAATTTTGTATGGCCTTGACGCTCTGGGTCTTCATCGAAGGAATTCGGCGAAACTCTTCGCTGTGGATCGCTTTTTCCACTATCCCTTTTGCTATCGGGCTCCTCAGCTACGAAGCCACGCTTGTGCTGCCTGCGGTCATGATCGCCTTCTCCCTAGTCATTGATTTAAAGACTCCGAAGTCAAACGTTGTCCAGCGGTCCCTCCTTCGGGTCTTTCCCCACGCGCTCGTAGCAACATTTTACGTTCTGCTGCGCCTCGCTTTAGTTCGATCTCAAGACACGACCGTTTCAATGTATTCGTCAAATTTTGATGCAGTGAGTATCGCGATACGAATCTATGTCCAGATTCTTGAGCTGACGGATGGATCTGGGCGCCTTGCTCTTCTTCTCGCGATCACGGGACTCGTCTGTGTATGGATCGGAAGAGACCTGAAGGGGAGACGAAATCTATTCGAGCGATGTCTTCCGATCTGGCTCGCCTGCGCTCTTTGGATAGTGTTGATTCTCATCCCAATGCTCGCTTTTTCGATTTTCGCCGTCCGATTCTCAATCTTCATCGAGGTCCCGGCCGCCCTCGCGATTGGAGTCCTCATCGATGCCGCACTTCGTCGCGCTTCGGCCCCACAGCGGAAATATACGCTGATCACGATTGGGATACTCGTTGGCCTCGCCATTCCTTGGGCGAACTTGATCAATCGAGCACATCACGAGGGTGATCGATTTCCGCGTCAGATCAGAAGTGCGGTCGAGGCACACAATGAAAACATTCCGGAGCGAGCACAACTCATTCTACTGTATGGCACGGAAGGCCTTTCAACAGACATCGACATGGATCGATTTCGACGAGTGTCCTATGGGTATACACTGATGTTTTGGAATTTCGCCCCGGACAAGAATTTGGATATCAAGACACACGACCTGAGGAGCGCTCCGACGGCGGAGATTCTGTGCGAAAAGTGTATCCATATGACGATCGACGATCACCTTTACGGCTCTTTTCCGGATCGCCAGAGGCTCGACACACTTTTACTCAAGCCAGGCCTTGAATCGGATGACCCTGATGCCTGGGCCGCAGTATTTGCAAAACGATTCGATCTGGGCGAGACCGAGATCGTCACCCGAGCGAAGTCTTTTTGCCGCAAAAAGGGCCAGGACCGAGAGGCGGTCAACCTCTGCCGGAAGAAGATTGCCGGTCGTCTGCGGTCACGGAATAGCCAAGAGGCGCGCAGACTATCTCGGCAGATCCGTCCAGCGAATCGGAAACCGACAGGCGGGCGGGGGAAAGAGGCGACCTCGCTTTTCTAAATCACAACACGCCTCCTGTCGACTTCAACACAAACTCTGATCTCATCTTTTCTGGGATCATGAGCCAAACACTCACCACAGGTTAAACATCACACTTTCGAATTGGAATACCATGGGACGGAACATTCTCTTCATCACGACTGACCAGATGCGATTCGACGCTTTGGGCGCGCACGGTGGAAAAGTGGCCCGCACGCCGATCATCGATTCGATCGCCCGGTCCGGAATCGACTACCAACGGGCCCACAACCAGAATGTCGTATGTATGCCAGCACGCTCGACCATGCTCACGGGACAATATGTTGGTACCCACGGAGTTTGGATGAATGGCGTTCCGCTGCCCGCCGACGCGCCGAGTGTCGCAAGCGTACTAGGCGAAGCGGGCTATCGAACAGCGCTATTTGGAAAAGCGCATTTCGAGCCCCACGTGGATTTCAAAGGAGAGTTCTATGAAAACCGGATGGGCCTCAACGGCGAGTTCGGACCTCATCGTGGCTTCGAGCACATGGAGCTGGCAACGCATTCGCCGCTGATCCTCCACTACGGCGCTTGGCTTCGGGAGCATATGCCTGAATCCATCGGGGGCTTCTATCCGAACTTAACTTCACAAATGAGAGTCAATGGAACAGGCGGAGGCGAGACAGGGGCGATTCAAGTTCACGGAAACCCGATCGTCAGAGACGCATATCACACGGATTGGGTTGCCAATCGAACGCTCGAGTGGCTCGATGGCCTTTCGCCCGAGGAGGATTTCTTTTGTTGGATGAGCTTTCCCGACCCGCATCACCCCTGGGACCCTCCGGAATCGGAGCGAGGCCGCATCCCATGGCGCGAGATCTCGGTGCCGGAGGGCTATCCGGGTAGCACTGAGGAAGCTCGGCGTATCCTCGAACAAAAGCCTCACCACTGGTTGGACTATTTCGAGGGCCGCAAAGTCAGCAATATGGAAGCGCCTCCGAGCTTCATACCCGCACAGATGGTACCGGACCAACTTCGCGAGATTGATGCGTTGACCCATATCGAGAATGAGCTGATTGATGAAGCATGCGGTCGGGTGTTGGCCCGCCTTGAAGCCCGAGGCGTCCTAGACGAAACCGACATTTTCTTCACGACTGACCACGGCGAGTTACAAGGTGACTTCGGTCTGCTCTTCAAAGGGGCCTACCACGTAGATGCCTTGATGCGCGTACCGCTCTTGTGGCAACCCGCACGGGCCGCGGGAATCGAAGGAGCTTCCATCGAAGCACCCGTCGGACACATCGATCTCGCACCTACTTTTTGCTCCGTCGCCGACCTCCAAATCCCAGATTGGATGCAAGGCCAAGCCTTACCGCTCGACGGAGAAGACGCAGAGAGGCAAAACCGCCAGCGGGTGCTCACTGAGTGGGACAGCGATTTTGAAGGCGACACCTTGTCGTTGAGGACAATTCACCGTGATGGATACACCTGCACGTTCTACCAAAAAAGCTCACTGTATGATGGCAGCGAGGGGGAGCTGTACGATCTCCGCGAAGACCCTCATCAATGGGTCAACCTATGGAACGATCCAGAGCGGCAGTCCATCAAACGAGACTTAATCGCGGATTTGCGCGACCATCTACCCGTAAACCACAATCGACGAGAACCCGTTTCGCCGGTCTAACCGGGAGGCGGCCATTCGCTGAATGATCACCTCCCGATTCAGACCGCAGCTGACTGAAGATCACCTACCGTTCAAAATGGCGCGACATTCCAGCCAACGTCGCTTTTGATCGTCCCGCTCTTCCTCGCAGAATTCCACGTTAATCTCGCATGCGTCCAATTTTTGAGTACAGGGCATGTTGGCGAGTCGGTCCCTGCAAGATTCGAGTTCTCCTTCCTTGACGCCCACCGAGATCCGGCAAACGCTTAATTGAGCCTCGCAAAAAACGCTTCCAATTTGGCCACCTACGTCCGGGACAACATCAAGATCAATGACACTGGCCTGACTCCGCGAAATGACACGCTCTTCAAATCCGACGTCCCATACACTGAGACCGCCATCCTCTGTTTCGAGGTCCATTGCGCCGGCCAGCTGGGCCTCGCATTCGTCCGCTTTTTGCCGATAGGTATCCGCATCGATCTCGCACTGTGAGAGTTTGTCCCGACAATTCCGCAGACGGTGCTTGCAGGTGCGCTGCTCTCGCACACACTGTCTTTTCTCTTCCTCTAGGCGGGCCTCCTCTCGGTGGCAGAGAAAGAGCCTTTCCTCACAGGTTGTTCCGGAAGCCTGCTCAAAGATCGGCTCTGCCTCCGCAGCCGCTCCCGCCCCCAATGAGAAAACCAACACCATCCATATCAAAAGCCGCACCGGACTTCCGTGCACCGTCTCAACTCGCTTCATGATCATCTCCATTTCGACCAAGCCCCCCCTAGGGAATTCGGTTCGTCCATTCGCGTAAACTTGGATTCAAATGCTGAACAGCGAGACGGGGGGAAAGTTTCACCCGAGGCCCGAAAAACGCGGTCAGTCGCTCGCAAACCCCTCAATGGGGTCGAGAGATCCATCAGGGTTCAATAGAGATTGATTAAAGTTCTCGAATTCAGATTCTTTTAAGAACCATCAATTCGCTACGTTTCCCAACGAAAAGGAGGCGGCCTGGATGAAATCGTGTCCGAATTGCTCGGCTGACCTGACCGGCCATTCCTGCAAGCTCCGCTGCCCACGATGCAATTACTTCGAAAGCTGCTCGGACCTTGAGCCCTACCCCAGCGTGATTGATGGACCCTCCCCCGTTGCAGAAGTCAGCACTACCGTCTTGACCGATTCCTCCGATTGAACGGTCAAGGGCGCATCGTCAAGCGTCGCTCAGCCCACCGCAGTGAAGCCGCCGCTTCCCCTATTGGGCGCCATAGTCGAGGTGTTCCATCCGGTCCGCGAGCGACGAAATGCTCAGAGAGAACGCCTCCTCCCCCATCGCGATGAAGCGGGCATCCGCCATTGCCTCACGGATACTGACCCGACCGAGCCCACTGTCCCGCAGGGCATGGATCAGTTTGAGCGTTCTGAATGCATCAAAATTATCCCGAATGCGTTGATTCACTGTTCCTGGGGATCCCCGAAAACAATGCTCAGCTCGTTCAAAACTCCCGCTCAGTTCAAGAGCTTCGAAGAGAGGTTTCGCATCAACCCCGTCCTCCGCGCCCGCTGCCCGCGCAAGGGTCGATCGAATATCACGACGGTCAGCCAAGGACCCCCGGACGGCTTTCAATGTCTGCTGCCAAACTTTCAAGTAAGCAAATATTCGCGGGTCATAGGTTTGCCTTCGATTCGGCCCCACTTCCAATTGCCTGCGAATCGCAGCTCCGGTACCAAAGGGCACACGGTTTGAGCCGCGCGAAGAGGGTTCGACGGGGCAGCCCTTGAGCTGCTTGATTTTGCCAAGCTTGCCGAGTTTATTGAGACAATAAAAGTCCTCAGCGGCTTCTCTCCGCGGAAACCCGCGAACCTGAGCATACGCGTTCCCGTGAAGAGCCAATGCACTGCCCATACTGTGGAAAGCGTGATCGGAACCAGCGAAACGAAGTCCCAGCACGTAGTAACGAAGAGAAATTTCGTACTCCAGAGCGATCGCGTAGCTCTCGACCCCTCCCGACTCGGGCCGATGACGAAAAGGGTAAATCAGCGCTGTCTCACCATCCTGAGCTTGACTTTGAGCCTGCTCAAAGTAGGTCGCAGGCAATTTTGTATCGGCATCGCTGCAATGAATCCATGGGGACTCGATCGCACCTGATTCCATAAGAGATAACAGAAAATCGCAACCGATCTTTCGGGCCAAACCAACACCCTGTTTGGGCGGTAAAGGGATCGCCTCCGAACGATCTAATACAATCAAAGAGCCAACGGGGTGTTCGTGGAGCCGCGCCTGCGGGCCCAACCGCTGCCCACGCCCGAACGTGCTTTCGATGGCCAAGAAAGACTCTCGATTCGAAGCCCGAACCCCGCCCGGCGCATCCCGCGTGGCGTTGATCACTGTCACGATAAGCGTATGCCCCTGAGCGCCGGAGGGGACCGCCGCGAGACAATCGCTAAGCGCCTCACCTTCCGCCCATGCAGGAATCACCAGAGCTTGGCCGAAGTGACCCAATTTTCGAGCGAATTCGGGCCCCTTCAGACTCTCGCTCTCGGCATGTTTCGCAAGGTACTTGCGTGTAGAGGCAAGCCCACGGGAAAAAGAGTTGCGGTAAGCCGAAGACATCTTCGCCTGACTCAATGCACCACGGGGCGTATCGGGATGGATTGCATGATTTCGGCCTCATGCACAAGGAGCTCTTCCTGTCTTTCAGCCGGTTCCGAGCCATCAAAATAAGTTCGCGCTAGGCGATAGAAAAGAGCTCCGTGCTGAGATTCGGCCCTGGTAATGCCGCGATAAAACTCTTGCAGAAGACCTGGCGGGAGCGCTTCCGCCACCATTCCGAAGCGCTCGCACCCACGGGCCTCGATGATGCCAGCGATCAAAAGTCTGTCGAGAAAGTACTCGGCAGGACCTCTTCTGATTTGTTTAAGCATCTTTTGAACATAGAGATCTTTTTCGGCTGGCAAGAGAGTCAGGCCTTTAGCCTGGGTGAGCCAGAGCATCTGGTGAAAATGTTCAAGTTCCTCTCGTGCCAATACCATCATTTCCCGCACGAGAACGGCTCGATCGGGATAGTGACTGACGAAAGAAAGGGCCATGGCAGAGGCCTTCCTTTCACAGCTCGCATGATCCAATAGGAATGCGTCAAAGTCCGAAAAAACCGCCTCGAGCCAAAGGGCAGAACTCGGACATTTGAGTTTCGACAACGGACTGGCTCCTTACACGTAAAACGCAGAGGGCAAACACAATCAATTTCGGAAAAGGTAGCGCGCCCCACACGATGATCTCACAGTGTCCCATTCGACTAAAAAGGCGGTCAGGCCTCCCGCTCAGCGAGGGGCTTCGGCCAAAACCGCTTGAGACGTTAGTCGGAGCCGGATCTCAGCAAGATTTGAACTTCAGGCGGATCCCAGGCTCCGTTCAAACCTTCGCCGCCCGACCGGAAGAGTACCGGCATGTGTCCAGGATAGTGATCGCGCACTCGAGATCTGAGCTGTTCGACATCTCGCCCTACCACCACCGCCTGCTCGGGCTGCGCGTTGAACCAGAAGAGGGCCTCTAAACCATGCTCGTAATTGGACTGCTCGGAATCACCCGCAGGCCCTCGAACGAAGACCAGCAACGGACCGTACTCATCTCGCAGATCCTTGACCATTTCAACGTAGAGATTTCTCGTTTGCGCAATGCGCTGAAAATGAGCAAAACGCCCTAAGCTAAAAACAAGACCCGTAACAATCGTCGCGTAGACCAGCGCGCGTGTCATTCGATGATCACGACGAAGTAAAGAGCCGGCCCAAATGGCGCTGCCGGCCGCAGCGAAGGGCAACCCTTCGACGACCAACCTCGGAAAGCTGAAAGCGTAGAGGGCGTAGGCCGCCGGAAGAGAGAGGCAGCCAAGAATCCAGGTGCCAGAAACACGCCAGTTGAACTCCCGACGATCAAGCGAGATCGCCAGCAGGACAAGAATCAGACCACCGGGCCAGAACGTGGAAACCGATGCCGCGACCAACTCAATGAAAGCCAGCAGACCATCCAGGGCAGAGAAACTCCAGACATCGGCTACCGCCACACCCTCCGGGCTAAATCCAATCGAGCCACGCAATCCGAAGCCTGGAGACTGGAGGCCGCCTTGGGCGAGCTCGTATCCAAACTGAAGAGGATGACTCGTCGTTTTCCAGTTGAAAAAAAGTAGGGGGAGACCAAAAAGAGACAGACCCAGGGACGACGCGGCAATCGCGGAGAACCTGAAGCGATCCGAAATCCAAAGCCAACCCAGCAGAAGTATCGCCCCCGTTAGCCCTGTCAGCGGACGGACGGTTGCCAGAACCGACACAAGGCTCCCCGCCAGAAACCAGAGGCCGACGCCCTGATGCCCCGAGGAACGCGAGGCCGCTAAAGCGCTGATCGCAGCGGTCAATGCGAAGAAAGTACTGATCCCATGCGACAGATAACTCGTATTGAAATAGAGCTGAGCGAATGGCGTGGCGGCCAGACAAACCGCAATGGCAGCGACTTCCCAGGATCCACGGAGCATCCGCACCCAATAAGTCAACGCGATGATTGAGGCGGTACAAATCAGACTGCCAGCAATGGACGACAGGCCAATCAAGTGAAAAAGGTTCAGCACGAAGGGCCAGCCGGGCGGATACTGGCCATTAAGAAAGCCATCTCGAACGTAGGTTTGTCTAACTCGCAGAAACGGCTCTAGCCAAGGTTCAATCTTCATACCGCGAAGATCATGGGAGCCATGATACGACTGAAAGAGATAGATATTTTCGTCCGCAGTGAAGCTCTGAGGACCACCCAACATCCAGCGTAGACCGATCAGAGCAAAGCTGATCAGCAGAATCAGAACCGCGGCGCGACGAGCGTTCCAGGCTTTGGAATATTTCTCAATCCAAATCCACTCACGACACCAAAATGCGAGCACGATCGAAAAAAACAAGAAGATGGACCGCGCATGCACGGCAATCGAATAGACTGATAAAGCGGCGCGATGGGCGAGGAGGTCGAGGCCGGAAATCCCGACCGTCAGGATGAAAATCTTCCCTATGAAGCGGGGGGATGGCTTGTCCCTCACTTCCACATAAGTAAAAACGAGAAGGATAAGGCTCAGAGGCAGCGTATACCGCAACGCAACCGAACCGCTCAGCCCAAGAAATCCGAGCCCACTTGCAATAATGAGCGTCGCCCACGGCCAAAGGGCCTTAGCGGGATCATTTCGAGTTCTCAATCTCTCGCCTCGCCAGACGCTTTAATGGTCTACCCATTCTCTCTTGACGGTAGAAATAGGAATTGGAGTATCCCGAGATGCACCCTCGTCTGCCAGTCGGACGAAGGTGGAGATCCTCAGAGCTTAGAATTCTAAAAAGATGATGTTCAGCTTGATCGTTGTGGCCACGACCACCATCGCAAAAAACATCAGGAAGTGGAGCTTGAGATCTCAAAAATTGCCGAGAACATGTGGGACCCGAGCGCGATGCCAATGAGGTGATTGACAGTGCCGGTACAGGTTGCTCCAAACTCCACCAATCCTTAGAACACCAATCCGCCGATCCAAAGAGCGAACAAAAATCACGACGCCGACTTCTTTCTGCTTGAACACCCGAGACCAAGAACAGAGCCACTGGGCGAAAACGAGCAGAAAGCGAATGCGCGTCCGAGGCATAGAAGCAGGTGGATCGGCACAATCAAGCAGGACCGGATAGGGTGAGAAGCCGCGTTCGAACCCTAAACGACCCTGGATATTTGCGAGTCCCGGCTTAATCGGCTCAGCCTGAAGCCAGCGATCCATACCGATTTGACATTCGCCGGTTTCGCCCTGCGGGGCAACTGGCGCCATGGCGAGATTGCCGAATCAGAAAACAACCCCCAATGCAGGAGAAGAATCAAAAGCTTGGGAAGACCCATCCCCATACGGTGAGAACCCTCTTCAACCAAGGACTTTTTGAACGAAAACTTCATCGAGCCAGACCCAGGATTGGCCCCCACTCAACTCAACGGTCCAAAGGCCAGACTGTGGCCCAGTTTTATTCTTATTGACTGAAAAAAGTTGCCAAGGCAGAAAGTGCCTCGACCACCGCTCGTTCGCCTACAGGCGTTTCGGAGTCTGCCCTTCGGCCACACAGCCCCCCGGCGTCCACGGGACAGACGACATGACTCACGGCATAGTCTCGGGGAAAGGCCGGCAGGAGAAAATCATGAAGAAAGCTGCAATCAACCATTTCGATGTGATCGTGATCGGATCCGGAGTGAGCGGCCTATACGCTCTCCATCACCTGCGTGAAATGGATCTATCCGTACAAGTCTACGATGGGGCCAGCGATATCGGTGGGACTTGGTGGTACAACCGCTACCCAGGGGCGCGCGTCGACGGACCGGGTAGCCCCTTCTATTGCTACACCTTTTCAGAAGATCTCATGAAAGAATGGGACTGGAAGGAAACACAGTCCGATCAGCCCGCCGTCCTGGAATACCTCGAACACGTGGCTGACCGGTTCGATTTGCGGCGCGATATCCAATTCAACACCTGGATCGTCGACGCCGTCTACGATGAAAACAAGCAGCAGTGGACCATTGAAACCGACTCGGGCGAATACGCCTCGGCCCAATTCTTAATCTGCGCCGTCGGGGCTCTCTCAACGGCAAATAGACCCGATATCCCCGGCATTCATGATTTTTCAGGAGAGTGCTACCACACCGGAAACTGGCCCCACGAAACCGTTTCCTTTGAGGGGAAGCGGGTCGCTGTCATCGGAACCGGCTCGTCTGGAATCCAGTCCGTCCCAGAAATCGCTCGCGAGGCCGATCACATCAGCGTTTTTCAGCGAACCCCTCAATATGCCTTTCCGGCCGGCAATCGCTCGATCACCGCCGAGGAGATGGCCGACGCGAGAACGAATTGGGAAATCCTTCGCGAAAAAATGAACGACAATTTTGGCGGCTTCCCTTACGACAATCAAGAGAAGTCGGCGCTCGACGACACACCGGAACAACGAACGGCACTCTACGAAAAACTGTGGCAAAGGGGCGGTTTCAAATTTTTCTTGGAGCTCTACAGCGATATCGCGACCAGCGAAGAAGCGAACCAATCGCTTGCGGACTTCGTACGGGACAAAATCCGCCAGATCGTCAAGGACCCCGAAACAGCCCAAAAGCTTCTCCCGGACTACTTCGTCATTACGAAGCGACCCATTCTCGAAAATGGGTACTTCGAGGCTTTCAATCGCGACAACGTTAGCCTGGTTGACCTGCGAGAAGATCCCATTGAAAGAGTCACGCCCACAAGCATTATCACCCGCCACGGCGAACATCCGATCGATATGCTGGTGTTGGCGACCGGCTATGACGCGATCAGTGGGTCTATGCTGCGCCTCAACCCGCAAGGCCGAGGTGGAGTGCGGCTGAAGGAAAGATGGACCGACCGCTTCCACAATTACCTGGGTCTCACCATTGGGGACTTCCCAAACCTCTTCATGATTCACGGTCCGGGTTCGCCAGGCGTATTCTACAATATGCCTCTGGGCGCCGAACGCCAGATGAACTGGATTGGTCGCGCCATGCGCCATCTCAAGGACCAGAGCCTCGGAAGCATGGAGCCCACTGCGGCCAGCGAAGAAGCATGGGCAAATGAAGTGAGCGCGCTCGCCAATGTCACCCTCTTTCCCCGAACCAATTCCTGGTGGACCGGGGCGAATATCCCCGGCAAACCCCGTTACTTCTCGGTTTATCTAGGCGGAAGCATTTACTATCAGCGCATCACAGATATTCAGAACAAAGACTATGAGGGGTTCAGGTTCGAACCCAGTCAATCCCCCGACTGAAACCCGGCCATCTTTCTAGACAGAAAAATCGGGACGCGAGAGAACCTCAACCGAATCGCCCACCTGGGCCTGGCCTTCCTGGAAAGAATGCCAATAATCTTAACGACGTTTCAGGCTTCGCCTGAGCGGACCACTCCCCGGCACGCCCTCCACCATTGTAAGTTCCGTAGCCTGCGGTGTTTCCCTGCGCCCATCCGCGAATGATCTCTGAGCGTCGGGTTGCCCAAGGTCGATTGACATCGGATAAGTCACACGTATTATTTGATGAGCAATTCGTCTTACACCGAAACAAAGCGGCGAACGCCGCCGGTCCGCATTGGGAGGAGAGCCAGATGGCGTGGGAATTTTCGACGGATCCTGAGTTTCAGAAAAAACTCGACTGGATTCAGCAGTTTTGCGAAGAGCGTGTCGAACCGCTCCATCACGTTTTCCCCCATGCCGTTCGCTTGCCCGACCCGACGGTGAAGGCCTACGTGCGTGACTTGCAGCAAGACGTCAAGGACCAGGGCCTTTGGGCCTTGTTCCTCGATGAGGAGCTCGGTGGGCCCGGCTTCGGACAACTCAAGCTCGCCCTCGTCAACGAAATCCTCGGGCGATATCCCGCCGCGCCCCAGCTCTTCGGAGCCGCAGCGCCCGATACAGGCAACATGGAAATTTTGGCCGCCTATGGGACGGACGAGCAAAAAAAACGTTGGCTTGAGCCCCTCATCAACCAAGAAATGTTCTCCGCCTATTCGATGACCGAACCCCAAGGCGGATCGGACCCGAGACTCTTCAAGACCTACGCCGCGCGCGAGGGCGACGAATGGGTCATTAATGGCGAGAAGTGGTTTACCTCGGCGGGAAGAGTCGCGGACTTGCTCTTTGTGATGTGCACCAATGGAATCTTCATTGTGCCGCGGACAACACCTGGCGTCGAGATCATGCCGGAACCGCGGAATCATAACCACATCATTTATCGCGATGTCCGGATACCGCTTGACCACCTCCTCGGCCCTGAAGACGGTGCGCATATCTTGGCCCAACGCAGACTGGGCGGCGGACGCATTCATCATGCCATGCGGACAATCTCCCAATGCAAACTCGCCTTTGACATGATGTGCGAACGGGCGCTCTCCCGACAATCCCACGGTGCCATCATCGCTGATCACCAGATGGTGCAAGAGAAGATCGCCGAGTCCTACGCCAAACTCCGAATGCTCCGCCTCCTCGTCCTGGAAACAGCCTGGAAGATTGACCAGACCTCTGCCCAAGACTGCCGGACCGATATCGCAACAGTGAAATTCACGATGTCTCGTGTGTTGCGAGAGATTTCCTTCGATTCTCTCCAGATCCATGGTTCGCTCGGAACAACCGACCTCACGCCCCTGCAAGACATGTACGCCGGCGCCCCCACCATGGGCCTGGCGGATGGAGCAGACGAAGTCCATAAGGCCACCGTAGCGAGAAGAGTTCTCCGAGATTACGAGCCGCACGAAGGCTATTTCCCTCGCGAGTTTCTCCCCTACCGCAAAGAACAAGCCTGGGAAAAAATGAAGCCCATTTTCGAAGCCAATCCAGAATTGGCTGAAGCCGCGGATCGCTGGAAGGCTTTTAGGGAAAAACGTCGTTAATCCGGGAGGCGATCGCACGACCAGAGTGTCGCGGCGAGCAAACAAGGAATTGTCCGTGCGCAACCGCAAGCCAAACATGGAGAGGACGGGCCGCGAAGCGCTGATCGCAGCCGCTCGAAGCCTGTTTGCTGAGCGGGGGATCGACGGCGTGTCGATCAGAGAGCTCGGGCGCGCCGCGGCCCAGCGGAATAACAATGCGGTCCAGTACCACTTCGGCGACCGTGAGTCGTTGCTCTTCGCCGTTCTCGGCCCAGACAACGCGCGTGTGGGCGCACGCCGGGCCGCACTCCTCGATGAGCTTGAGTCCGTTCGTCGTCCTTCGATCCGCTCTCTGGCCGGAGCGCTCGTTCGCCCTTGCGCGGCGATGCTCGAAGACAAATCGGGGCGCGATTACTTGCAGATTGTCGCTGAACTGATGAGCGATCCAGCCAATTTACAAAGACGCGGGCCTTTCGATGACACTGAACTGGCTCGGTGGAACCGACTCGCGAAGCGCCATATGGCAGAAACAACTTTTCCTCTTCACCGTCGCTTCTCGGCCATGAATCTAGGTTTTTCAGAGCTCGGCCGCCGAGCCGCTTCACCAAGGCGAGGCGACCACCGACTCTTTGTCAGCGACCTCGTCGATCTCGTGACCGGGGTGCTGTGCGCCGAAGTTTCGGGAGAAACTCTCCAGCTTCTCGAAGAGCGCGAATCACGGCGACGCGGGCCGAGGAAAGAAACAGAAACGACGCATCGGCTCACGAGAGAGTAGGCACGAGAGAAACCTGTTTAGGGAATTCAACGCTCAGGCTTCAGTGCGTTCTCGGAAAACCGAGATCAACGCCTCGGTCCTTGGGGTCCGTCCAGCGGGTCGTCACGACCGTCTGCAGGACTCCTCGAAGGACCCATCAAGTTCAATGCGGCGTCCGGCGAGACCCCGGCCCCCGACTCCTTGGCTAGCGACTGACCTCAGCGCCCATTCCTTCAATTTGGTAAAAAATCACCGGGCCCGTCACCGAGGACTCATCGAAGGACTCACCCTTCTCTTCAGCGAGATGTCTCAGCCACGACTTCGCACGGCGCTCGGACATTTCTTTCTTTTGCAGCACGCCCTCGGCCACCACCTCAAGCCCCTTGACCTCAACGGGGAAAACGATGACCCCATCCGCAACCTTGAAGCGAATAGTTTCGCCGCTGTCGCTCTCAAGGATATCGATCCAACACCCCTTCATCGGACAAACGTCCTCAACCAGCCCCGTCACGCGAACCGTTTTGCCCACATATTCCTCAGGCGATTTTGTCAGCTCTGCAATGCGCACGTCCTCGGCCCCGGTCAACGCCTGCCCATACGTAGAGGGCGATGAAGACGAACTTGAAGAGCCGGCACCCAGAAATCCCAAAAGGACGAGAATCCCGATCCATCGTCGCTGCACATCTTTCTCCCTCGCCGTCGTGGCCGACGGAGGATAGCGTCCGGGAACCCGCAGCGGGCTTAATGCGCGAACATCTCCCAATCATGCATACAGCAGTGAAGCCGAGGCCTCCGGGTCAGCACACACTCACTGGGGAGACTCGACCCTAAGTGCCGACTTTCTCAGCCAGGGTTGCCTCGGGATGCAGGATACGAATGCCATACTCTTGCCGCAGGTCCACCAAGCTACGGTCCAGCGCGCCCTCCGGCGGATTCCATGGCCACTTCCGAGTCATCGCTCGACCGCGCCGTCGTACGTCCCCCAGCAAGCGCATACCTCTGGCCGCCTGCTTAAGGGTTTCCCACCACTCAAATGCCTTCGTGATCTTTTTGCCCTCATCCGTGGCAAAGAATCCGAAGATAAAATCCCGGTAGGGAACCGATACACCAAAGAGCGTCCACAGGTCATTGATCACCTCATCCAGCAAACCTGTGTGAGTCCCAAAGATGACGTGGGTGCAGTCGTGGCAATGAAAGTACGCTGCGCTCTTCGCGTCAGAGACATTCGCGGGATTCGAAAGACCGGGGTTCACTTCGTAGTATTCGGCCAAGCCTTCGCGCAGCGTCATTTCGGATTCGGCGAGCTGATATCGCCCCCTCAGGCCCACAGGCCAATTCGGCTCTTCGCCGAGATGACCACCGGGCTCAGAATGCCGTGCGGACGGAGAATCAAGCATTGTCGATTGCATGACGACCCCTCTCTGATTCACTGCCACTCGTCGAGTGCGGCGAGATCGATCCATCCGCCGCCCCGGGCCCTCGCTCTTCTCTTCGACGATTCAAGCAGCCAAGACTTGAGCGCACTCAGGACGGTCGGGACTTGGCCCAGTATAGACTATTCGACAGGCCCACGATGATCAGAATTAGGGCCAGAAGGAAGCGAGGGTCCCCAGCGCTGAACCACGGGTCGACCGGAAAGGCGATGGTCTTACTCATGGCCGCGATTTTGAACTCGTGGGGCCCCTGAAAAGCTGGATTGCCCGCAATTTCGAGCAAGTCGCGTCGGCTCCGATAACGCATCAATCCTGCGGTCGTCCACTCTTCCGCCCCTTCAATCCCCCAAAGATCAAGCGCGGGGGCCGTCGCTTGCCCAACGAGAACGGGATGAGACGCTCTCTTGAACAGCTCCGGATACATATGCTCCATGTATCGGTCCATGAGATCTTGCGAAGTCGCGCCTTCCGGCACGCCGTCCATTTTCGGCGGCGGATCATTCATCTCAATCAAGTTGACCATCACGAAGTCATCGCCGGTATCGGATTCAAGGAATCGCTTCAGATGGGCGAGGTCCTCAGCCGGCGCACCCTGAGCCTCGGCCCGCTCAATCACAAACGCAACTTCCTCTGCGGTGAGTGGGCCTGCAAAGGACGTATACCAACTAAAGAAAATCAGCCAGACCAACAACAAAGCAATCCAGGCCAATGCGGGGCGGACCATGAGCAGCTCCTTATTGCGGACCCACGTAGATCGAATCAAGCTTTACCCAAGGTAGCCGAATTCACCGCACCCCATTGACCGCCTGCGATTTTACGACTCAAGTCATCCGATCCCGCACGGGCCCGAGGGCTTCAACCCTCATCGCGTTCAGGACCCCGACTCGCCCTGCCCTTCAGAATTGGCCTTAAGGAGTGATTGTCTGCGAATGTCGCGCAACTGGGGCGCCAACCAGCGACCAACCGATTGGGCACCGAGGGTCGAAAAATGAGTTCCATCCGTCCGCCAATCGCCCCCCTCATACTGCGTCAAACAGCGCGTGTCCGGGCAGACAAATTCTGCCAAATCAAGCCAGTATAGGTTCGAGCCCCCGCTCGTGATTTCCTCGCCAAGCAATGCATTGAAGTGATCCGTCCTCCAACGCTCACTGATCAGCGGCGGCAAAACGCTGGCTGGGGCTTCGGGGTTGTAGTAGGGCGTGGACAGCCAAACCACCGGCACCCCTGCATCTTGGAAAGTGTTCGTCGCTTTGCGCAAGAGTCCCTTCAGATACTGATCGTGACGGGGACCTCCAAACGGCAGCCACTCTCCATCAACTTGACGATCGTAAACATCCCAGCCGCCCACCAAGATCACAACTAAATCAGGTTCGATCTCCGAAACATAGCGACGCCAGTGTTCAGGCCATTCTTCGCATTTCGATCCAATATTACCGGCCGACTCTCGGCCATGTTCCCGAATAGGACCGTGAGCCAGCCCGCAACCGGGCATCGCTCGATTCACCACCTCAAGGCCCGTACCGCGCTCAAATGAGGGAAGAAATCCATTGCCGAGACTCCAAGCGATGGAATCTCCAACAAGGAGAACGCGGGTCTCCTCCCCCCCCTCCCCGCCCTTTGCCATCGAACCCCCATTGAATGGGGAAAGCAACGAATCGCCGATCGCGATCGAAGTCGGCTTCACCCGAGGCTCCGTCGCAAGCCAAGCCAACGAAGCCAAAGACAAAGAGCTGACGAGCAACCCAACCACAAGCGCTCTTCGCGAAAGCGCGCCTCTTCGGATGGGCTGCTCGATCACGTAGAAAGAGAACGTGGCCATCAAAAGGGTCGCGCCGAAACGAAGCGCCACCAAGGCAGGCCCCTGCAAACCCGTCGCAGCCCGGGTCAAAACCAGATAAACCACCAGGTGCCAAAGGTAAAATCCGTAGGAAATTCGGCCCAACCATGCGATCGGGCGGATACTCAGCAGTCGAGCGAGCCGGTTCGGAGCAGGTTGACTCACCGCCGCAATCACCACCGACGCCAAAATCGAAACGAGAAAAAAACCGCCTTCGTACAGCCAAGATGAGGCATCCGAAGAGAGGATCCAAACAGAGAGCAGCACCACTCCGGCGCCCCCCCCGATCAGTCCCCAGTATCGCCGCAAGGCAACCCCAGGCAACCAACCCAACTGGAAGGCACACGCCAGTGCGGCGCCCATGAGCACTTCTTGGCTTCGGGTGTCTGTCCCATAGTAGACCCGGGAAGGGTCGCTGATCGGCCCATGGAGCCAAGCCGTCCATACGGCCGACACCACTGCCCCCGCCAGCAAGAGCCCGAACAGGCTCACGATGGACTTCCCGCGCTTCAAAACGAAGAGAACAAAAAGAGGCAGGACGAGATAGCACTGCTCCTCAATCGAAAGTGACCACGCGTGGTGCAAGGGAGAAACACCCGCGAAGTCTTCGAAGTAGGACTGTCCTCGCGCGATTTGCCACCAGTTGTTGAAATAAAAGAGGGTTGAGAGAAGATCGC
The DNA here is from genome assembly GCA_002171515.1 of bacterium TMED88. Classification (GTDB taxonomy): domain Bacteria; phylum Myxococcota_A; class UBA9160; order UBA9160; family UBA4427; genus TMED88. Next base: position 1,901 of record NHEP01000052.1, on the reverse strand, counting down.
CTCTCATCCGCGCAAGCAGAGCCGGGTTCGCGAGCCACCATGCGTAACCAACGATTCCGGCAAGCAGGAAGAGCATGCCCGGAAAAAGTCGTCGAATTCTCCTTTCCCAAAAGGCCACCAGCTCGATCCGGTGCGTCCCCTGCCACTCGGCCAGCATCAGCCGCGTGATGAGATAGCCCGAAAGAACGAAAAAAAGGTCGACGCCGAGAAACCCACCATTCAGCCAGGGGATGTTGGCGTGGTATCCGGAAATTCCGATCAGAGCGATCGCCCTCAAGCCATCCAGTGCAGGCTCGTAGGGAAAGATGCGTCGGGGGTCCTGCCCCCCGACGATGGGCTTCCTGGGATCGTTCAATTCGATACCCGTCTCTGTGTAGAAGGTGCTCCTCCTGACAAATCAGCCGATCGCCAGCGCCAACCCTTTTTCTCCATACAGCCGACCAAGATGATCCCTTGATTCAACTCACCCTGAGCGAGAACCCAGGGATCACTCATCACCCGCGCCCGACACCCTGCGAGATCGTTTTCTGCCGTCGAGCTGCTTGCCGGGTCATCCACCCAAATGAATTCAGAGGCGTCCGGGCGCGTTTCAACGGAGGCCAACGGAGGGCGCAAAGCTTCCCCGCATCCAAGCAGGCCGCTCAAGACCAAGGGGAGGGCCGCCCCTGCTCCGAGGCCGCGAAAAGTTCGAGACCACACGCCTGAAGATCCTCCGATCAGTCCGGCGAATTTAGCGAAGAATGGACCGACTGCGTTTCAGCGATCCAAGGAGACCTTCTCTAACCTATCGCCATGAAACGTTCGCTCGTCCCCTTCATGGGCGCGATCTTACTCGCGGTCATCCCGGTTGTGTGGCTGGGTCATTTCGTGGCCGGCACCGAGCAGAGCGTACCGGCCCTCGACCAGTGGACCCTTTTCGAATTTTACTACGACGTCGCAACAGGCCGAGCCACGCTCGCTCAGTTCTTCGAGCCCCATAACAACACGCATGTCATTCTCGTCCCGCGCCTGCTCTTGACGCCCCTGGCTTTAGCCACCGACTGGAACCTGCCCGCAGAATCCTACGGCACTTACGTGCTTTTTCTCGTCACCCTGGGTGGCCTTGTGCGGCTCACTTGGAAGGAAGGGGCTCGAACCCCTTTCGCTGCTTTTGTCCTCCTCGCGAGCGTGGTTCTGCTCTGCTCGCCGGTCTTCAATCTCACCTTTCTGTGGGGGGGCGGCTTCTTCCACATGCTGGTCAATGTGGGGGCGGTGTGGGCGGTCGTTTTCCTCAACGAAGCCCACCAAAAGGGTCAGGCCCGCTGGATTGTGTGGGCTGCCTTGGCGGCCGCTGTTGCCACCTTTAGCCGCCTGGAGGGATTCGCGCTGTGGTTCATCCTTGTTCCCGGTGTCTATGGTCTTCCAGGCACTGCCCGGCAGCGAAGGCAAAGGCTGGGCGCTTGGTTGGGCGCGACCGCTGCCTGTGGGAGCGTCCTCCTCTTTTCTTTGACGGCACTCCAGGGTGAAGTTTTGGCGCCCTCTCCGGCCATAGACCTAAACCCCCGGCTGATTCCCCTGATGATCGCCACGGCACTTCAGCTTGTGGGCCACTCCCTCGCTATGCCCCTCGATCTTGCGCTCGGCCTCTCGGTTTTGGATGTGCCGCTGTTGGCCTTCATTCTCGGCGCAATCGTTGTGATTGCTTTTTGCACTCTATCCCTCTGGCAACTGCGATTCGGGCCTGCCCCGTCCAAAAGCATTGCGATTTCCTGGATCCTGCTCGGTCTTTTTGCACTCTGCATGGCGGGCGGGACATCTTTCACACGGGCCGTCCTCCTCCAGAAGTCTCTGGCTCAGTTTGTGGGGATCAACATGTATTCGGCCACCGTGGTTTGGGTCACGGTGGCCTCTCTTAACCTGCT
>NHEP01000051.1 GCA_002171515.1 bacterium TMED88 | reverse complement strand
GCAAGAGTCTCATGGGCTTCAGCGGAAATCGAGCCGTAGGACATCGCGCCGGTACAGAAACGGCGGACGATTTCACTGGCCGGCTCAACCTCATCAAGCGGCACCGGCTCTCGATCCAAACGGAAGTCCATCAGGCCCCGCAGCGTGCGCATTCTCAGGGCGTCATCGTCCGCGGCGGCCGAATACTGCTTAAAGACCTCAAAGCTCTGTTCTCGCGTCGCCTGTTGAAGCCGGGACACGGAAACCGGGTTGAAGCTGTGCTGCTCACCCCGGAGACGCCATTGATACAAGCCCCCGCAGTCGAGTTCGGGATATTGAAACTCGTCCCCCGCAAAGCCCGTCCCGTGCCGAATGGCTGCCTCCTGGGCGATCACGTCAAAGCCGACGCCGGAAACACGCGAGTGTGTTCCGGCAAAAGCCCGATCGATCACCTCAGGTGCCAGCCCGATGGCTTCATAAATCTGCGCGCCGCGATAACTCTGAAGAGTCGAAATCCCCATCTTGGCGAAAATTTTCAGCAGGCCAAGATCAATCGCCTTCAAATAGTTGGCGACCATTTGATCAGGCGTCAGCTCTTCCGGAACATACGCCGCCTCCTCGATCAACGATCGCCCGGTCTCAAACGCGAGATAGGGGTTGACCCCTCCCGCGCCGTAGCCGATCAGCAGAGCAAAATGCGCGACCTCCCGCGCCTCACCCGTTTCGACAATCAAGCCGCAGCGGGTCCGAGATTCCTCGCGAATCAGATGATGGTGCACCGCCCCGGTCGCCAGCAACGCAGGAATCGGCGCCAAGTCGGGGGAGATGTCGCGATCCGAAAGAATCAAAATCGTCGCACCGGAAGCCACCGCGTTGGAAGCATCCTCACAGAGCTGATCGAGCGCGGCGCGCAGGCCATCGCCTTGGTCGGCAGCCTTAAACACCATCGGCAATGTAACGGCCCGAACATCTTCGCCGTCTCCGGCGCGAATGGACTCGAGTTGGTCGTCAGTGACCACTGGATGGTAGAGCCGGAGTAGTCGTGCGTGCTCCGGCGTCTCCTCAAGGATATTCCGCTCCGCACCCAAAGTAGAATGCAGCGTCATCACAGGGCGCTCCCGAATTGAATCGATCGGGGGATTCGTCACCTGCGCGAAATGCTGCTTGAAGTAGTGAAAGAGCGGGCGGGGACGGTCCGACAAGCAAGCCAGCGCTGCATCATCCCCCATCGACCCCAGGGTCTCCTTGCCATGGGTAAACATGGGGGACAAAAGGAGCTTCAAGTCCTCAGACGTGTACCCGAAAACCTGCTGACGTTGCAGCAAGCTTTCCGGGTTGTATCGATAAGGGCTCGTCGTCGCCGGCAGGGAATCCAGGGTGATTCGCCGCGTTTCGACCCATTTCCGATAGGGCTGCCGACTGATGTAACGATCCTTCAGCTCGGCATCTTCAATAATCCGTCCCTCGTCGAGGTCGAGATAGAATGTCCGACCGGGCTCAAGACGCCCTTTTTCGGCCACATCCTCAGGCTCGATGGGAAGCGTGCCCACCTCTGACCCCATCACGACCCGTCCAGAATTCGTCACGATGTAACGAGACGGGCGCAATCCATTGCGGTCCAAGACAGCACCAATCCCATGGCCGTCCGCAAAGGTCATCGAAGCCGGACCGTCCCACGGCTCCATCAGGCACGAAGAGTATTCATAGAAAGCTCTCCGGTCTGGATCCATCTCCGGTTGATTTTCCCAGGCCTCAGGAATCATCATCAACATGGCATGACTGAGATCGCGTCCGCTCAGATGCAGAAATTCCAATGCATTGTCGAACTGCGCCGAATCGCTGGCCCCAGCCGTCATCACCGGGAAGATCTTCTTCAGGTCCTCGCCAAACATCGAAGATTTGAGCGTGCCCTCACGGGCGTGCATCCAATTCGAATTGCCGCGCAGCGTGTTGATCTCACCATTGTGGGCGAGGTAGCGGAAGGGCTGCGCGAGGTTCCACGTCGGAAACGTGTTCGTCGAATAACGCTGATGCACCAAGGCAAAACGAGAGGCCAAGTCAGGCGCCTTCAGGTCGGGAAAGAATTCCGGCGTCTGGTGGGCCAAAAACATGCCCTTGTAGAGAAAGGTTCGCGAAGCCAGGCTCGCCACGTGGAAGAACGCACCCCGCGCGAGGTTCCCTTTCTCGACAATGCGTCGAATCACGTAAAGCTTGCGGTCAAAAGCGTCCTGATCCAGCCCGTCGGCGGCCCCGACAAAAATTTGCTCGAAGGCCGGCATGGCGTCCCGGGCGGTTTGACCGATTTGATCCGGATCGATCGGAACATCGCGCCAGCCGATCAATCGCTGACCTTCGGCTGCAATCGCCTCGGCAAATTGAGCCTTTTGCCAAGCCCGCTCCGCCTCGTCTCGCGAAAGAAAGATCAGGCCCGACGCATACCGCCCGAACTCGGGTAGACCGAAGCCCGCTTCCTCGGCGACCCGATGCAGAAAGGCGTCCGGGGTTTGCATCAGCAACCCGGCGCCGTCGCCCGTGGCCGCGTCGGAACCCGCCGCGCCACGATGCGTCAGTCGACACAGAATGGCCGTCCCCATCTCAACGATCTCGTGGGAGGCAGCTTTTTGAAGGTCCGCCACAAAGCCGATGCCGCACGCATCGTGCTCCAGCGACGGGTCATAGAGGCCCTGTTTCGGGGGAAGTCCGAAATGAGTCATTCAAACAATATCCGACTGAGTACTCGTGGATGCGGAAGCCTAGTCGCTTGGAGGCGCAACCCCGATCCGGGGGGCCATGAGCGACTGCGCGCGGATTGCGCGTAAGTCTTCGAGTCCACTACGTTTTTAGGATCTGCCACGTTAAGCTACCGGCCTCCCGGTGTCAACCGGACCCTTCAAGGTTCCGGAGCACCGGCGGAAGTCGCCGATGATGGTTGACCCGCCGCATCGTCCACCAGAGCCCGCATCCGATCGGGCCGATTGGTGAAAAGCCCGTCCACCCCCAAATCGACCAGACGCTTCATCTGCTCCAAGTCGTCTACTGTGTAGGGATAAACACCCATACCGGCGCCGTGTGCCTCTTCAACCATTTGTTTATTCACGAGTAGAAAGTAGGGGTTGATCGCCTCGGCGCCCATTTTTTCCGCCCTTTCAAGCATGCTCGTTGGCGCGCGAGGGTCGACGAGCACCGCGAGTCGGGCGTTCGGAGCCGCAGTCCGAATGCGGCCCAGAATGGAGTCTTCGAAGGATGAGAAAAGGATCGACTCAGCCAGACCCCGGGCCTTTAAGGCCGCCAAAGTCGCCTCCTCGAGACCGAGATAATCGCCGCTTCGGGACGCCTTGATCTCGAGGTTGAACGGGATGACCTGCCCGAATGCGTCCAACACTTCGTCGAGGGTCGGGACGCGAGCGACCTCTCCGCGGCCACGGCCTGCATTCAGCTGCTTGATTTCCGCAAGGGTCTGGCTGCCAATCTCGCCCTCTGCGCCGAAATGCTCGAGATCCGAATCGTGGGCGATGACGATGGATCCATCCCGAGTGAGATGGAGGTCGATTTCGATCATGTCTGCTTGCTGCTCGACGGCCAACGCATAGGCGCCCAGGGTATTTTCCGGGCGATAGGCCGAGGCGCCGCGATGGGCGATGACAAGGGGCTTGGAGGGGGACTTCAAGGGCGGAAACTCCTGGCTCAAAACACTCGGGGACGGATCGAGTCGCTACGCTCAAACCATACCATCCGGGGCCCTTGATCCGCCGCGGACTGCGAGAGGGCCAGCCAGCTCGACGCGGTTGCGACGCGAAAGCCGCCCCCAGCGAGGAGAAAACCATGGGGCGCTTCGATTCGGGATTCGACGGGGCCGTAGCCCTGGTGACGGGGGGGGCATCGGGAATCGGTCGGGCCACGGGGCGGCGCCTCGCTGCAGCCGGGGCCCAGGTCGTCATCGCCGATCTCGATTCAGCCGGGGCCGAGGCGATCGCCGACGAAATCGGCGGTTCCGCATTCCCACTCGATGTGTCGGACCCCGCCGCCTGGTCGTCGGTCCTGAAGGAAGTCCACACCCTCCACGGCGGCCTGCACCTCGCCTTCTTGAACGCGGGCGTGACAACTTTCAGCGGGGAAGCCGGTGACCTTGAGGGGTCGTTCGATATTGGCTCTGTGACCGAAAAACAGTATCGGCGGATCATGGGCGCCAATGTCGATGGGGTCATTCTCGGTACCCGAGCCTGCGCCCCCGTCATCGCGGCCAGCGGCGGAGGCACCCTTCTTGCCACCAGCTCGGCGGCGGGCGTCATCGCCTTTCCGCCGGATCCCATTTACACGGCCACCAAGCATGCCGTGGTTGGTTTCGTCCGTTCGATCGCTCCGCAGCTTGTGGCCCAAAATATTGGCTTTCATGCCATTCTCCCCGGCGCAGTGGACACCAATATCCTTCAGCGGAACGTCGCCGAGGAAGCGCGGGCCCACGGCGTTGAGCTGATGGCCCCAGAAAGCATCGCCGACGCCGTTTTGCAGGCAGCCCAGCATGCTGAAACCGGAGGACTCTGGGTCTGCCTGCCTGGACAGGAGCCCTTTCTGTATCGCTTCGCACCTCTCCAAGGTCTCGGGGTCCCGAACCTTGAGTGAAGCGGCTGCGCCTGCATGGGGACGAAGCCCCCGCGAGCCCTTGCAGGCCGCTGCCCAACCTCCTCTCAATCGATCTTCAGACTCGCCACCGCTGAATTGATCCGGCAGACTCTTGGGGATGACGCCCTCCGCCGCGCGGGATCGATTTTGCGAGTTGATCGAACAACCGGATGCGGAAATTCCGCTGGCCGAGACTTGCCTCGTCATTGCCGCAGAAGGAAGGCCCCAGGTTGACCCCGAACGAAGCTTGGAAGAACTGGACCGACTCGCCCAAGCCGTTGAACGGTCGTCCGGCCGCTCCGACCAGATTCAGCAGCTGAACCAATTACTCTTCGAACACGAAGGCTTCACGGGAAATCGGAATCACTATGACGACCCGCGAAACAGCTTCTTAGACTCTGTCCTTGAGCGTCGAACGGGCCTTCCGATCACCCTCGCAATCATTTTCATCGACGTCGGACGCCGGCTCTCCCTTGAAACGGCTGGAATCGGGTTTCCCGGTCATTTCCTCGCCAAGGCCATGGGCGATCGTGAAGAGATCATTGTCGATGCTTTCAACGGCTGTGTGATGAACGAAGCGGCCTGCCGGGAGCGCCTCCGCGAGGTGGCCGGCGGACGAATCGAGTTCGACGCCAGCTTGCTGAGATCGACCAGCCACACGGCGATTCTGACCCGGGTGCTCTCGAACTTAAAGCGTGTTCAGATCAACGCATCCGATTTTTCCGAGGCCTTGACATGCTGCGAACGCCTTTTGCTCCTCTCTCCCAATGATCCTTTCGAACGCCGCGATCGAGGCCTGATCTATCGACAACTCGAATGCTTTGGTCCAGCCCTGGAAGACATTGATTTTTTTCTCGCGCACTCCTCAAATGATGCCACCTCGAATGCCGTTCGGGCCGTCCGAGATGACCTGGCTCGTCGAAACCAACAGATTCACTGAAATCGTTGTGAAGCGAATCGTCCACCCACAGGAGAATCAATCAACATGATCTGGATCGTCATGGCTGGCCTCTCGGGCGCGTTAGCCGTCGTTGCCGGGGCCTTTGGAGCACACGGCCTGCGGGATCGCGTCTCCCCCGAACAAATCAGCGCGTGGACAACCGCGAGTCAATACCACTTGCTCCACAGCGTCGTCCTGCTCGCCCTCGCCCTCTATGCCCTCGACGCACAGGCCTCGATTCGCCTTCAAGGCAGTCTCTTCACTGCGGGTGTGGTGCTGTTCTCGGGCTCGATCTACTTACTGGTGCTCACCGAGCAACGTTGGCTCGGACCAGTCACTCCCATTGGGGGCTTGCTCCTCATCGCCGGCTGGGGGTCGCTCCTTTTTCTCGCACGGCCCACGCATTGACCCCCCAAGATGAAGCCTCTCGATCCCAATGCCATTTCCGCTGAGGAAATACGAGTTGGACTCTGTGTCCACTGCCGCGAGTCCCGGCAGCTCGTCAATCCCCGAGGCAATTCGTTCTATCGATGTCAACGAGGGCAGAACGACCCTCGCTTCCGCGATTACCCGGGGCTCCCGGTCCTCCATTGTCCCGGCTTCATCGAGCGCGAGGACCAGAAGAGCTCCGAAACATCAAACTGATTTTTTCGGGCGTCGCCCTCAGCCGCCCGGCGCCGCACCCCGGCTCCGCGCCACGGCCTGACGCCAACCCGCCAATCGCCGGTCCCGTTCAGTCTCCCCCAGGCGTGGCTCAAAGCGCGTTCGAGCCCCGCGCGCCCGCTCAAGGTGGCTTCGGTCGTTCCAAAAACCGACCGCCAGACCGGCCAGCGCAGCAGCCCCCAAGGCAGTGACTTCAAGAACCGCCGGCCGCTCCACCGCGCAACCCAACATGTCTGCTTGAAACTGCATCAAAAAATCGTTCTCACAGGCCCCGCCATCGACCCGCAGAGTCTCCAGGGCCAGGTCTGCGTCACTCACCATGCAGTCCACGACGTCGCGGCTGCTGTAGGCAATCGATTCCAACCCGGCCCGGATCACATGGTCTCGAGTCGTTCCCCGATTCAAGCCAACCATGACGCCTCGGGCCTCTTCATCCCAATAGGGGGCCCCCAGGCCGGTAAAGGCCGGTACCAGATAAACGCCATCCATTTCGGAAACCCGGACAGCAGCGGCTTCGCTCTCGGAGGCGTGATCGATCAGCCCGAGGCCGTCTCGCAGCCACTGAATCGCTGCGCCGGCCACAAACACACTGCCCTCCAGTGCGTACTCGACCTCGCCATCGATCCCCCAAGCGATGGTCGTCAGCAGACCCGAATCGGAAGTGGCAGGTTGATGGCCTGTGTTCATCAGAAGAAAGCAGCCGGTCCCATAGGTATTCTTCACCATGCCAGTTTCAAAACAACCCTGACCGAAGAGCGCCGACTGCTGGTCACCGGCCATTCCGGCAATCGGCACTTCACCGCCCAACCAATGCTCGGCCGTCACGCCAAAATCTCCGCTGCTGTCCCGCACTTCGGGCAGCATTGCCCGGGGCAAGTCGAGATATCCCAAGAGGACGTCGTCCCAGGACTTCTCGTGAATATTAAAGAGAAGCGTTCGAGACGCGTTCGAGTACTCCGTGGCATGCACTCGACCCGCCGTAAGCTTGTAGAGAAGCCAGCTATCCACCGTCCCGAAACAAAGTTCTCCGGCCTCGGCGCGGGCTTGAGCACCCTCGACGACATCCAGAATGAAGCGAACCTTGGGGCCCGAAAAGTACGAATCGATCACGAGCCCGGTTCGCGCCCGAATGTCGTCCTCAAGACCCCGATCACGAAGTCCTTGACAGAGTTCGGCGGTCTGGCGGCTTTGCCAAACAATGGCGGGATGAATGGGCCGCCCGCTCTCCCGTTCCCAGACAATGGCCGTCTCTCGTTGATTGGTCACGCCGACCGCCGCGAGATCCGCAGCGGTGACCTGGGCTCGCTCAAGCACCCCACGCGCGGCACGAAGCTGACTTTCCCAGATGTCTTCGGGATCGTGCTCAACCCATCCCGATTGAGGAAAGGACTGAGGGAACTCGTGCTGCTCGGTGGCCACCACGCGTCCCTCGTGATCGAAGAGAAGCGCCCTGGACGAGGTCGTTCCTTGGTCGAGCGCCAGAATCAATCGAGACATATTCCCCCTCCTCTCCTGAATCCGTTTCGGGTTCAGTCCTCGCCAAAGAGCGCGTCCACAAACTCCTCGGCCTCGAAATCTCTCAAATCCTCAATGCCTTCCCCGACCCCGACGTAGCGCACTGGGATCCCGAACTGATCCGCAAGGCCAACGATCACGCCGCCCTTGGCGCTTCCGTCCAGCTTGGTGAGGACCAGCCCCGTGACCTTGCTGACTTCAGTAAAGAGTTCTGTCTGAGAGATCGCGTTCTGGCCCGTATTCGAATCCAGAACGAGGAGTGTTTCGTGAGGCGCCTCTGGCAAATCTCGAGACAACACCCGAACGATTTTGCCGAGCTCCTCCATCAGGGGCTTCTTGGTTTGCAGGCGACCGGCCGTATCCACGATACAAACATCAGCCTGCCGAGCCATCGCCGCCTTGACGGTATCAAAGGCCACCGCTGCCGGATCGCCACCCTGCTGCCCGGCAATCACTTCACATCCTACTCTTTCGCCCCAAACTTGGAGCTGCTCGATTGCGGCGGCCCTGAAGGTATCCCCGGCACCGAGAATGACTTTATGACCCGCGGCGGCATAACGCGCTGCGAGTTTTCCGATCGTTGTCGTCTTGCCGGCCCCATTCACACCCAGCACCAGAATCACATGGGGCTGACCCGACAGGACCAAGCGTTCCCCTTCGGGCTCGACGCGCTTCAGTCGTTCAAGCACGGTTTCATGCAAAACCTGCTTCACGATATCCCCGTCCGCACCGGAGGCTTTTTCGCGCACTACATCCAGAAGTGAATCCGCCGTCTCGACCCCGAGGTCGGCACTAAAAAGAAGGGCTTCCAATTCCTCGAGCAGGTCCGCATCGACTCGGCGCCCGGCCAAAAGCCCGCCCACGCGACCAAAAAAAGCATCGCGGGTCCGGGAAAGTCGCTCGCGGAGTGGGACCCGAGCCGGCTCCACCGCCGGTTCGGGTTCGGGTTCGGGTTCGGGTTCGGGTTCGGGTTCGGGTTCGGGTTCG
>NHEP01000050.1 GCA_002171515.1 bacterium TMED88 | reverse complement strand
GCCCTCACGAGGGTCTAGAGGAGTAGCGGTAGGAAGTGTCGTCGAATGTTTCCAGAAAACGTTTCTCAGTTCGTTCCTTTTCAGAGTCTCTTTTCACTTTTCGTACGCAAACCTCCCACTGGCTCAAGGGTGGGTGGGAGGTTTCCTTCGTTTCTCGTGGTGTTTTCATCTCGGTTGACGTGATCATCGCTTCCGAGAAGTCATGGCGACCGGCGCAGACAGTGACGCAGCTGACCCAGCGCAAACTCCGTCTGCTCCTCCTCTACCGCAGTCTGCTTCTGTCTCCTTGACCGCTGACTCCAGCGGACCGACTCTACTCGGAGCGGATCCCTTACATGAACGTATTCAGCTCAAGGCACACTTGACTAGTCAACTCGACGTCAGTGTGTTACAGGTTATGATGGCTAATCAGGGAACGTCACTCTACGGGACCTGCGCCGGCATGACTTCAAAAACTTCACAGAAACAGAGCCGCCTGGCTATGGGTCAACAGATCGTTGACGCCCTCTCGGACACAAACGCGATTCAGGTTCTCTCGAGTCTGGATCTCCGTGAAACCATGCTACGCTTAAGCGCTGCTCAGCCGATCAGACAGACTTCAGCCCAGCTGCTTGACGATGGGGGCGCGACCAATGGTTTCCTGGCGAAGACTCAGGAGGATGGGTGGTGCGTAGTACGAGCTCTCGCACTCGCCATCCTAGGATCCGAATCGTACAGTGGCGCTATCTGCCACTATCTCATCGCTAAGGGCATGTCGCCCGAAGCGACCGTGTTCAACCCGGCCGATGACACTCAGGTCCCCTACTTGGAACTGCTTCGAGATGATGTAGCTCATCTTGTGAGCGCGGACGCTACTGACCTGGAGGTGATGACAGCTTTCTGGCGGGTACTGGCTGATCTCGGCAACAACGACATTCAATTTGGACATCAAGAGATTGCTCTGCTATCGCACTCTCTTGGGATCACGACGAATGTTCTCAACGCATTCACGGACGCCAATCATGACGATGCAGTCTTCTTGGAATACGGTGGTCACCTTGGCTTAGAACCAAGTGCTTCGGAATCCAAACTTGCAATCTGGGTCGCCAATTGGAATTTCGGGGACGATGTACCAGGACATTACGACGTGTTCACTGTGCAGAAGATGCTCGCTGTGCCGCCCAGCCCAGCCGCTGCTGGCACTCGCCAGAGGCGTTTCGCTTTGCATCACAATCCGCATGTGACTATTCGATCAGGATCGAACTCTCCTCCTGGTCGTTCTCAGTCACCGGCACTTGGGAATGCAGGCGCGACAGCAGCCGCTGATCAGCTGGCCGCAAGACCTCTTGCCCCTCCTAGGCCTCCGCCACAGCAGCTCGCTAGTGGATTGCAGGCAGGTGCGGGTAGGATCATTCCGCCTCCTCCGGCGAATGCTCCTTACCCCGATCTTGGTGTTCATTCAACGGCCATGTCTCTGAATCCAGGGGCACGCACTTTCGTGAGCCGGCCGCAATCGCTGCTCGGTCTTCACGAAGTCCCTGAACCTGGCATCCCAGGTACGGGCTTTGCGACTCCGCATAGCTCGTGGGGCAATGTCGCCAACACTCCCGAACGGTTTCCGCTCGGAGGCCACAGCGCTGGTGCAGAACAGACCCAACTCGAGGCTGCTCTGCTGGCCGCTCAGCAACGCGCAGCAGGGCAAGCCCAACTCGAGGCTGCTCTGTTTGCTGCGCAGCAGGCGGCAGGAGAATTCTCTCCCAACGCTGGTCTTGGTGCAGGTACTGGCGCGCTGCCGCATACTCCTCAGTCTGCGGTAGAAGCCGGTGCTCTCCAGGCTTCAGTTACTGACCCTCAGTTCTGGTTGAGTCTCCGTGATGAAGCGTCCAACTTGACTACTCAGTCAGCTGGACCTTACAGCATTGGAGATCTCTCTCATCAGAGTTTCCAGCAACTCAAGGGCGTAGCTGAACTAGGATCCTGTCCTAAACTTGCAGTTGGTCCCGTCTTTGAACCTCAGTTCATCTCATTGATCTACAAGTGGCTCGAGGCACTCGCCGAGCGCTTGCAATCATGTTATCCGGGGAAGTGTCATTTGTTTTTGCAAATGTTCGACTTCGCTGTGCTCTCTCACCAACACTTGTTGGTGATGCAGAACTCACAGCGCGATCTCGCCCTCCAGCGTTTTCGCAGCCTGGTCGAGACCTTTCAGGGCTCAGACCAGGCCCTGGTGAAGAGGTGGACGGTCTGGATGATCGAAGCTCTGCCGACACACATTCGTGGCAAGTTGTTCTCTCAAAAGTCACAGTGGTCGAGCAGACTTCTGGAAGATCCTAACTCAGTTGGGGCGGCCGGAACGTTGAACATTGCTGCACTCGTTAGCCCACTCGCGGCGCCAGATGGCATCATTCTCGTGAGCCTTCTGTCGATCTACTCGAATGTGGGCGAACAGCGCGGTCAGATGCAGAACTTTCTGCTGAACGTTCCACCGTGCACTGTGTCGACTTTTACTCTAAAGTTCGACGGGTGGGTCACCCACATTCAGTCCCTCCGACGGTTCAAAATCCAATTGCCAGACGCAGCCAAGGTGTGGACCGCCTTCATGAACTTCATCTCGAAGTTGCGGGAGTCCCACACTGTGGAACACTACGTTACAGGGATCTTGCTACGCGAAGCTGACTCACCTGTACTCGCAGGTGATGAGCTGCGCGTGCTTGCTCTGATTAACGAAGTGTCTACGCGCTTGGTCGGGTTGATCGACTCCGGTTTTCTCGTCAGCGCGCCCAAGGCCAAGGTTGTGCCCACTGCGAAGCCACCTACTCAGGGCGCTCCGCAGCTGTTCGCAGCACACACTGGCAATGGCACAAAGGCTGCTGGCAAAGGTAGCAAGGCCCCGGCTGAGAACAAGGGCAAGCCTCCTGGGAAGGGTGGTAAGCCGCCTCCCAAGGGTGGCAAGCCTGCCGCTACAGCTCCTCCAGCTGGCGGTCTCGCCAAGGTTCCTTGCTGCATCAAGTGGGTAGAAAACAACGGCACTTGCTCCGATGGAGACACATGTCGACATCGAGAGGCCCATGTTTTGCCCATAACGCAAGCCATGAGAGAATCATGCCAGCGGATCATTGCGATTCGCGCCCAGGCGGTCGCCGAGGGCAAGGGCAAGGGCAAGGGCAAAGGTACCCCGGCTCACCGGCGTTTCACCTTGAACGGATCTCCCGGTCACGGTGGAGGGCCGCGGCCGGCTCCCGACCCTGATCCTCTTCAGGAGTCCTCGCCCATTGACCAGCGATTCGCCGACAAGGTGGGCGGCGCGATTGAGATGATATTGAACCCCGCTGATGCCTCGACGGGTGAGTCTGTGCCGACTCCGGCCAGTCCACCGGTTGTGATTCCCGCGGACGGGCTCGCTGCTGCGCAATGGGCTCGTGCGCGACACTCTCCCACGCACCAGTGTCTGTTGCAAAACTGTACGGTGTGTCGCGTGGTGCTTGCTCCTCTCGGACCCACTGCTCCTGGAGATCAGCAGACTCCTGCTGCCTTCATCGATGACGATTCTGCTTCTGCTGGTGAACCCGATCTCGTCGCCCCGGCGGCTGAGATTGCGGCGCCGGTTTACGATCCAGATGATGTGCTGCGGCTCTTCCCTCGCCCGCCTCCTTCCGCGCGCGCTCTGCGTCGTCGGAAGAAGAGGCAGGCGAAGGCGAAGCCGCAGCCTGCTCCTCGGGACGATGGTTACCAGACGCCTAACGAAGCTCTCTTCGATCTGGCGGCTGACGACAGCTCTCCGGAACGCGAGCGCACTCGCCTCGTCGTTTCGGGCAACGCTGCCAACTCTGGCGCGTTGCAGCCGATCAGCGCTGTCGGGTTCCACCCCGACATCGTACATCGGATGCTGACTGAACCGGACCTTTGGACCTCCGACTGGTCCAATGCCTATTTTCAGTCGGACGCTCCCGCTGAACGCGACTCGTCGTTCAGCGGGCTCCGGCGAGGCTTTCTCTTGAGGGCTCGCCGGTGACTAGCTTCAGCCATCCGAGTATGCTGTACGCTCGTGCGCATACTACTGATGACCTGGACTATAGCGTTCTGCCTTTTGATCGTCGTTACATTCTTGTATGAGCCCGCTCTGTTGGGAAAATGGGCCGCACACCTCGTGCGCCGGCTCATCAACAATGTATACGAGTTTGGTGTAGCGTTCTGCACCGAACTGGATATCGTGACTCTTGATCCTTCTCTGGACCTTCAAGAACACATATTCTCCTTCCCGTTTCTGTCGTATATCGCGCGGACGGCTATTCTGGGGTTTATCAATCCATTTGACCCTCGTCATTGGATCAATACCGCTGGAGCTTTAGTGGAACGTGCCCAACTCCGGACACTTCGACTCTGTCGGATGAGTCAAGATTGCATTCGATACATTGCCGACTCTGGCGCTACCAACCATCTGTCTTATCGGTTGGCTGATGGCGACCGACTGCTATCTCGGCAGTCGGTCAGCACCGCCCTTGGGGGCACGGATTCCGTTACAATGACCCAACTCGGGCATTGTATTGCGGATCCTCCCAAGGCCGGTGTTGTCAAATTTGATGAGTTGCTTAGTATCGGGACAGTCGTTGACGAGTCCAAGGCCGGTTTCCACTGGACTCCTGACGACGGAGCGTGGTTCGACCACGCAACATTCACTGCACCACTCGTGCTGAATGTTGAAAATCGTACTCCGTACCTTACTCAGGCGCAGTACGATCTTCTCCGTACCCTACGGCCTCCTACGGGCCCCGAAGTCAAACTCGCTCGATTTGACTATCGGTGGTCTCGTCCTTCTCCATACCAACCCACACACAGTTTGGTGCTTCTCGGCATCACCTGCGCCGTCTTTGACAGTCAAATACACTGGTTCTCTATGGCGTATCTCGTCCAGTTCTCGCCGTCTACTCTCTTCGCGGCGTGGCGTACGTCTGATAGAGATCCAGCTGTCTTTCTGTCGACCATCGCGGCTGTCTCGGCCGTTTTGGGAGACGACGACCTGTCGTGGGGGGGTCCTGTCGATCTAGACGACTATTCTGGTCGACAGGTGTCGTTTATGGCGGCACGGACGCGCGCTCCTTGCTTATTTCGACCCTCCGCGAAACCTAAGCAGAGTGTTCCCGCACCCCGCGATGAACCCAGCACGACTGAGGAGTTCGATCTCTTGACTCCTGAGGAGAGTGCAGCGTTTCCGGATGAACTGACCTGTTCTGATGACCTCGCTAATGCTCGCAGGAAAGGGCAACTCGCCTATCCGGAGCAACAGCGGGTCATCGAGCTCCTCTCTCGAGGCAAGCCGGTGGTCTCTGCGGACGTGTGCTTCCCACAGCACGTGTCTTTCGGCTACTCATGCATATGGGTTGTCGAGTTACTCAAATCTGAGGTACTCGATGGAACGGGTGAACGGGTCGCTCGACTCGTTCTACCATTCCCCTCGAAGAATGAATCCTTCGAGGAACTCATTGTCGTCCTTCAGACCTTGCTCACCCGAGTCAAGGTCTGCAAGGATGGGTTTGTGTTCAGGACGGAGTCGGAGGTTGCTACTCGGCACTCCAACTTCTTGCCCTGGTGCGCTGCTCACGACATTGTGCATGAGAAGACTCAAGAACACCGACATCCAAGTTTCGAAGTGGCAGTCGGACAGGTTGAGCGACAGCTCCGCCGGTTACACTTTGCTCAAAGTGTGCCAGGTCTGACGCTGTGGTCGGCGTCTTGCCTCTATCTCCTTTATAGGAGCCTGAAGGAGTCCGGTGAACCCTTTGGGGTGACCGTTGCATTCCAGCATAAATTCCCTCGGGAATATTATGCTCGGATGGCCTTCTCCCCGACTCCGGGTGTGAAGAATTCGGTCGTCGAACCAAATGGTTCACCAGTTATTGTATTGTACCCTCGTTGGTACTCTCACAATACTGTCGTTGGTCTCATCCACTCGGATAGCCACCTCGGACTCAAGCTGTGTGAGCTTCACTTCAGCGAACTAAAGATGAGCAGATCTCTCTGTTTCACTCGAAACATCTCTAGTACGCTGATGGTTAGGCACTATATCAAGCAGCCGTTTCGACAATCTGTTGTCAAGAAGGTAGTCCCTCCGAAACACTTAACGTGTGCAGCGTGTGTTAGAGGGAGCGACTCCGCGCCTCCACTCACTCGGGGGAGGCCGCCAAAGCATACGTGCGACGACTGTTGCATGTACGCGGAGACGCACGTCTTCACTGACACAGATCTTGTGTTGAGGCCAGCTCAGTCGAGTCTGCACCGCCTTGACGTTGAGACGATTGCGACCGTCCTCTCGGCGGTCACTCCTATCGAATCGGGAGATCACCTTCCCGTTGCTCCTACTCAGTCGAGTGAGGCATCGGACGGAGAGAAGGTGCATCTTCGTCGGGCGAACCTCTGCCGGCAGGCTCTCACCTCCGACCTTTCGGATGCCCCCGGCAAGGCTCAGAACGATGGGAGCGTTCCCGAACCGATGTTCCGACGACTCGTCGAACATCATGAGGGTCTCGAGCAGCGATTAGTCAATCCTGCTCTTCGTAGGCTTTGTGGATGTGGGTCAGCTCCAGCGGACGTGGCCGCGGGTCTCGTGCAGGCGCTGCAGCCTCAAATACGGAGTGAGGTACTTGAGGCAGCCAAGCGCGCTAAGGACCCCGGACAACGTTCACAACAACTCAAGGACGGTTTTGGTGTTCGCATCTACGACATACAAACCGCTTCGGAGATCGAAGAGCCGCGTCTCTTCGCCCTGGTTTTGCCTGCCAGGGAGCTGACGACGGCCGTCGCGAACGACCCCAAACTCTTGGAGGAAGTTCACGACAGCGGCAACAAAGAGTTGGGTGCCTTGCTCAAGGATACTCTTCAACTCAAGTTGCTCGAGGATGTCAAAGCGGGTGACACCGTCATTCCCAGCTTAGTGATTTACACTCGTAAACGCTCTGGGAGGCTAAAGACGCGTCTGGTTGGATGCGGCAACTTCCAAAGTTCTCTTCCAACCGACGCGGTCTATAGCTCGACGGTTGACGGCGCGTTCTGGCGTTTGATGCTCATCATCGCCATCCAACTTGGTTGGACCGCCGTCACGGTCGATGTTTCCGAAGCTTTCACGCAGTCTGATAGCAAGGATGCGGCCGGTCCTCGGACATTCTGCCGTCTGCCTTCGGGTTGGAAAGGTCCTCTCCTTCCTCCAGCTCTGAAGGAACAGGGGGTGACTTCTGAGAATTTCGCCAAGTATGTGCTCCTCATCGTAGGCTGGCTCTACGGTGAGCGCGGTGCGCCGCGGGCTTGGCGGCAGACTCTCATATCCTTTCTACTCAGTCTGGATCTTGAGGGCTCCGTCAAGTTTGTACAAAGCACTTATGATGGCGATATCATATTCTCATGCAGCCCTCTGTTGATGATGGTTATCGTTCTTTTCGTAGACGATATCTGGGTGTTTTCGTCTGACGGTGCACTCGCACGTCGACTTCTCGCTCTGATTCGGCAACGTTTCCGGTGTACGGAGCCGGAGTTCCTCTCTGACTCCACGCCAGGATCTCCCTGGTGTGTTGCAGTCGGAGAGGACGACGCCCCGACGTTCTGCGCTATTCAGGTGTACTTCCGGATACACGAGTGTAAACTCTACCTCGTGCTATCCCAACGGGAGTACCTTGATAGCGCTTTCGACAAACTCGTCGAGAAGGGCGTCATTTCGTGGGACGAGCTGTCCACTCGGACGCTCGAACTCAAGTCTTCTCACTTTTCACTCGATTGGTTGAAAGAAGACTGTGAGGGCAACCCGAAATTGACGCCTGGGCAACTCTCCGCGCTTCGCTCTGGGATCAACACCCTTAGCTACGCCGCCCTGCGGACACGACCCGATATGCTCTCTGCTCTCGGTCAGTGTGCACGCGGGCAGAGTGAGGCTATTGCACGTGAAAGGTTTCTGCACTCGCTGAAACTTCTCCTGCAGTACGCCTACACTACGCGTGCTAAGACAGTCAACATCGATACCGGGCGGCTTGTCGACTCCGGCAAGCCTATCTCGTCGATAAGGGCTAAGACGATTCTCCCTAAGAACGCTATCATCCACCACTCGGTGTACTTTGATGCGTCTCTTGGGTGTGGCGGCACTGGTCAGGACGGCTTTGCTCGGCAGGGCTGCCAACTGTTTGTGGCGACAAACTCTTGTCCGCCAGCCCCGACTACCTCTAAGTCGGCGGTACAGTCGACTATCTCGCTCGCCACATGCGAATCTGAGCTCGTGAGTGGCACTTCCGCAGCTCGCGAAGTTGTCTCTCACGTAAACTTGTCGAGAGAGGTCTTCTCTTGTTCCCGACATCCTACTCCAAAGATGTTCGGGGACAATGAGGCCGCCAATTCTATTGGCGGTAATGTTGCGAACCTTCGTAAGGTTCGCCACCTCTCCCTCAGCCAACTCTGGCTGAGGACGGCGAGTACTGAGGGCAGAGTCAACATCGATTTCGTTCCGTCAGCGGAGAACATTTCGGATATGTTGACTAAAGTGTTGGGGCGTCAAACTCTTGAACCCCTTTTGAAACTGTACGGTCTCTTCGAACTCTCGTAGTTGACGTAAAGTTTTGAATTCTGTACAGTGTACGGAATTCCGCACTGAACAAATCTGTCCAGTACGGAATTCCGTACCGAACAACTCTGTTCAGTACGACACTTTCACTGCAGTCAGTTCTGAGGTGTTTCATACCGTTAATCGAATTGCTGGCTGGGCTGGCCCGAACTCCGCGCCGAGCGTTTCGCGATGCTGGCTACTCGGCTCAGTGCAGAAACAGTCACTTTAGTCTAAGTGTTTACTGTTTTCGGGGCTCGAGAGCTGGTGCGCGGACCGATCGCGCTCTCTTGCGATGGGACTGTTCTGGTGTGTGCTGTTGGCCCTCGCCACAGCGCCGAAGTCTGCGCTTCCTTTCTCAACTTCTAACTCAACTCTGAGATTGATGTTGTATCTGTATATCTAGATGTAGTAACGCGGTGGAACCCCGGAGGGAGCTCACTGGGTGCGTCGCGAACACTCTGTTAAATGTATCGGCAACATCTCGTTGCTTACATTAGATATATATATAGATACTCTTCTTTTCATCTGCCTTTGATTCTCTTCAAGGTTTTTCTTTGCAAAGGTCACTTCCGGAGGACGACGTGGAGAGGTGGCGCTACCTGCGCTCAGCAGGCCAGCGCTGGCTGGTACGCCTAACTATACAAATCCATTTTTACTGCAGGACCGCAGATGTTTTGCATACCCGGCTGGACAGGGCGCAGCACTCTTTGCAAGCCTGGGCACCCCGTTATCCCGCTGACTTCGGACCTCTCCCGGGTGAAGAAGTGGATGAAGGAGCATGCGCCGCCCAGCACTCGCTGGTGGTGGCGCTGCTCGTGGGAATGCTCGGACAGCTTAAGTGCTGTAAAGACGTTATAACTGTACTCACAGATAACGCCCGACAGATCCTGGAAACTGTCAACTCGACGTCTCCAGGTGATGTCGACCCTCCGGCGGAGCGGCTGGCGACTCCATTGTTTTTGGAGCGGAATATCTCCGCCGAGGAAACAATTAAGCGGGCTCTGACCCACTCTGACGAGGTGAAGATCAAGCTCGCGGGTAGCGACTCAGCTACCTATGCGGCCGAAACTCCACCTTACTTCTTGGTGGGCCTCGATCCGCTGGAGCAAGAGCATTTTGATGGCACCTTACCACAATCGTGGGGTCCACAGATGCCTCACATGAGCGAGGCCGATCTCGATGCTTTTCCCATCTTGGTGCCGATGAATCGCCGTACCGGTCTCGGTTCGGTGCCCATGGCCAAAGCTTCTCAGCCCTCTGACGACTCTCGTTCGCTGTGGGCCGAGACAGCAGGTCACTTGGAATCACCCTCGAGGGATGGAGGTTCGTTCTCCGCGCCTCCAACTCCTCGCGGCAGTGATGTTCGCGGTCACCAAGATCGGACGCACGGTGCGCATCGTGTCGACAGTCGTCAGGCACAGCGCGTATCGCCATATCGGCGTGCTCCCGCTCCCGACCGCCCTCTGCCTACGCCACCAGTCGAGCAGCCAGGTCACAGGCCGGCTGCACCTGCACTCGCTGGTCAGGCGACTCCGCCGACAGCTTGGCAGCCTCCGGGACCGTCCTCACGCATGCTGACTTTCGGCGTGAGAAACTTTGGCGCGAGGCGGCCGTACACTCCGTACGCCCCGCCGACCGCTGCGGCAGACATGGAGCCATGGCGCCTCGGTGCGAACTACCGCCCGACAGCGCCTGCGGAGACCGGTGTGGCTCAGGGGCCGCTTCCGCCACTCGAGCCTGCCGCGGCTCTGCCGACCCCTCCTGTGGACCCGGCTCGGGTAACCGGTTTTGACGCTCGTCAGGATCGGGAACAGCGGGCGGCCGAACAACGGGACGCTGCGCAAGCTGCCGCTGCAGCCGAGGCCCAAGCCGATGCAGATCAGCGAAGGGCCCACAGAGCACAGTTGGCGGCGGCGGCGGATCGTTTGCCTCCTAATCCGCACAATGTGGTGCTGGCGGAGGACGGCTCCTATGTGCGGGAGCCGGCCGATCGCGTTGTCGATCGCGCGACATATGTCGCTCCTCCGGCCAAGGGTCCCGGAAAGGGTGCTGCTCAGCCGGCCATGCAGACTCCTGCACCGGCTGCTGATGGCTCTATTGCGGGGAAGGGAAAGGGCGGGAAGCCGACTAAGGCGCCCAAAAGGGAACGAGCCGTTATATGTCTCAGTTTCTACTACCGTGGTGCCTGTGACCTGGGTACCGAGTGTGCCCATAAGCAGGCCCACGTTCCCGCCGAGCAGTATTCTGAGGACATGCTTGAGGCGGTTGCGAGTTTGGACGCTTCTCGCGACCAAGCGTTAGCACGCGAAGGCATACCTGCGTTGAGCCCGGAGGATCGCATTGCGTTCTCCATCTTGAACAACCATGCCCTCAAGAACACGCTGCGTCAGCAGCTGTACGGACGGGTTCAGCGCACTGCGACTCAGCAGATCGCTGCTCCGCCGGTAGCGCAGACTCCTGCGCCTGCCGGTGCTACCTTGCCCGCCGCGCCGCTCCCTGTCCCGGTTGCTCCCGCTGCTCCGGCAACTCTGTCAGCAGTCGATCCATCCGCGCCTCCTGCGTCGGCTGGTGTCGCGGCCTCTCCGTCGCACACCTCCCTTCCAGGCGGTGGCGCCCCCGGATTTGGCCCTGTTCTTCCCGTGGCGGCTGGAGGTGCCCCACCGCTGGAACTGCACTCGCAGGATTCACGATGGGCCTCCGACGGTCCGGTGGGGATTCCTCCGCCGGCGTCTACCGCACCACCTCCGGCCGGGTCGGGCACGGACGCCAGTGGTGCCCTGAGCACTCCTCGGGGTACTGGCGCCGACGCCCCGGCCGCGCCCGGTCCCGCTCCGGCGGGTACCGGTTTGCCGGGGAATAACTCTTCCATTTCGCCTGCTCCGGGAGTTTCGCCACCCCCGGGCGATACCGAGATGGAAAATGCCGAGTCCGGGGAAGGTGATCATCCTGCCACTAAGGTCGTCATCTAAAATGTTTCTCTAAAATCTCAGAGTTTGTCTAGAAAATTTTTCGTCAAAGTTTTTCCCTCTATCTCTTTTGAACGATGAACATCTTTTGTCTTCTGCATGTGCGTCGACTTTTGCCCACGGGCTGTGCAGATGAGCTGGATAGATGCCTGCACCGGTTGTCGTCGCCGCGTAGATATGTATTGCGATCTTCACACTCGTGAGATCGCAATATCTTGATGTGCGTCTGTTTCGGCACACTCGTGTCGTTACTAGCAGCGTTGTCGTTGCCGTCGGCGGCATGGTTTTTGTCGCCTCGCGTGACACTCGTCCGTGATGGCCAACGGCGTAAAGCGTAGCTCAGTGCCCACTCGGGCCATGCAGCAATCGCTGCGCTTCTTCCAGCGCTCGCTGCGAAGAAGCTAAGAGACTTAGGGACTTTTCTAGTTTTCTTGCATTCGCCTTCCGCGGACCGAGACCCGAGCTACTCGGTGCGTCTCGCCCGCGGGGCGGCTGACTGCGCGCGGTCCTCCTGGGTCGCTCGACTCGCGGGGAGCTTGAGTAGGGCCGGCGGCACTCAGAACCGCGAGCCCCAGGAGCACATCCGCGCGCTCTCAGCCCCCTCGCTGGCAGACGTACCGGTGGATTTTTGGCGCCCCCGGTACTCACGACACGGCGACACGACCAGCCCAACGGCTGTGACCGCTTCGCGGCACAGGGAACGGGGCTGTTCGGTCTCCCGTAAGGCGGCCGGGTTGTACCCGGCGGCGTCGCCGTGTCCGTAGGAAAGGGGAGGGCCTGCTCACCTTTTCTACTCCCCATTTGCGTCTCCGAGCGAGCTTCACTTTCGCTCGTGGGGGGGTGTAAATGGGGAGAAGTAGGGGTCAGTAGATGGTCTGCCCTCACGAGGGTCTAGAGGAGTAGCGGTAGGAAGTGTCGTCGAATGTTTCCAGAAAACGTTTCTCAGTTCGTTCCTTTTCAGAGTCTCTTTTCACTT
>NHEP01000049.1 GCA_002171515.1 bacterium TMED88 | reverse complement strand
TTTGCAGAACAACACGATGTTGCGGACTACAGCGATCGGTTTTTTGTGGACAGCACTTACCGAAAACCCGCGCTTCGCTACCGGCAACGCGCTGAGCATTGGAGAACGGCTCCAGAAACCGAGTCGACTGGTCCGAACGCGGAGGATCCATTCCTCGACGAATACAATCGCCTCGGGAATCTTTTCGAAGCAGAAATAAGCTCTTTCGAGCGCAAGCGCTATGCCAACCTTTCCCATGTTGCCAACAAAGCGACCAACCTCAACTGCTATATCGGGCTTCTTGGCAACCATTTCCGAGAACTGACTACGCCCGACGGCATTTCGATCGAGCAAACCACCGCGGGCGAAGCGCAATTTTCCGTACCGAATAGCGACATGATATTGATTCTTGACGCAGACACGTTGATTGCGCCCGACTATGCGCCGAAACTGGCCAATTTTCTGCAAGAGCCAGGAAACGAACGGATTGCTGTCGTGCAATGTCCTTACGTGTCTTTTCCAGACCCTCCCAATGTCCTACAGCGTATTGCCGGCGCACAGACGGACATTCAGTACCTCCTTCATCAGGGCATGACATTCTACGACGCGGCCTATTGGGTGGGGGCCAATGCCTTAGTGAGGACCGCTGCGCTTCAACAAATTGCCACAGTCGAAACCGAGAATGGCATCTCGGTCAAGCGCTTCATCCAAGATCGGACGCCCGTCGAAGACACTGAATCCAGCCTCAATCTCATTCAGAATGGCTGGCGTATTTTTAACTACCCGGAACAGCTCGCGTCCAGCGCCACGCCGGACGACTTCGGCTCGCTTATCATCCAACGAAGACGCTGGGCCAACGGAGGCATGTTGCTACTCCCCGCTCTCGCACGCTACTTCAGGACCGGCGAAGGGGGGCGCGGAAAGGCAAAAGAAGTCTTTATGCGCGCGCAGTATCTACTTTCGCTCGGCCCGGTCAGCATGGCGCTCATTTTCATTTTGCTTTTCTCATGGCAACTCAAAATTTGGGCGATCTGGATGATGCTGATCGCGGCGGTCTATTTCTCTTTATATATGAGAGACCTCTACCTGATTGGCTACAGAAGAAGCGACCTATTACGCGTTTTTGCACTCAACTTGCTTCTGGTTCCGATCAATATTGGCGGCTTGGCGACGTCAATCCACCAAGCCTTCACGGGACGCAAAGCCAAGTTCAGGCGAACGCCAAAAACCGAAACCCGAACCGCGATTTCGCCGGGCTTTCTGATCGCTGAGGTGACGGGCCTCGGCGTCCTGATGGCTCTATCTCTGCGAAGCCTTGCGCAAGAAAGCCATGCACAGGCCGCATTCATCGCAATCCACGCAATCTTCTTTCTTTACGCAATCGGCGCCTACATAGGAATTCGCTCTATGTTCCAGGACTTCGCCCAGATTTGGCGAAAAAAAGAAATGCCACAGAAAGAATTGCCCTAAAAGCAAGGCTCGAAGATCCGGTCAGGATCGAATCAGCAGAATTGCTCGCAAAGCCAAGGGCTCCAAGCGCAGAAGAAATACTCGCCCTGGCAGAGTAAACCAGCGGCCTGCAAGCGCTGATCGATATAGTCGGTGTCGAGCCACCTTGAGTCGAGCTTACCCGCATGATCACGCTCGGCCGCGATCGCCAAAAGGCGCCTCTGCGAGAATCGATGCTGGTCCCACTTTGCATCAGCAATCGGATCGGAAAAAGCCGTCTCTGGACTCACAAGCGTGTGCCCTGCCTCTCGAAGCCCATCGATTAGCTCGGGTAGCGACAGAGCATTTAGATCGTTTTCGTGCAACAGAACCACGTGAACCGGCGACCGACCGAGAAGGCTCACCGCGAAATTGTCATAGAGCTCGATCGATTCAACGATCATCGATACGTAAAATCTTATCCACGCTGCCTCATCGATCGCGTTTCCCTTCGCAGCCTCATCACTTATTCGACGGTCGATATACCAGTCGAAAGTTTCAACCGTGACGTATCCGGACCGATAGCCGCTCTCCTTAAGATACGCTTTGACGAGGAGCGCTTTTTCTTCGGCACCCCCCCCTTCGTTCAAATAAGGATATCGAAACCATTTCTTATACTTCGGCAGGGAGGCCAGAAGGGCATCTGCATTGGCAATCGATTCGATGAATTCCTCCGCCTCGACTGATCCGAGGTCTGGATGATCGTTGGTATGGTTAGCAATGAAATGCCCGGCCTCCCCATAACGGCGGAGCCTTTCCAGATTTTGACCGGTACCATCTCTTGGAGTTGCATAGAAGACAACGGGCGAAGCACCCTTTACTTTCAGCGCCTCGATTAATCGTTCTGTGCGCTCATTTCCAGCAAGAGACCAACCATCAGGCAGAGGAGCATCATCGAATGAAAGGACGACTTTCGCAGCCTGGACCCGTACGGCGACTGCCTGGGTCAAGAAAATAGCGACGACGACGGTTACAAAACGAACGTATTCGATCCTCAAACGGTCCATTGATCTTGGCCTTAAACTAGAACCCCGAGCGGGTGACTGCTGATTGGGTTCCTAGGGATTCCTTCGGCGATAGACAATAACGCATGCCGATTGGCACCACGCCTGCCGCTTGGACTCATTCGCCAATCGGCCCTAAAGGCTCAGGTCGTTCTACCCTTCACCTTCTCGGGCGTAAATAAATAGAGCATCGCAAGGGGCAGGAAGCGCATAGCAGTCCGCAGCCCAACCAGCCTCGTCAAGGTCAACACCTTTCCGGGCGAGAGGCTCCCCAATGCTTCTCGCATGGCATAGTAGAAATCTGCAAACTGCGTCTGACGATAGAGCCTTCCATGCCGGCCCAAAAAAGAAGAGTTTGTCCCCCATTCTCTCTGCATAACCGTCAGACGGGAGAGGATCGTACCGAAATAGTCGAGGTCGGTGTTTCGAATCTCTGCGTCCGCGTGCTGTATGCACGTGATCGCATCGATGTATCCCACATCGCCGTATGAACAAATGTGCGAGTCAAACAACCAACTTGCATTGCGTCTCAGGCCGACCAAAAAACGATCTTCATCCCCACACACTTGACGATTGAAGGAGAAAGATGTCGGCAGGATGAAGTCCGTTGTCAACTGATTGACATAGTGATAGCCGGTAAAAATTGATACAGCTGGCACCTCGTCTTGCAATGTTTTTCGCTCAAGGAGCTCTTGGATCGGCGCCTGTCCAGCGGACCAGATCGCGACACCGCTAGGAAGTTTTTCGCCCGACTTCGTGGCGTAATCGAAATCACAAAAAACTCCAGCCAGATCAGGGAACTTTGAATACGCCGCCCGGTGGAGGGCCAAATGACCCGGATACCACTCATCATCATCGTCTAGAAACGCCACATGGCGATGCCGGGCCAAGTCCAAACCCCGATTTCTGGCCGCGCTGACGCCGGCGTTTGGAATTTTATGATAATGGATTCGGTCGTCTTCGAACTCGGCCAGAAGATCGTCGTAATCCAAAGTGGATCCGTCATCGATGACGATGATTTCATCATCGGTCGCAACATTGGCGAGAGCGCTTTTCAGCGCCCTTCCGAGAAGCCCTGGCCGATTATGTGTGGGAATGACGATGCTAAAATTGACCATGACAGCCGTATCATGCCTTAATTTTCACGACGTTGAAAGTTGAGGCCGCATCGCACCGAGTGGGATACGCCCCGGATGCCTAAAAACGCCTGACTACGGAAAAAAGATCCCCTCTTCGCACCGGAGAAGTCGCTCAAACTGCCTCTTGTCTTCATCGCGGGCGAATCGCTGAAAGCCTTTCTCAAGTCGAGCTAGATTCTTCATGCGAACGACTTTGTCGATCTGAGTGATTCGGCGCTCCAGCGATACCTGGGCCTGGGCCATGCGACCAAGATCATTTTGCATTTCGATCAGCCGTTGATAGTTCGCATTGCCCGTGATGGCTTCAGAAATTTCCTGAAGACGCTCTTCCATCAAAGCGAGGAAGCCTGGGGAATAAGGCTCCTGTATCTCCGGCCAAGCAAGAACTAGTTCTGCTTGAATCTTTTGAGCCATCTCTTGCTCGGAGTAAGCGGATTGGGCCTGCGCGCGCAGCACTTCGTCGAGCATCCGCCGCAAGCGACGCTTTTCCCTAGCCAGAGTCCATCCGTCTAGGCTCAAACCATGGGTGCGCGCAACATACTCTGCGATCTTCCAATACTGACTGGTCCGATTCTCTTCATTGTCCCAACGCAAATACCAAGGCTCCCATGCCTCCAGATACATCTCAGCGGTGGAACGGGACAGGTCAGTGCTGTCAGCCACCATCAGCGCGTACAGGTGGGATTCCCGAAAGGAGATCGATCCGTCTCCATTCGAATCGGGATCAACAGCCAGCGGATCGCCAGCCCGGGTGGCTCCATTGAGCGGCGCAAAGAAGTACGTCGAGTAGTCTCGGTATTCCTCCGTCGACGTATCAAGCGAACATCCCTCCGACTCGTCAAATGCGGATTCTGCAAAAAATCCGCAACGATTTTGAATGGCCATCTGGTCCGAATAGGGATCATCGTAGAGGAGATAGTAAAACCCACCCGAGTAGCACTGAGGGAAGACAAAACGGACCGTGCTCTCCTGTGGCGCGTAATCTAGAATTTGATCCACTTCCTGGACAGTCACCCTGCCATCCTGCCAAGTCTTGAGGGTATTCGACCGAACATCCTCCCAATCACGACCTCCGTGACCGTTGTATATCAGCAGGAGATCAGAACCCGCGTCAAGATCTTCGAGGACCCGGCCCAGCGAAGCCACCATCTCGTCTTTGACCGTCGAGCCGGACACGTTAGGCACCTGATTGGATCTAAATTCAATCTGAAGGGCGCTCGGATCTCCAAGGACCCGTGCAAGCGGCTCAAGCAGAGGATCCCGGTTTGTGTCTCCGTAGAGCGATACATCTTTCACTCCGCTCCGCCCTGCTGCGAAAAAAGTCGTCACATCATCGCTAGAACGTTCGAGGATTCGACTCAACCAGATGACATTATCCTCGATCTGACCCTGGGAATTTTCGATCCGGTTCCCGCCGCCGATCTGGACGATCTTTTGCCCCGCCCAGGCTCCCGCCCCCGACAAGAGGACGATCAACAGCAATACGGCAACGCCTTTGGTCACGCCGATCTCGGCCGCGTGAGAAGCGGGGCAGCAAGAGAGAGGCCTACGACCAAGCCCAGCATCAAAGGAACATAGAATGAAAGCAAGGCCGCCCCGAGAATCGCCAGAGACGCAGCCAGCAACACAAAGCCACCTTCTTTGGGAAACGCTTTAACGAGCAAAAAACCCAGAACGGTCAGGGGCAAAATCCAGAACCCGGCTTGCACCCAATCCTGCAGAACGAGGGTCAACAATCTTCGCCGAGATTCGTGGACGAAAAGATCAAAGAAACGCAAGTCACCGAAAGCTGCGTCAATCAGAATCGCCAGAGCCAGGGCAAGGGGGTAGATGGCGATCAACAGGATCCCATATAAGGCCGATCTGCGGGCGAGCTCACCCATTCGTCTCAGCCCTGATGACGTCCTTAAGAATACGACGAGAATACATCATCGCTTTGGAGAGCCGACCCGCGACGTTCCGATTAAAGTGCTGCATCGCAAAAACGGATCGTTTATTCAGATGCCACCGATCGGCCCAGACCGGAGCCGTCACCAAATTGAGCTCCCGAAACGCGGATCCTCCGCTCAACAGCTCGAGAAGGTTGAGCATCAGAATATTGCCAGGCCCGTATTTCCTTAAGTCATCGTTGTAAGCCACTTTCAAGATGAACAACGAGTGCTGACTACTCACACACATTTGGCCGGCGGCCGGAATGCCGCCGATCTCCAGAAGGTTGATCTGGAAAGCGCCATCTTCACCAAAGGAGTCGAGCAGTTGGCGGTAAAAACGCACGAGGTCGGGACTATGCTTGATTGCGGTGGAGGTGCCCTGCTCTCCTTTCCAACCCGATGCTTCCAGCTCGAGGAATTCCTCGAATGCAGCGGGCAGACTGCGTTGATCGTTAACCCAACGCGTACAAAGAGGACCGCACTCTTCCTGGGCTTTGCTGGCAATTCGCCGAATATTCTTGATGAATTTCTTTGACAAATTGGTGTCGAACGAACCTTCAGGCCAGTCGAAATATGCGCTGTTGGAAACCTCTTCGAGCTCAATTCCGCAACGCATGAGCCATTCTCGAATGAGAGCGCGGCGTTCGATTCCAACCAACTGGATCTCGTCCCAACGAAACTCGCTCTGCTGTTCGAGAAAATCGAGGATTGCCTCGAAATCCGTCTCGCCGACTTGTTTCAGATCAACCAGCGCATCCGAGAGCACAACGTGCGAGTGGTGGGGGAAACTCAGGTGGTCGATCGTGATCCCGGCTTTCGTCATCTTCCGGAGTTGCAGCGGCAGGATGGCGACCACATGGCTGCCCCGCTTCAGAACGACGAAATAGATGGGCTGCTCGATGAGCCGCTCTTGGAGCGCAGCCATCCAACGCCAATCCTGGTGATACGTCGAATTCTCGAGTCTCGAATGAATCCGATCCCAGTCAGGCTTGATGGCCTGCAGGCCCCTGAGGCCTTTGACCATCGAGATAGTCAAACTTCCCTGTCCAGCAACAGCGACCATCCCACTCCAATCCTTAAACCAGTTTGGCTCGACACTGTGTGAGCTTCAAGCGTTTTGCTCTCAGCGGCCCAGTCCCATCATGGAGGCGGGAGCAAGAAGGCCCTCAAGCTGACTGGGGTATGGAGGCGGGGAAATGCCGCCTGACCGAATCCCTAGGGGAATAATCTCGCTCGACCTCAGTTCAAAATTGCTGTGACGAAGGACACCGGCGCCTCCGCTGTCAGTCTTCTCGGCAGCCTTGATCCGGAGCTTGATTTGTCGCGCGTAGGCATCCTTTTCAACGGATAACGCAAATCGATCAGGGACAGGGGTCAATGAGGCGGCAAGGCGACCCCTTCCCCCGAATAGCTCTCTGGAGGCCCGAGGGGCGCCAGAAGCACAAAGGCCCCGCCAGCTCATGGCTGACGGGGCCTTCTTCGTTCGAGATTGATCGATGAGTGAAGGGTTCGAAATTCCTCTCCGGAAAATCAAATCCTCCGCGTCATGAAGCCCCCCGTTTACTGCGAGTCGAAGGGGGCAGACGAGTGATGGAGAACGATGCGAATGCTTCCGGCCTTCGGCTTCCAGAAGGTCCAGGTTTTCTCCGGCCGAGCGACCTTTCCCTTATTGTCGGTGAGCTTAACGAAGCCCATGGTGTTCGCAGTGTCGCCAAACAACTGAACGACATCGTCGATGATCTCGCATTTTTTCCAATTTCGATACGTCGCAAAACCCTGGTCCTTACCAAATTCTTTGACCGAGGGATCGGGTCCGACGAAATAAGCAAGCGCACCGGCGCGATCCTCGCGGAAGGTATTCTCGCCGACGGCGTAAGTCGGCTTAAAGGCCACCGGTCCAAATTCGTAGGCATAAGCCGAATCAATCACGGCCTCAGCTTTTGCCTTCGCGGCCTTGAAGCCTCCTTTTTGATAGGCGTCATTAATGGCCAGCAGTCCCGTGCACCAACCGCGCTGCGCCGCCTGCACTTCCTCGAGCGTGATGGTGTTGTCAAAGACATCAACTTTCGGATCGGCCACGGCCGGCGTGATCCAAAACGTTGAAAGCAAGAGTGCGGCGAGGAGGCTGCTGAGTGATCCAATCTTGAGCATGTTCAGGTTCCTTTGGTGGCTGGGCCAGTGGCTTTGGCTGCATGAGCGATTTTTTGGATAACGACAATAGGGTCCGGACCCTTCTCTTTCGTTCAATCAGGAGGGCCGCAGGGGACTTTGTGGACGGTAGCCCGAATCCAAGCACTTGATTGAGCCGCGCAGCCTTTTCATTGGCCAAGTCGATCATCCCCCTGGGATGCCTTCAATCAACGGAGAGCATGGAAGCACCTTTTGACGGGGATGCGAGGCATTCAAAAGCCTCGGGCCCTAACGAATGGTCCAGTCGGTCGGATAAATATTTGAACGTTGATAAAATTTTGACTAAATTGATCGAATCGGACGCCATGCACCCCCTGCCATTCAAATCCGGAAGGCTCGTTCATGAACCCAATCGACTGCAAGCGCTCCATCGAGGCCTGTGCGGCCCACTACGGCGACGAGAGCGAGGCCGTTCGGCAATACATGTATGACGGGCTTGCGCGCGCCGAGGCGATTCCCAATCGGGGACCGATCCTTTTCACCGCCGAAGGCCGGCTCGCCCCTGAAATTCGATCCGCCTACTCGGAGTATGGCTTCTACATCTTTGAGGACGTCGTCGGCGAACGAGAGATGGGGGACATCCTCGCCGATCTTCGCGGGCTGCGTGCCCGTTTCCCGACTCATCCCGGATCCGAGCTGGACGCTGAGGGCCGCCCTGCCCTCGGCGTCGGCCTGAGAGGTCCGGGGCTGGCTTGGGCCAAATCTCTCGGAGACCCGCTCGGCGGAACCCAAGCCGCCGGGGGTCGGCATAAAGTGAAGGTCCGCGAGTTGGAAGCGGCGGCGGACGCGCCGGCGGAAGCTCCGTTCATCCTCTTCGGCTCGCTGCAGTTCTCCGACGCCGCGCTCCGGCTCTACGGTCAACCCGATTTGCTCCGGGTGGCCGCTGAGATCAACGGCGACGACTTTGCGCCGTTTACCGACGTGCTCTTCATCAAGGATCCGGGCCGAGGCGCCGCTGTCTCATGGCACCAAGACGGTGACACGCACTGGAATGCTCCGGACCTCGACGAGGACACCCACGGATTCAACTTCATGGCCCAGGTGTATGGCAGCACTCCAGTCAACGGGGTGTGGGTCTTACCCGGATCCCACCGTCAAGGTCAACTCGACGTGGCGGAGCTGGTCAAGAATGCTGGAACCGAGCGACTTCCCGAGGCCGTCCCCCTCGTCTGCAACCCCGGCGAAGTGGTGATTTGCAATCGCCAGCTCGTCCATGGGTCGTTTCCCAATGCCGGTTTCGAACCTCGCTTGACCATTAACTTTGGCTTCCATCGCCGAAAGTCTGTTCTCGACGTGCAGGGAACGGGCGTGCACTCACCGGTGAAGGTGTATGACGATGCGACGATCGCCCGACGCACCCGCGCATTAGGCTTCGCCATCGAGGCCCGTCGCCTGCAGTATCCCGACGAGACGCCTTACGAATACCGACCCTTCGCCGAACGGGGCGAAACCTTCGAGTGGAACGAATCCGCACGCACTGAGCTGTGCGACTACAACCTTCTCGACCTCAGCATCTAGATCCTCAGCCTAACTCAACCTCATTCAGGAAGGTCTCGGAATCATGAACGGCGCAGAGAGCCTCGTCCGCACCCTCGTGGACGCAGGCGTAAACACCTGTTTCTCCAATCCGGGCACCTCAGAAATGCACTTCGTGGCCGCCACGGATCAAGTCGATGCCATGCGTACGGTTCTCTGCCTTTTCGAAGGTGTCGCGACCGGCGCAGCGGACGGATACGGTCGGATGATGGGGCGCCCTGCGGCGACCCTACTGCATCTGGGACCCGGACTGGCCAATGGTCTCGCCAATCTCCACAACGCTCGACGGGCTTCAACGCCGATCGTCAATGTCGTCGGCGACCACGCAACGGATCACAAGCGCTTCGATGCGCCCCTGAATTCCGATGTCGAAGGCTTTGCGCGTCCTGTTTCCGGATGGATTCACTCAAGCACCCACGCCGCCACCGTCGCCTCAGATGCAGCCCGGGCCGTGGCGGCTTCCATGGAAGGGCACGGTCAGATCGCCACACTGATCTTGCCCGCTGATACGGCCTGGGAAAAGGCGGGCGGCCCCGCCCCCCCACTGGAGCGGCCCCGCTTGAATCCGCCGGACCCCGACGCGATTAAGCGGGCGGCCCGGGCCCTGACGAGCGGCCGAAGTTCGGTCCTCCTGCTGGGCGCCGATGGGCTGTACGGCGACGGCCTCCGTCAGGCGGGGCGCATCGCGGCAGCCACTGGCGCCCGCCTGCTCTGCCCGACCTCAACCCCTCGACGGGAACGCGGCAGCGGTCGGGTTCCCGTACAGCCTCTCCGCTACTTCGGAGAACACATCGAGGAAGATCTGGCCGGCGTTGAGTCGATGGTCATCGCCGGCGCGCGTCCACCGGTCTCGTTCTTCGCGTACCCGGGCAAAGCCAGCTGGCTGACGCCTCAGGGCTGCGAGATCACCTACGCCTCGCAGGACCACGAATCCGCGGCAGTCGCCCTCGCGGCCCTCGCCAACGAACTCGGGGCGCCCGCCGATCCATCGCATCTCTCGGAGCATGCGACGAGCCTTCCCGCCGACACCGACCCCTTAAATCAATTCACCGCCGGGGCGGTGATCGCCCACTATCTGCCCGAGGGAGCGATCGTGTCCGACGAAGCGACGACCTCGGGCATTGGGCCGGCGCTTTCGACCCAGACCGCCGCGCCCCACGAGTGGCTCTCCCTGATGGGGGGCAGCATCGGCCAGGGACTTCCGCTTGCGACCGGCGCTGCCGTCGCCTGCCCGGACCGCAAGACCCTCTGTCTTCACGGAGATGGCGGTGCGATGTATACGCTGCAATCGCTCTGGACACAGGCGCGCGAGCAACTCGACGTCACGACGGTGATCTTCTCGAACCGCGCCTATGCGATCCTTTCGATCGAATTCGGGCGCGTCGGCGTCGGCTTGCCCGGACCCAATGCCCGCTCGCAACTCGAACTGCAGAACCCGGAACTCGATTGGGTGAAGCTGGCGGAAGGAATGGGGGTTTCGGCCTCGAAGTCGTCGACCGTGAAGGCCTTTCGGGAGCAGTTCGAGGCGGCGATGAAGGCCCGTGGGCCCCACTTGATCGAAGTCGAGCTGTAGGCAAAGAATGGAACACTCCGCCCGCGCCACCAACAAAGAGAATCGGCGGCAGCGCATTCTCTCCGCCGCGCGGGCGACGCTGGCTAGGGATGGCGTGGATGGCTTGACGGTGCGCAAGCTTGCCGGAGAGGCAGGGGTCACCGTCCCAACCATCTACAACCTGATCGGCAACAAAGAGGAGCTCCTCCGTCGGTTACTCGGCGAGCTGGTTTCCCGGGCCGAAGAGGCGCTATCGACAGTCGAGTCCGATGACCCCATCGAGGCCACGGCCCGAGTGGTCGGAGCCCTCGCAAAGCTCTTCACCGATGATGAGGACTTCTGCCGCGCCGCCCTCCGAGCGGGTCAGAGTCTTCAGAGCTCGGGCCAAGACCACGGAGCACCCCACATCTGGCGACGCTCGGCCCAGATCGCAGAGAAAATCTGTCTCGACGCCGCACGAGCGGGACTCCTCCGGGGCGACTGCAATCCCGCTCGCATCGCAGAGCGGGCTTATGACAGTTACCGCATTGCAGCGATTGACTGGCTCGACGGCGTCATCGTTGCGGCCGACTTCGAGCGAAACGCGTTAATCGGCTTTTACCTTTGCCTCGCGGCGGACGCCCGACCCGGATTTCGGCGATCGTTGATCTCGAGAATCAACACACTCGACTTGGATCAATCGCCTCGCCCAGCCCTGAAGCGACGTCCAAGCGCCTGAGGGTTCGAATCGATTGATCCCGGTGGATCGGCCCAGCCGACTCAGACCCTATGCTTTGCCCATCCCTCCGGCCGCCAGCCGTGCTCGCCGTACAGCAATCGCAGCCAGCAAAAGGAGGCCTGCACCCAGCGGCCCAAAACCGGTTGGCTCCGGCAGCAGGACCATCATGGTTGCGTAAACCTCTACCTGATAGGCCTGTAGACTGGTGCATGGGCCCACGATTTGCACAGCGCGCAAAAGCTCCCCTGCAACCAAGGGGCGTGTCGTCGCCAGCAAGTCCCCAGCGCCGTCAGCAATTTGCTGATCGGCTTCATCGTATACGGCGATTCGAGCACCGGGTACGGAGCCGAGAACGATGATCGTCTGCTGGCCCGCGAAGGGGTTCTGAATCAGGGGGGCGGGAATATCAGAGCAGCCCCTGACCTCCTGGATGACAGGGCTTTCAGGGCCTTTGACACACAGCTCCTGTTGAACAGACACAGCCGTACCCGCGGCAAGGGGCACCCCCCCCAACATCGACGCAACATTGACATTTGGCCGCCAGGAGACAGCCGTCGCGAAATCCCCCACAACCCCGACCCCCGAAACATTCACGTCCGTACGGGCGCCGTGGGCGAGGTTTGAAACGTCGACGAGTTCTTGGCCCTCATAGATCGGGCTTGACACCTCAGGCGTCGGCATTGGGCTGGGTTCGGCCACCGCAAACTCCGGATCGGAGTCGGGGCTGACATCGCTGCATACGGATTGGTAAGCCTTGTACTCGTCGCCCAAAACAAAGGGGCGAATCGCGGGCGGAAGATTCGTCCAGTCACTGCCGGTCGAATACGTTTTGGGATTGGCCCCGTTGGTCAGCACGGTCACCTGGGCGCCCGTCACGTGCCGTACGGCGATCACTCGCCCACATTCGTGAATCAGTTGAGGATCAATAATGGGAGCCGGTAAACCATCTGGATAGTCCAACGCATGATCACGAACAGTCTCTTTTTCAGAAGTTGCCGATTCCAGACCGTCGATAAATTGGCTCGCTTCAACAACTTGCCCAGCCGACAGAACCGGTACGCCTACAATTTCGCTGTCGGGGTTCAAATTTTGTGCGACGGCCTCCAATACTCCGTCGATATAGACTCGAATCTCCGCATTGAGAACGGCACCTCGAACTTCGATCGCCTGCGCACAGGCGTAGAGTGGACCCACGACGATCGGGCGAGAGAGCACCCCGGGGTCATCATCCATTCCGCCTGGCACGAGAACTCCGTCGGAAGGCGGCGCTTCACAAGCCGCCTCCAGTGCTTCAGCATGCAGCCGGTAGCCATGGCCCGGGTCCCCGGGATCAGCCGGCGGATTCAAAGCCGGATCGGCCGCGCTCGGCATCGTTTCGCGACTGGCCCCACGAAGTACGGAATTGCAGTATCCACTCAGTTCAGTCGACACCCGCGGAAAGCGACCGGCGAAACCCGAGGAGTGACAGTTGAGACAGCCATTGCCATCCGGATCACTGTCGACGGTTTCCAGCAGCATCGACGGGCCAGGGTTCTGAGGCCACGCGGGGTGAACGAGGGGCTGATACCAATCATTCGGCATCCTGTGTCCCCAGGAAGCGAGCGCGGAGTCCGGATGGACTACCCACGGATTCTCTCCGGCATGGCAATCACTGCAAATGTCTCCAGCGGCCGCGAGATCAGCACCACCAACAAAGTCCGAAATGGGCACAACGGCTCCCGCCGGCACATCCTTGTTGTCCCAGAAGCAAGCCTTGCTCGTATCTTGACCGAGGCAGATCACGCCGAGAAGCGCGATGTTGGAGGGATCACCGTATGTGCGCGGTAGCGCGATGCATCCACCGCGTGGAGCCACTGAGTCATACGTATAAACCGTTGCATCCCCACCGAGAAAATTGGGAGTGAGCACACCCTGATTGGTCCAAGCTGTGGTGCCCCAATCCGGCGGGATCGGAACACCTGCGTCACGACATTCTGTGATGTAAGCCGCGCCGCCGGAGTTCGTGCCCGAATCTGTCGGCACACCTTGACTGGACAGGAAAGTCAGCGTTGCCGTGCTGAGCTTTTCTCGCTCTCCGTCTTCTAAACCGGCGGTCAGTCCGAGAAAACGATTGCGGGAATAGAGGTCCATTCGCGCTCTTGCATCGGAGGGATGAGCAACAGTCGCCATCCAAGCGATCAACCAATACTGCTGGCCCGCCTGCGAGAGGCCATCGTTCAGCAACTGTCCTTCTAGATACGATCGAAACTGCTCGTTTTGCGTGTCGCCCTCAAGAAGCGAGGAAAGCTGGGTGAGGTAATACTGTTGAAAATCATTCACTTTGCTGGCATCGATCTCGATCAGTGATCCGCCGAATCCGAATGCTCGTCCGTGACCCACCGCTCGAATCGGGTCGATCTGGATCGTCTCAGACCAGTTCGACTGGGCCGAGAGGGGGCAGAGCAAAAGCAAAATCGCGCACAAAAGGAAAGAGCGTCGTCGATCGATCTTCATCAGCGCCTCGTCAGCGAAGGTTTCCGGCTATCCACACGAACTGCAGCTGGATCTTTCATCCTGAAGCTGGGCCTACAATGATGCAGATGATCTATCTAATTTCATGCTACGACGGCGGATTCTCGAATGTCAACGAGAAAACTCTTCCGTATCCGTAAAGGGGCTTTGATCGACTCCAACCTCATGTTTCAACCCTGTCATCGACCATCATGCGATTTTTCTTGGCTTGGCCACACTCTGAGCGGCGTGCTCCTGCAGGCTCGAAAAGAGCCACCCGACCCGGTGGAGGGGAGCAAAAGGAGTTGCCCCGAGGCTTGGGCGGCTGATAGACTTCGGTTCCAGTCCTTCGATCAGTGGTTTTTTCGGATATTGCTCTCGTCGCTCATGTGTTTCTATCACCCCTTCAAAGCATTCCCATTGTTGCGCCCATCCCTCATCCGATTTTGGCTGGTCGTCATCATCGGCCTTCTGCTAATCGGCCCGTCGACCGCCATCGCGTCTACGTTCCTCAGGTGGACCCAAAGCGATGGCATCGGGATGGCGGGCGGTGGTCTCGTCAGTCAAGGCAGCTTCGTCAACCAGTACAACGAAGCCACGTCCCCGATGACGGTGCTCTCCCAAGGACTGGTCGAGCAGGTCCGATTCGACGGGGCCATCGAGCAAACCGTCAATTACCGAGTCTCGCTTTTCTCGAGTGCAGCGCTTTTCTACAACGAAGCGGATGACCGGACCAATAACGCTTTCGTGATCCACGCAGACGGCCAAGCCGATTGGTATAACGCGATCAAGGGCGCGGGCACAGTAGAGCTCCTCGTCGAATTCTTTGAAATCGGAAGCGCATTCGGAACTCCGGAAGCGGTCAGCCTTTCGCTCACCTCCCCTCATGTCCAGCCCGATACCGTCGATCCACTCGCGGACGACGTCAAGCGTCTTCATCAGAACGAGGTGTATGACGTTCAGTTCTTCGGCTCAGAGGGCACGCCAACGAGATCTTTCACCGATACGTACAACCAGCTTCAGCAAGGCATCCAGGCTCCCACGGGCTATGACTTCTCCCTCGGGTGGGCCGCGCCGGGCTTCGGCAATGACACGAACCTCGATGGCAATCTCGACGTGGGAGAGGCCTTGTTCACCTTCGACTTGAGCGCGGCCAACGCTTTCTTGATCTCGCGCTCCGGGGACAATGGAAAACGGAGCGCCATGGGGCTCACAGCGGAAGGTTTCTTTGGGGGCACCCCCCAGCCAATCCCCGAACCGAGCACGGCCCTGCTTCTAGCCCTCGGCTTGATGGGTCTCGCGAGTCAACGGCGGGCTCTCCCCTAACCGACGGGATCACGCCTCAAGATCGCAGCCGAGGTTCCATTCAGGGAGCGGATCCGGGTAACGGCTCCAAGCTTCTGAGCCCTGTGCGAATTCCTGGTCGGTCAGCAAACAGGCGTTGAGGCGACTCCGAATCTCAGCCTCGTTCATCTCGATCCCGATAAAGACGATCTCGGTCTGCCGATCGCCGAGCACCGGATCCCACCGCGCCTTGAGTTCGGCCCGATCTTCTTCCGTCTCAAAATCCCACTCGTCTTCTGCAGTCGCGGCATACCATGGCGCGAGGGGTTCAAGGGTCACCGAAAGTCCGGCTTGGCTCCACAGCGCCTGGACATCCGCCCGGGATGCCAGCCAAAAGAAGCCCTTGCTTCGCAAGACACCGGGCCATTCCGCTTCGAGTTCCTCGGCCAGGCGCTGAGGGTGGAACGGCCACCGATGGCGATACACGAAGGAGGTGATTCCATACTCTTCCGTTTCGGGGGTCACCTCGCCGTTGAGCGCATGGGCCCACCCCGGCGTGGCCTCGCCTTCTTTCTCATCAAAGAGGCCCGTGTCGAGCACCGCATCCAGGGGGACATCCCCGTGTTCGGCGATCACCCGTTTGGCCTCAGGGTTGAGCTGGCGGACCGTCGCGATCACTTTTTCGAGTTTCTCTGGGGCCACCAGGTCGGACTTCGAAATCACGAGCACATTGGCAAACTCAATCTGGTCCACCAAAAGATCGGTCACAGAGCGCTCATCCTCATCGTCTCGCCCTACGCCCAGATCGGTGAGCTCCTCGAGCACCTCAAAGCGATCCAGGAAAGTTGAAGCATCAACCACGCTCACCATGGTGTCCAAGCGCGCGAGAGACGAGAGACTGTGCCCGTCAACATCTTCAAAGATAAAGGTCGCCGCCACGGGCATCGGCTCGCTGATCCCCGTTGATTCGATCAGCAAGTAGTCAAAACGTCCTTCCGAGGCGAGCCGAGCGACTTCAACAAGAAGATCCTCACGCAAGGTGCAACAGATACACCCGTTGGACATCTCGACGAGACGCTCCTCCGTGCGATCCAAGGCTGCACCGCCCGCCACCAGCGAGGCGTCGATGTTGACCTCGCTCATATCGTTGACAATCACGGCCACCCGCCGACCTTCGCGGTTGGAAAGCACGTGGTTGAGCAGGGTCGTCTTGCCCGCCCCGAGAAAGCCGGAAAGGACCGTGACGGGTAGACGGTTACGCATTGTTTTTCCATTCCGCATCACTGAATCTCAGGCACTGCCCACTCGCCAAGCCGTAACGCCTCCCTGAGCGTCGAGCGCGGCGAGCGCACGCCCATCGGGCCTCCAGTATAGATTTCCGACGATATCCTCCAGCAGCGCTCCCCCAATCGGATCGCCTTCTCCGTCTCGCTTCAGCGACCACACAACCACAGTATTATCACGTCCGCCGGACGCGAGGCATCGCCCACGATGAGTGAAGGCCAGTGTCGTGACGAGCTGGTCGTGGACCTCCAGAGCCCCCGGCCGCGTGCCTTCCGGACCCTCGCCTTCAAAACACCAGACGGTCACCGTCTGGCCACCACTGGTCGCGAGCAACATGCCGGTGTCATCAAAAGCTAAGACTGAAGGCTTACCCGGGTATCCCGACATCATCGAGTCCTGACCCGTAGAGCGGCGCCAGAAGTGCACGGAGTTGTCCTGGCTTCCGCAGGCCACAATGTCTCCGTCTGGACTCAGCACCATTGAAACAAGGGAGCCTTTCCACTCAAGCTTCTGATGGAGCGCCCCCGTCGAGACATCAAAGAAGGCCACTCGTCCGTAGCAAGCTGTGGCCAACTCTCCGACATTTGACCAAGCGATTGCGCTGACGGTGCTCGGGTGATCTTCGGACCTCCAGACCTCACTGCCGTCTGCACCATACATTCGCAACTGCCGGGAGCAGGCGGCCGCAAGCCATTGACCGTCCGGCGACCATGCGACGTGCTCGGCCCATCCTTTTCCCATTCCAAGATCGTGTTCGACGCGACCCTCATTGACATCCCGGATCAGAACTCGCCCGTCCTGGCCCGCCGTCGCAAAAGTCTTGCCGCTCGGGTGGACATCCAGGGCGAGGATGCCACCCTCATGGGTTGACTCCCTGATCCAGACGTTCGTGCCGGATCTTCCTTCAAACGCGTAGAGTCCACCGGCCGCGTCAGCGACCAACAAAGCCTCACCTTTCTGGGTCCAGCCTCCGCAAATGGCATAATCGCCGACGGACGCAGACCAGCCCGAACGAAGCACACCCATAGGCTTGCCGACGCTTAAATCAGACATGCTTCAAATCCCTCTCGCATGTCCTGCTCATCGAGATTGCGCCCAATAAACACAAGCTGACTGCGCCGGGGCGAATCGCCCCACGGACGGTCAGGTTGGCTGTCGAAGAGCATGTGGACCCCCTGAAAGACGAAGCGCTGCGACTCGCCCGCAAGACTGATAAAGCCCTTCATCCGGAAAATATCCACACCGCGATCACGGAGCAGTTCCCCAAGCCAACTGTTGAGCTTCTCGGGGTCCACGTCGCCGTCTCTCTCGATGGCAATCGAACCCACCTCATCGTCATGCTCATGCTGAGCGACCCAGGTGCGTTCGACCTCCGGCTTAAGGACGGAACCGTCCTCGGACTTGAGCAAGAGGTCAAACTCCTCGGCCGTGTGTTGAGCATAGAAACCCAGCTGTGACCCTTGATCAACTTCCAGGAAGAACGACTTTCGTCCGGGAGAATCAAGCTGCAGGTCTACGTGCTCACCGAGGGGAATCGCGTCACCCGGATTGAGGGGCCGGGGAGACTCCGCGTACCATCGTACACATTGCTCTGCGCTCTCGCGGAGAGCCGCATCCTCGACACCCTGCCCGGGTACGACAACCAGGGACATGGCCGGATCCGGGCCTTCGGCCAGGCTGAGTTCGTAGCGGCCTGCCGCGAGCGAATAGACTCCCGTCCATTCGAACGGGTATTCCGGTTCAAGAAAAGTAGGGCGTTTCTCAAGCGCAGAGTCCAGATTAAAGGCCCCCAGGTTGAGAACCGTGTCGACGGGCACGTTTCCACGTTGCGTCCGCACGACACGGGCCATTCGATTCATTTCTCGGAGTCGCGATTCGACGTTGTCTAACGCCTCATCGCTGACAAGATCCGTTTTATTGAGAACGAGAATGTCGGCGAAGGCCACCTGCTCTGTGCTTTCGTCACTTCGGCCGAGCTGTTGCTCGATATGGGCTGCGTCGACGAGCGTCACGATGCCGTCAAGGGAAAATTCCTCGGCGATTTCGTCGTCCATAAAGAAGGTCTGAGCGACGGGGCCCGGGTCAGCAAGGCCCGTGGTCTCCACCAACACGTAGTCGAACTTTTCGCGTCTTTTCATCAGATTGCCGAGGACACGAATCAGGTCTCCGCGAACCGTGCAGCAGATGCAGCCGTTCGACATCTCGAAGATTTCCTCATCCGCATCAATCACAAGCGCTTGATCGATGCCCACTTCACCGAATTCATTCTCGATCACGGCGATTCTCTTTCCATGCTCTTCGCTCAAAATTCGGTTGAGCAAAGTCGTCTTG
>NHEP01000048.1 GCA_002171515.1 bacterium TMED88 | reverse complement strand
TGCGAGCCACGATGCCGCCTCGATGCGCCACTCCTCTTTTTGGGGCGAAACTTCGAGTCGCAGCTGGGGCCGGAGAGGCCAGTTGGCTCTCCCGCGGAGGGCGGGTTTGTGGGCAGCTCGAATGCCATAAACCCTTGCTGTTGATGAAGTTTCTCCCTTGAAGCAGAGAGGTCCGAGGCCCTCTTTGGGGCAGGGCCGGGGCAAGCTTTTCCGAAACAGTCCTCGCTGATCCATGGGCGAAAGTTAGGCGAAATTGGAACGAAAGGAAAGCGATATTCGATGACTTTCTTCTTTTTTTCGCCCGCAGCGAATTTCGGCCTGGGTCGGAGGGCTTTGTGACCTTTCACCACCCGCCACCCAAGGTCGGATGTTTTGACCTGCCCTGAGCGGGGGAGCGCGACGGCGCTGGCGGCTGGAAGCGATCAGGGGTCTTCGAGTTCCGAGGCCCAGGTCGTCGACAGCGAGCCTCGTCGATGGTACTCAGCGTGTGGGCCCGTAGCACAATTGGCAGTGCAAGAGACTTTTAATCTCTAGGTTCTGGGTTCGAGTCCCAGCGGGCTCACCATTTGGGGTGAGCGTCGGTTACTCGCGCGTGCGATCGAGATGGGCTCGGATCGCCGCATGCCAAGCCAGCGGGTTCTCCATATGGGGGTGGTGGCCTGCGTCGGAGATGTCGATGCGGACCGCATCGGGGATTTCCCGGGCGAGGGCATTCGTCCCAGCGAGGAATTCGTGATCGTCTTCCCCGACAAGAACCGTCGTGGGGCAGCGAATTTCGCGAAGCCGTTTCGTCAGGTCTTCCTGTTCGACCATGTGGATTCCCAGGGCCGCATAAGCGGCGGGATCCATGGCGCGATAACGCCTGCGGTGATGCGGCCAGTAGATGTCTGCCCACCGCTCTGAGTGCGTGGCGCCGCTCTCATCCGGGTTGGCGCGC
Organism: bacterium TMED88; assembly: GCA_002171515.1. Lineage (GTDB taxonomy): Bacteria > Myxococcota_A > UBA9160 > UBA9160 > UBA4427 > TMED88. Next base: position 21,940 of record NHEP01000048.1, on the reverse strand, counting down.
CAGCTTTTCTCCACGGCTTCTTGCAGGAAGTCCATCCCCTTCTCGTCGATGATACGGCCCGCGACCTCGAAAGTTTCCCGCGAATAATCCTCCGGGCAGAAGGGGGCGGTACTCATCAGGACCATGGAATGCACCCTTTCCGGATACGCGAGCGCAAAGCGCAGAGCGACCATGCCCCCAACTGAATGCCCCAAGAGGTCGCACTGGGGCTCCCCCAAGGCATCCAGGAACTGCCTGAAATCGTCGGTGAGCTGATCGAACGTAAAGGTCTCGGAACGACCCGTATGGGAAAAATCACCGTGCCCGCGGAGATCAGGCGTCAGCCATCGAACGTTTGCGTCGAGCTGGGGCAGGCGGTGGATGAAATCGTCACGATGGCCCGTCAACCCGTGAAGCAGTACAAAGGGGCGCCCGGGACCGGCTACATCGGTATACGAAAGCTCGACAGAGCCTATTTTGAGCCGGCGACAGGCGATCCGAGGGTCGTTCTGAAGCGGTGTCAGAAGCAGTCCGCGACGGTCATTTGGCTGCAATCCGTGGGAACGTTACACCGCGAGAAGTCGCTCCCGCAGGAGACCTCGAGATAGCCGCTGCAGCTGTTGGCGTCGGTCTGCACGAACTGGCCGCTAAAGCCCTCACAAGTTCCCCCCGGCGCCATGTTGAAGCGGATATCGAAGTACGCTGGGAAAAGCTGCGGCGCATCACCAAATGTGACCACGGGGCAGGGTCCCGAGGCGGCATTGTCGCCGCAGAGGAGACTGGTCGGGCCTCCGAGCGCCTGTTGAATTCCCCCGGTAAAGGCGATGTTCTTGCTCGGGTCGGTCGGATCGGAGGCATCCGGCAATTGGCAATTGAGCAGTTCTCGCAGGATGGGACCGGTGGGCGGCGCGGAAGAGGCATCGTAGAGGGCCTCGATGTTGCCCCCGGCCGGGCAGCCGCAGGTGGCATTTGCTCGCTCACCCACCAGCAGGCAAGGCGTGGCCGCCTCGTCTAAAAGCAACCCGCGAAATGCGCCAAAGGCCTCGACGGCGCCGAGGGCAGCGGAACTCCCGCCGCTTTCATCATCGCTACAGGCGAGCGGACTGAGCAGGACCGAGATGGCGAGCGCGGCGAGGCAGGCTTTCAATGGAATCTCTCCGATTAGATCGATGAACCGAACGGGCGAAGCCTAACGCAAATGACCGAGCCTGTGATTGAGAGTGCCGGTGCAGCCCGAAGCAAAGATTCGCTGGATTTGGAAGCGGTGAGGGGCCCCCGGACGCCCCTCGGGTCGATCGGCACGGGCGCCGAATTTTGAACGCGAACCATGAATCAAGGCAGCTGTTCGAGGAAGAATCGAATCACATTTTCGCCCATCACCTGCCGAATTTCGCCGGGGCTCAAACCCAGCTGGATCAGGTGTTCCGTCAGAATGTTGAGCTCGCTGCTGTCGAATTCGACTTCGGTGGCGCCGTCATAGTCCGAACCGAGGGCGATGTGATCGACCCCCAATAGGTCGATCCCGTATTGGATCGCCCGGGCTACGCCCGCTGGGCTTGTGTCGCAGACCGCTCCGTCCCAGAAACCAACGCCGATCAGGGCGCCGTGCTGTGCGAGTTCGATCATCAATTTATCTTCGAGATTGCGTGCGGTGTCGCAAAGGCCCTTGAATCCACCATGGGACAAGATGACGGGCCGTTCCGAGATTTCGAGCACATCCCGCACCATCTGAGGCGAAGCGTGCGCCACATCGATGATCATCCGCCGGCGTGAAGCCTCGGTGACCAGTGTCCGACCAAAGGGAGTGAGACCCTCCTGAGACACGCCGTGCAGAGAACCCCCTATGCGGTTATCAAAGAAATGAGTCAATCCGATCACCCGCAGGCCGAGGGCCTCGAGTCGATCTAAATTCTCGATTCGGCCCTCGAGGGCATGGGCTCCCTCGATGCCAAAAATGCCTCCGACTGAAGACTTCCCGCTGGCCCGCAGGGTGATGAGTTCCCAAAGGTCCTGCTGGTTTTCGATGATCTGAAAACCCTCGCCTCCGCGTTGATCCCATTCAGCAAGCCGCTTTGCTTGGTAGAGGGCCCGCTCAACGGGGCGGGTCCATGTGTTGATGGGCCAGCCTTGGGCGATGGCCAGATAGGTGATGGTGTCGCTGTCGGCCTCGTTGGATTCGTAGTTTTGACCCGAAGGGCTCTGGGTGACCGCGGTGAAGACCTGCAAGGTCACCCCGCCGTCCTGAAATCGGGGCAGGTCCGTATGACCTCGGGTGCTGCGCTGAAGCCAGTCTCGTTCCCAGAGCAGGGGGTCGGCGTGAAGGTCTGCGATCAAGAGATTCTTGTGAAGCGCTTGGGCCTCCTCGGAGACCACCCAGGGCGCGTGGGGCGTCACGCGGTTGAGCTGGTTTTCAACGAAGGCGGGTAAACCACATCGGGCCCAGAGCAGAACGGCCAGAACGAGTGCGATTCCTAAAATCCATACTCTTCGCATTGAGGAACTCCTTGGCCCGACGCGTGGATTCGATTTGCAGAAGGCGCGATCACGGCGGGTCGCTGCGCCCTGGTTCGTATTGACGGAGTTGGGGCATCCCCGCGCTGACTCCGGCCACGATGCCGAGGCAAGCAAGGCCTCCGGCGACGACTGAGAATGTGGCACTGGTCAGCGAGGCGAGAAAGCCCGACTCGGCGTCGCCGAGTTCGTTTGAAGCGCCAATAAAAATAAAGTTCACTGCGTTGACTCGGCCGCGGAGTGCGTCGGGGGTGGACATCTGGAGAATGACCGAACGGGTCGTCATGCTGACTTGGTCAGCCATGCCCGCTGCGATCAAGGCGATGACGGACAGGCCGAGCGATCGAGACACGCCGAAGAGAATGGTTGCGAACCCAAAGACCCAGACGGCCAACAAGAGTACGCGCCCTGGCTTCTGGAACGGACGGAGAACCATCAGGAGAATCGCCATCGAAAAGGCGCCGATGGCGATCGCGGACCGAAGGAAGCCGTAGCCCTCGGGCCCGACCTGCAAGATTTCCTCGGCATAGACGGGAAGCAAAGCGGTCGCACCCGCAAAAATCACGGCCAGCATATCTAACGTCATGGCGCCCAGGACCGGTTGGCGCCGCCAGACAAAAACGAGCCCCTCCCGGACAGCGGTCCAACTGATGGGGCTCGGTTGGGCGCTGGGAGTCACTCGAGGCAGGCCCCAGAGAAAAAACAGCGCCCATCCGTAAAATACGACCGCCACCGCATACGCTCCGGCGAGTCCCCATGGGCCTGCGAGAAAGCCCATCGCGATTGGACCCGAGATGAAAGCGAGTTGAACTGTGCTGGACGCCAATACGGCTGCGTTCTGGAAGATGGGGCGAGGAACGAGGTTGGGCAGCAGAGCACTATTGGCCGGCCGAGCGAAACTCATGACGAGCGCCAGCAAAAGGGCGAGCACGAGGATCGATGGCATCGAGTCGGCCTGGCTCCGCGTCAAATAGGCAAGCGTTGCGGTGCCCAACAGCGAGACACTCGCCGAGGCGATCAAGATACGCTTCCGGTCATATCGGTCGGCCACCACACCCGCCAGCAGAGAGCCCGGGATCACGGGTAAGAATTCGATCAGTCCCAGAAGCCCCAAGGCCGCATAGGAGTCGGTGACGAGAAACACGTGATAGGAGAGTGTGGCGGCCACGAGAGAGCGACCGAACATGAGGCTGAACCGCGCCGCGAGAAACCAGCGCATTGCGGGTTGCGCGAGGACCTGAAGAGTCGGGTGGACGGTTTCACTCACGCGCTTCGTCCTAGCACAGCCACGGCAGAATCTGGGGGGAGGGGTCGAGGGCTTTTTGAGTGCTTCGTTTCCTGTGCGGTCTCTGGGCTCGAGCCCGGTCAGAGATCGTCCCCGCAGGCCAGAGAGGGGAGTGGGCGGGGTCTTGAAAGCAGCGCCGCGGGCCCCGGGCGAAAGGGCCAGAATTGAGGCATTCTTCTGTCGCACGGTCGCATGGGCGATCGGGTGGGGAGGCGAGTGATGCGCCTGAAAAGAATTGTGGCGGCTGGGCTGCTTGCGGTGATCGTGGCCGCACCGGGATCTGCCTGGGCGGTCGATTGGGCGGAGTGGAAGCGGCTGGTCCGGGAGCGTCCCGTGGCCGTTGTCCTCATCATTCCCGCGATGATCGCGACCTCGCCCTTTATGCTCGCGACCTGGGCCTTCAACGGTTCGGACGACTCAGACTAGGCTCCGTATCGCAGAGCCCTGGGCGGAGACGTCCTCGTGGTTGCGGAGACGGAGCGTCGGATTTACGCGGCCTCGGCGGAGCCTGGCCGGGCCAATCGGAGAGGCATCGATATGGCGGACGCCCTTGAGGATATGGTTGAAGACGGAATTGCGGTGATTCGCCTCGATGACGGAAAGGCGAATGCCTTGGGGCCGCCCATGTTGGATGCGCTCCATGCTGCCCTCGATCGGGCCTTGGACGAAGAAGTCCAGGCGATCGTTTTGCTCGGTCGTGCGGGCCGATTTTCGGCCGGTTTCGATTTGGGGGTGATGGGTCAGGGTCCGGAAGCCGTGCGGGCGATGGTGGGCCGCGGTGCTGAACTGGCACTCCGCTTTTTCGAATGTCCGGTGCCGATCTTAATTGGCGCCACGGGCCACACCTTGGCGATGGGTGCGGTGCTACTGCTGGCGGTCGATGAGCGAATCGGGGCGAAGGGCGAGTTTAAGATTGGCCTGAATGAGGTGGCCATTAAGATGACGATGCCCGAGTTCGCCATTTTGCTCGCACGGGAGAGACTCAGTAAACGGCATCTGCAGCGGGCTATTAGCCAAGCCGAGATTTATTCACCCGAGGGCGCGGTGGATGCCGGCTATTTGGATGAAGCGGTTCCAATTGAGGAAGTCGAAGCCCGCACGATGGCTCGAGCGCGAGGTTTGGTGCAGAGCCTGCACCCGCGTGCTCATCGTGAAACGAAACACGCTCTTCGACACGACGCCATCCAGAGACTGCGCCAAGAAGTCGACGCCATGTTGCACGGCTGAAGCGCGCTGTCTTTTTTTGCGCGATGAGAAAGTAGAGCTGAATTATGGCCAAAGGATATCGAAGTCAAACGACGACGCATGGTCGGAACATGGCCGGGGCGCGAGCACTTTGGCGCGCCACGGGAATGACCGATGAGGATTTTGAAAAGCCCATTGTCGCGATTGCGAATAGCTTCACAGAATTCGTGCCGGGCCACGTCCATCTGCATGATGTTGGACAGCGCCTCAAGTCTGTAATCGAAGCCGCCGGCGGGGTGGGTCGCGAGTTCAATACGATCGCTGTGGATGATGGAATTGCGATGGGGCATGCCGGCATGCTCTATTCGCTTCCCAGTCGGGAGTTGATTGCGGACAGCGTTGAGTACATGGTGAACGCTCATTGCGCCGATGCACTGGTTTGCATTTCCAACTGCGACAAGATTACCCCAGGCATGTTGATGGCTGCCCTGAGGCTGAATATTCCAACTGTCTTTGTCTCCGGCGGACCGATGGAGGCGGGTAAAGTTGTCGGGACCCGAGATCGATACGGCAATGCTTTGCCCGAGAAAGTGGATCTGATTGATGCCATGATTCACGCAGTTAACGACGATGTCGATGATGAAACGATTGGCGTGATCGAGCGATCGGCCTGTCCGACATGCGGTTCCTGCTCGGGCATGTTTACCGCGAATAGCATGAACTGCTTGACCGAAGCTCTCGGGCTTGCTCTGCCGGGAAATGGCACCTTGTTGGCTACTCACGCCCGTCGTTGGGAGCTTTTTGAACAAGCTGGTCGCTTGATCGTTGATCTGGCGCGACGCCACTATGAACACGGCGAAAAGGGGCTTCTGCCCCGAGAGATCGCCACATTTGAGGCGTTCGAAAATGTGATTACGCTGGATGTTGCGATGGGCGGATCAACGAATACGGTTTTGCATCTTCTTGCGGCGGCGCAGGAGGCTGAGGTCGACTTCGATATGCAGGATATTGATCGAATCTCTCGCCGTGTGCCCTGTGTTTGTAAGGTGGCGCCTTCCTCGAATGACCATATGGAAGACGTTGGGCGGGCCGGCGGAATTTTTACGATCTTGGGTGCTCTGGATCGCGGGGGCTTGCTGGATTTGGATGTCCGCACGATCCACACTCCGCGACTCGGCGATGCCATAGTCCGCGAGGATATTCGGAGCGAGGTCGCGTCCGATTGGGCTCGGGAGCGTGCCCTCTCGGCCCCGGGTGGTGTGCGGACGACGATCGCCTTCTCCCAAGATAAATATTTCGAGGAGGCTGATCTAGACGGCGTAGAAGGCGTGATTCGCGAAGTGCCGCACGCGCATACTCGGGATGGCGGTCTTGCGGTCCTGTTTGGGAATCTGGCCGAGAAGGGCTGCATCGTAAAGACCGCTGGCGTGGATGAATCAATCTGGAAATTTGAAGGCCAAGCTCGAGTTTTTGAAAGTCAGGATGAGGCATGCGACGCCATTCTGAGAGACCGAATTCAAGCCGGAGACATCGTTGTGATTCGTTACGAAGGTCCCCGCGGTGGGCCGGGAATGCAGGAGATGCTCTATCCGACCTCATATCTCAAGTCAAAGAAACTCGGCAAGGCCTGTGCGTTGATCACAGATGGCCGATTTAGTGGAGGCACCTCAGGGCTTTCAATTGGGCATGTTTCTCCCGAAGCCGCCGAGGGGGGCGCCATTGCCTTGGTGGAAGAGGGCGATGGAATTCGGATTGATATTCCGAACCGCAAAATCGCACTTCTCGTCTCCGAAGCCCAGCTGAAATCGCGACGCGAGCGTATAGAGGCCCGTGGAGATCAGGCATGGCAACCCGAGAAGAGAGAAAGAGTCGTTTCGCGCGCTTTACAGGCCTACGCGCTGATGGCGACGAGCGCTGACCGAGGGGGCGTTCGGGACTTGACAGGCCTTCGACGACAAGAGGACTGATCGTCGATCAGGCTTGCGCGCGCCTCGCAGTCTATTGGCCTGACTGAGTTGGGCGTCGAGGACTCAATGTTGAAGGGCCGAGGAGCGCAGCGACCGATGGGGCTTGCCTATTATCCTGTGCCTTGGCTGACCTAGACGGCGCTCAGAAAGTAGGAGGATTTTGATGGTCCAGCGATCGATTGTGGTCATGGCGATGACGTGGATATTGGCTGGAGCACCTTCAGCCGAAACGGCTTCGGAGCCGATTTTTCGGAATACGTGTGATGCCTCGGCTGCATTTTTTGAACCCGGTGGTGATCTCGTGGTGGCGGACGACCGAACGGATGTGATGAACGCGTATTCGCCGAAAGGGGGCGCGCCTCTTCGTCCGGTTGACATGTACGCGTTCACCGGGACAAACCGCTGGGCTCGGCGAAATTTCTCGGCCTTCGAAGCTGTGGCGCCTCTGGGTGACAAGCTCTACTTCCTGACATCGCACGCCCGGGATCGAAAACGGGGTGCGAATCGTCCCTACCGCCGCAGATTTTTTGCGGTTCGGCCGATGATGGTCGATGGCCGCCAAGAGTTTAAGCAGGTCGGCGCGACCTACAAGAAGCTCAACACAGCACTCACTGACTCTAAGGAGCTGAGGCGCACTGGAGTCGCAAGTTCCATTATGGAACTTCATCGGGAGCTGCCCTATTTGAGTCCGGATCAAAGAGGCCTGAGCCTTCAGGCCCTGGCCGCCGGGCGTGATGGGAGCACTTTATTGATCGGGCTGAGGAACCCGCGTCTTGGGGGGCGCTCGATTGTCATTCCGTTTTTGAATCCCGAAAGAGTGGCCCTTGGGCTGGCCGACCCTACTTTTTCGAACGCGATTTTCCTGGATTTGGGCGGCCAAGGGATCGCCGATATGGTGCTGGATTCGGCGGAAGGGAATTATCTGATCTCAACAGGTCCCGATGGTTCGGGAACCGGAGGGCGATTGTATCGTTGGTCCGGTGAGGCCTCCGATCCTCCGAAGCAGTTGGAGAGCTTCACCCGAGAGAATTTTGAACCTCAAGCGCTGGCCTTGGATGGGGGGAATCGGCTGTTGGTTCTCAGTGATGACGGGCTCCTTCCCTTTGCGGTGAAGCGCCGCGAAGAATGCAAGCGGCCTCTTGATGCGGAAGGAATGTGTGCGTGTCACGATCTCGTGGATGAGAGTCGCAAACAATTTCGTGGTCAGTGGGTCGACTTGGCGGCCAAGGTCAGCGGGAAGCCGTGAGCTCGCGCTCCGAAAAGTGACGGCTTCTGAGATTGGGGTTGGCCTTGAACTCTTCAATGTCGAGTTCTGTGAAAGTGTCGAGCTTGAGCTGAGTCATCTTTGAAGAGAGAGCGACCCATACCTCCTTCGCTTGGCCCTTCTCCGTAGCCTGATGCGAGGAAATTGATGCGGGATCGACGTCGAGCCTTTTAATCAGAACGCGCTTGTTGTCCCAATAATGGGTTTGAATGGGTACAAAATGTTCTTTCTCCACCGCGATGACGAGTTTCGAATACTCGGATTCCGTGTCGGCGTGGGGGACGACAGCGACCACATAGGCGGGTGTTCCCTGGATCAGCTGATCGGGTAAGCGTGAGTGAGCTCCGTCCTCGAATTCGGGTGGAACGATATCTTCAAATGAGAAGTCTGTGCCGGCGACGGCTTCGCCGCGAACGTTTACCCGCCGTACCTTTCGGGCGCTCGGGCGATAGACGAACTGGTCATCGGGTCCTTTGCGTTTATTGATGATCAGGTAGCCCAGGTGACGCACGTCGGATGGTTCGAAATACTTTGCGATGGTTTTTGAGACGATCGGCGAACCCGTTTTTTCGACGTTCATGTATCGAAGGCGAATACGTACATCTTGGAACCTTTGGTTGCGGCTCCCGGAACGCATTCGCCCGACTTGTTCGAAGGCATCAAAGCGATTGGCGACGACACGCTTGTAAATCGCATCGCCAGTTTGGCCGTCTTCTCCGACAAACTCATCGACCGTGAAGAAGGTCTCATCGGCGTCGATTTGGCCGAGGGCTGTCCCGCCGATGGCGAAGAACGCTAAGGCTAAGAGAAGGGGGGGGATCGTCCGAGGGGCCCAGGCGAGGGACCGACGAGGCAATCCAGCCGATTCCCTAGACTCCCGATCCATCCACTCCCCCGATCTGTATCTAGACCCGCGGCACTCTTTTCAGTATACGCGAGATTCGACGTGGAGATCGAATGAGTGACTCGGGGCGCGGCCCTGAGTTAGACGCGAGGAGCCAACTTCGCTAGCGGCTGACGCGAACGCGGTAGGGGAAGCTAATGCGCTCGGCTCCACCCTCCGATTGGCCGGAGCCTTCGCCTGGAAACAAGACCGATGCCTGCTGATCCTCAGGACCGGTTTTGCCTTTTCGCTTCTTGCGATTGGCCGTGTTAAAGGGGCTGCTGCGCGAAATATCGTTCGGCGCGAAGGGCAAAACACCGGCTTCATCAGCTCGCTGTGCACACAATTCCTTCATTTCAGCGGCGCTGATTCGCTTGATCTTGACCGAGTCTTTCGAAACCGGGCAGAAAAGGGGGCCAGGTTCTCGACCTCGGGCCTCAAGCCAATCCTCAAGCGAAATAAGATCTTCATTTTGGAGCTCAATTCGCTTTGATCGCTTCTGCCCCGCGGCTTTATGACGGATCACGGACTGACCTGTTTTTTGGTCAAAGTGGAGATTGTCGACGGTGAGGTTGATCAAGTCGACGGTCTTGAGGCAGCCCTGCCAAGCAAGACTCAAGATCAGCGCGTCCCGAGCCCCCGTGACCTTGCCTCCCATCGCGCAGGCGGCCACCATCGCGCGGACTTCGCCGTGGGTCACTTCGCGCTCACGAGGGGTTCCGTTGGAAGCTTTCTTTTTTTCCGTCGGCGAATGGAGGGCGAGCTCCATGTCATCCTCACTAATGAAGCCCAGCTTTCCGCATTCGCTGAGGATTGCGTGCAGGGTGTTTTGCATGCGCTGGATTTCCCGCGGCTTGAAGTTCTCAGCCATCTGCTGGTAACGCCGCGTGTGATCATGCCGGCAGCGTAAGGCTTCAATTTGGCCCGGCGCGCCTTTTTCTTTGACAATTGAGATGGCGAGGGCGCCGTGGTAAGCCCGGACTTGATGCCACGGAAACTGAATCCCGCCGCAGACGCCGCCGCTGATGACGGCGGCCAAGATATCGAGGGCCTCCTCCGCACCGCGGCGGGTGTCGCCCGCTTTCACGGTCTCGAGATAAGACAGCGCTGCCCGTTCGCCCTTTGCAATTTCCTCCGCCGACAGGCTGAAGTCAGCAGTTTCGGAATCGGACGGCTCGCTCTGGGGCCCGTGGAGTTGCGCTGACACGTTTTCTCCTTCGCTTTTCGAGTGGTTCCACCCAGTCCGTCGACCCGTTTGAAACAAGCCGCAAAGGCGGTGGTTTCGAAGGGGTCGACCTAGAGGATCAGGCCGCTCGTCCGGTCGCCGGGCCCTGGGGGGAACGATCTTCGCAAGGCAAAATCGGCGCGTTGACGGCTCGCAGGTGGAACAAGTTCCTATAGGGCCACTTTTTGGGCTGACTGTCAAGTCAATGATGCCGGTCGTGTGTGCCGAATGCGCTTCAAGCATAGGGAATAATTCATGAATATATATTTACTAAAAGTTCACGTTGAGTTCTTCCCATGGGGGCAAGGCTTCCTCGGAGACCGATGCACTCCAACAGAGCTTTCACTGTTGCCGGGACTTGACCCCCGGGGATTTTGCCCACGGCGCGCCACGCGAGCTGTGAACCGAGGCCGTGTCGCCCCGTTGGAGGTGTGATGAAGGCGACGTTGGGCTACTTCGATCACGATCAAGCGCGTGCAGGCAATGGGGGATGCAATGGCAATGAAGAAGGCGGACTGGATCTCAGGGTTTGCTTGGCCGATTCCGCGGGCTTTCTCCGGGCCGGTCTTCCACTGTCGCTTTGAGCAGGGGGATGTCCTGTACGCCGAGCCAAAGGGCTATCAGTCCTGGGGACCGTCGGGTCCTCCAGGGCCTTTAATCCAGATCCTGGACCCGCCGAAGAGCGCGCGAGCGCTGTCCGGAGGCTTCGATGGCGACCGCTTGTCTGTTGCCTGGACGTCGCCGGTCACGCTTCAACTTTATTTCGCGGTTGGCGAGCGACCGGTTCAGAAGACGACAAGTCAGGGGCGGCTCTTGACCGCGCTCTGGCGCGGTGATCTGAGTGTCTTGGAGGCCGATCGACCGGAACCCCCCGTCCCTGGCTCCTTAAAAGAACTTCACGGCCGATTGTCCGAAGCCATTCCTGTGTTTTCTGCTCGGCTCTTTGACGGGGCCCCGGAACCCGACGGTCTCCTCTTTCTGCTGGCCGTGGATGACTCCAGTGAAAGTGGTCGCGCGAAGGCTGACGCGATCGAGGCTCGCTTGATCGACCGCTTCCAGGTTCGTCGAGCTGAACTCGCTGCGACTGAGACGGGAGTGCCGGGTGCCGATACGCTCCATCCCGCGCTTCGGGTTCGCGGGCTGGCGATCGAGACCTCGGATGCTGGTCAGGTCGAAGCCCACCTTTCGGGCCTACTCTACGGGGGTTCGGGGCACGCCCGGTCTCGTTTCTCACTCTCCCGCCACGGTTTGTTGAGGCCAACCGGTTCGCGAGCGGGCGAGTCTGGGGACCCGAAAAAGAGCTAGTGGAGGGGCCCCTGGGCGGGGGGGGACGGGCTCTCTGGGATCTGGACCGGCCCCGACTGATGGCACGCCATGGCCCACCGGTTTTCTTCCCACACGAACAGGTTGGTGGCGGCCAGCAGGGTCTCTCCAATGTGCTCGAAGCAGGTGACGGCGGCGAGTCCACGGATGATCTCGGCCTGCACGTCGCTGATCTCGATTTGAGGGGGATGGTGCGCAATTCGTCGCCAGCTTTCGAGAATGGAAGCCAAACCCCGGAGCGGTGGTCCGCCCGGATGGACACAGATGACGGGCGTTGTCGTCGCCCAAATTTGCTCCATTTCGTCGCTCTGGCCGCCCGCGAGGGCCTCATAGAAAGCCTGGTTCGCCCTGAGCGCCCCTTGGATCTCGTGCTCTTCGGTCATGATGCTGTTTTCCTCGGGATTCAGTGGGACCGGTCGCCGCCGGGTTGCCGATCGTGCTACCGGTGAGAGTCTTTTGAAGATCACGCCTGCTGAGGGGCCGGATCACCCATTCGGGCGGGAAAGCCCCGCGCCCGGACTAAGATTGATGGAGATTGAAGATGACCGCTCGTGATGTTTTTATCGTAGAGGCCGTTCGTTCGCCCCTTGGGCGAAGGGGAGGAGGCCTTTCGACCTTGCACCCCTCGGATCTCTTGGGAAATGTTCTGAAAGGTTTGGTAGAGCGAGCGGACCTCAATCCGGCGGAAGTGGACCAAGTGATTGGGGGCTGCGTCTCTCAGGTGGGGGAACAGTCCTTCAATGTGGCTCGAACCGCGTGGTTGACTGCAGGGCTCCCGCTCGAAGTGCCCTCCACGACGGTGGATAGCCAGTGTGGTTCAAGTCAGCAGGCGAGCACCCTCGCGACCGGCCTTGTGGCCTCGGGACTGGAGGACGTGGTGGTCAGCTGTGGAATCGAGTCGATGAGTCGAATTCCGCTCGGCGCCAATTACTCCAGCTACGGACGCCCGGTGGCCAAGAGCTACTTCACGCAATATGCCTTTAAGAGCCAATTTCAAGGCGCAGAAATGATTGCCGAGGAGTTCGGTCTGTCTCGGGACGATACCGACGCCTTCGGCCTCAGAAGTCAAGAACGGGGCGCTGCGGCTTGGGCAGCTGGGCACTTTGATCGAGAGGTGCTGGCCATCGAAGCCCCCGCCCGGGACGATGAGGGCAATCCGACTGACTCGCTTGTGACTCTGTCTCGTGACGAGGGGCTCCGGGAAACGAGTTTGCCGAAGCTCGCGGCCCTCAAGCCGGTTTTGGAAGGCGGGGTCCACACGGCCGGGAGCTCTTCTCAAGTGACCGATGGGGCCTCGGCCATTATGTTGGCCAGTGGGGAGGCCTGTGCGCGGCTCGGCCTCCAGCCCCGTGCCCGGGTCGTCTACACAACCATCGTCGGGGTCGATCCGGTCACGATGTTGAAGGGGCCGATTCCGGCGACGGAAAAAGTGCTCGCGAAAACCGGAGTCCGGATCGATGATGTGGATGTTTTCGAGGTCAATGAAGCCTTCGCCAGCGTGGTCCTGGCTTGGCAGCAAGCGACCGGGGCCGATCCCGATCGCGTGAACCCCAATGGGGGCGCGATTGCGCTGGGACACCCAACGGGCTGCACTGGAGACAGGCTGTTGACGACAGCGCTGCATGAACTTGAGCGGAACGAAAAGCGGTACGGCTTGATCTCGATGTGTTGCGGCGGCGGATTGGGGACAGGCACGCTGATCGAGCGGGTCGACTAATCGACCCGCTCGAGGGGACGGTGCGCGGGCCTACTCGATCTCAATGGTGGCGCGTTCGATCAGGAGAGGCTGGGTCGTTCGCCCACTTCCTGAGCCCCCAGCCTCAAGGGCTTCGAGGGTGTCGCTGCCGTCGGCGATTTCTCCAAAGACGGTGTGTCGCCCGTCCAGATGGGGCGTGGGCACGAACGTGATGAAGAATTGGCTCCCGTCGGTGCCCGGTCCTGCATTGGCCATGCTCAGAATGCCCGGCTTGTCGTGGCGCGAGGCCCCTCCGAATTCGCCGTCGTACTGGTAGCCGGGACCGCCGGTTCCCCGACCGAGGGGATCGCCGCCCTGCGCCATAAAACCATTGATGACGCGGTGAAAAGGCACTTCGTCGTAGAACCCCAGTTCAGTGAGGTAGATGGTGCTGGTCACATGCATCGGGGCTTCATCGGGCAGAAGCTTGAGCTTGATCGGCCCTACATTGGTCTCGAGGACCCAGTAGTAGGTCTTGTCGGGGTCGAACTCCGCCTGCGGGGGCTTCGCGAGTTGAGTTTTCCATCCGCTCTGGCTGGTGTCGATTCCTTGACTCTCAATAAATTCGGTGATCGAGGCGAGGGCCACGTCATCTCCTTGGTTCGCGCTCGGCGCTCGGCCGGGCGACTTGTTCGAGGAGGCCGGGTCGGGGGTCGCGGCGGATTTCGTCGCGACGGGTGTTTTGGACCGATCAGCCGGCTTGTCACTTTGCGCGTCCGAGCAGCCGATGAAGGCTAGGGTCGCCGTAGTCGAAAGGATCGAAATGGCTCTGCGTGCCTGCCTGCGATTCATTTTTAGGCTCTCCGTTTTTGTCGCCGAAGCGCCTGCGAGGCACCTAATCCTCGTTTGACTGAATCTGCGACCGCAGCAGCATAACGCGCCCCGGGAGCCCGTCACCTTTGTCTGATTTCCCTTGAGGCTTTGTCAAGCTGTGGGGCTGCATGTTCCGGCCCAATGGGCTGATCCATGCTTCGGAGCCGACTCTGACCCGCGCAGGGGACCGCTCCCTGTCAAGTTTCGGGGCAGAGCCCCAGTTCTTGGACTTGGGCTCGGACAGTCCCCGCCCAGTCTCGATTGGCCTGAGGATTAGCCGGGCTCGGATGGAGGATCTGTCCGACACTGAGATCGAAGTCCGTGAGTGCTTTTTCCGCTCGCTGGCGCGCGAAGGCACCGACCCCGAGGATCCACTCAGGCTCCAGCAGCCGAACGACGCGCTGCAGTGATCGATCGCAGGCGTCGAACAGCGGAGACCTCTCCGCCTGGGGCAGTTTGTCAGGCGTGACATTCCGACCCGAGGGCTCCATGAAGATCAGCGGGCAATAGTTGATCACGAAATGGTGGGCGAAGAAGCGATCCGGGGAAACAAAATGGTCGGCGATTGTGCCCCAAAGTCTCTGGCCGCTGACCTCACTCCGGGTGCATTGGAACCCCAAAATGGGTCGCTTTGGATGCTCAGTTTGTGGTTTTTCGACGGACGTGTGAATTTTCATCCAATCCCGAACCCAGGAGACCTCTCCGAAAGGCACCCCGGTCTGGGCCATGCCGAAGGGGCCCGGATTCATTCCGAGGAGGAGGATTTTCTTGCGGCCATCCCCGTAGCGTCGGATGTACTGGTGGTGGGCGCGCCGGGCGTAATCGAGCGGGTTGTAGACGTGGCTGACCGGACTTCCAAAGTGCAGTTCGCCGACGTCCCGGCGGAGGGTTCGCGTGATGCGAATCATTTTTTCGGCGTGGCTCATTGGCAGCTCTCGAGTGAATGACCGCGACTGTGTGCGGATCCCCTGTGCGAAGGTAGGGCGGCGGAGCGGGGCTGCCAGCCAACTTCCTCCGAGCGAAGGGCGGGGCGATTCGTGTACCCTCTGCGACTCGTTTGAGTCTCAGCGCTGGGATAAATTCATGCCCCGAAAAGATTCGGGCCTTGGTCCCGCCGCCTCTCATTCTCCGTCGCCGCCCGGGCACGACGTTGAGCAATCCCTCACGTCCATGGAGGGTTCTGAATCGGGTTCCGGTTTCGTTCCCTTTGCGACGGGAGTCGGCAGTTGGTTTGGCGCCTGGGGGATGCAGCAAGTTCTCTTTTCCTGGATCGTTGTGGGGGAGTTGGCGGCCGAGGCAGAATGGGTGGGCATCGCGCAGGCTTCCACAATGCTCCCGAGCACTTTTCTGCTTCTGGCCGGCGGGGCTGTGGCCGATCGCTTCGAGCCTCGGCGGATGCTGGCCTTGATGCACGGGCTGGCGGCCCTCGCCGTTCTGGGCCTCGCTCTGGCCAGTCTCCAGGGCCATGTTTCCCTGGGTGAACTGATCGGCTACGGGCTGGTGATCGGAACGGTTCAAGCCTTTTCGATGCCTGCGCGTGATGCCCTGTTATCCCGGGTCGCTGGCAGCGATTTGATGAGGGCGGTCACAACTATGACGGCCGTACAGTTTGGGGCTCAAGCCGGGGGGGCCCTAGTCGCCGCTTTCGCACGGTTGACCGGGAGCCCGCCTATGCTCTTCTTGCAGGCGGGAGTTTTTTTGATCGGGGCCTTTGTGCAGAGAAATATCCCGCCGCCGGCTGACGCGGCGAAACCTCGTGTCTCGGAATTCCGCCCCGCAGACTTTCTCCAAGGCGTACGGCATGTCGCTCAAGAAGAGCGCCTTTGGGCCCCTACGATCTTGGTGGTCGCGGTCGGCCTATTCTTTATCGGGCCGTACGTGGTTGTCTTCCCCTTGATGGTTCGTGACGCATACGGTTTAGGCGTCGATGCCCTGTCGCTTGTTTTGATGTTGTTTCCTTTAGGCACCATCCTTGGGTCCCTCGTTCTTCGAATCCGAGGCGTTCGCCGTAAGGGAAGAGCCGCCCTGCTGGCCTTGGTTTGTGGTGCCTCCATGCAGGCTGCGATCGGGGCGGGCGTTCCTTACTGGGCGTTCGTCGGCTTGACGCTGATTTGGGGGCTAGGCGGCTCTGTTTTTATCAATTGCAGCCGGACCCTGTTTCAGGAAAGCGCGCCCATCCATCTTCGGGGGAGCGTGCTCGCGGTGTATCAGCTGGGTTTTATGGGGGCCGCACCCATCGGGACTTTTTTGTCGGGATTTGCCGTCAGGCAGTTCGGACTTCACGGTACGCTCTGGATTGGGGCCAGCCTGATGCTGGGACTGGTTCTCTGGATGGCGACCCAGACCCGCACGCCTCGGATGGTCTAGCGCCGGTGCAGTGAGCCGGAGATGGAGGAACTGGTGGACAAAAAGAAAATGCGAGTCTTCATGGGTCAGTTTATGGAGATGACGACGGGCGCGGCGGTCATGGGTGTGGTGGCGGTGGCCGATCGAATCGGGCTTTTTCGTGAGATGGCTGGGGCCGCCCCCGCCGACTTGGACCACTGGGTGGAGGCAACGGGACTTCAGCCTCGCTATCTCGAAGAGATCTTGTCGACCTTATCGGCTGCAGGGTTCCTGGAGTTCGATGCGGACCAGGATCTGTTCTCGTTGCCCGATGAGCATGCGGCCTGCTTGGCGGACGAATCGAGTCCGTATTGTCTCGTGGGCTGGTCTCAGATGCTCCCGGCTCTGTATGGAGCTATTCCTGGAGTGGCGCATGCGGCCCGTGAGGGGGGTGGCGTGGCCTTTGCCGATTTTGGTCCCGATATGGTGGAGGGGATTGCGCGAGCCAATGGTCCCGGGATTCGGGTTCTGCTTACTCGCAAATGGCTTCCCGCCATGCCGGATGTGGTCGCGCGGCTTGAGGGTGGAGTCCGGGTGGCCGACGTGGGATGCGGAAGCGGTGAGGCGGTGTTCGCGCTGGCGAAAGCGTATCCGGCATCAACGATTGTTGGCTACGACATTGATTCCCATTCCATCGAACTCGCCCGTGGTCGGGCTCAATCTCAGCAACTCTCCAACGTCAGCTTTGAACAGTGTTCGGCGGAATCGATTCCCGCCGAGCCTGGCTTTGACTTCGTCACGACCTTCGATGTGATTCACGACCTCGTCGAACCCATCCCGGTTTTGCGGCGAATTCGCGAGGTCTTGAACCCCGAGGGCACCTATTTGATGGTGGAGCCAGTGGCAGGGGATGCCTTGGCGGAAAACCTTCACCCAGCGGGGGCCTTGACCTATGCGATGAGTACGCTGCACTGCATGACCCAGTCGCTTGCTCATGGCGGAGCAGGGCTCGGCGCGGCATGGGGTCCTCGCCGAGCGGAGGGGCATTGCCGGGAGGCTGGATTCGGCGAGTTTGATCGGATCGATGTAGAGAACGCCTTCAACGCGTTTTATCGGGTAAGTGGTTAGTCCTCAGGCGCGTACTGGGGTTAGAGAATGGGACAAGAAGAATGGTTGAACTGACTCCTTGGGTTGTCGTCGCCGGCTTGGCCGGCGTGGCGCTTGTTTTTTTCTTTCGGGCTCGGTCCTCCGAGGCGCTGATCGATGAGGCGCGCGGGGTCAGCGAGAAGCGTCAAGGGGAACTTGAGGCGGCTCGGGCGACGCTCGCAAAAAGCCAGGCAAAACAAAAACATGCGTCGAGTGAAGTCCAGGAACTTCGCAAAAAACTCGAAAAGGCCAAAAAAAGGTCCGCGCCGTCTAAGGCCGCGCCTGCGACATCGGCGACCCGAATGCAGGAGCTCGAGGTTGCTCTGGAGCAGGCTCGACAGGAGCGCGAAATCGCTCGCGAGGAAGCGGCGGGCATTGGGGCAGAGTTGTCTCGAGTGCGTGCAGCCCGCCGAGCGGAGGCGGAAAAGCCCGAGGTCGGCCAAGTGGCCTTGCGGGAGGCGGAAGCGCAGATTGCCGATCAGGACAGCGAATTGGAGCGTCTTCGCGGGGCCCTCGCCGATCGGGAGCGTGCGCTTGAGCGAATGCGCGCCAAGGCGAAAACCCAGGATCTTCTATACACGTCTTTGCGAAGCGAACTCGATGCAAAAAAGGATCGACTCCGCACCCAGCAAGAAGAGGTCGAGCGGCTTCGGGCGATGAAGGTCGCCTTGATGGATGCTCCGCCGGCGGAGACCTCAGTCACCTCCCGAGAGTCATCATCCGAGGAGGCGCCGTTCACGGACCCCGTGCAAGAGGGCTAGCCGCTGGCCGCGCGTACGCCTTGCCAGGCCCAATCCAGCCAAGGCAGCAAGGCTTTGATGTCCTCAGTATCGACCGTCGCGCCGCCCCAAACCCGAAGGCCGGGGGGGGCGTCTCGGTAACTCCCGATGTCGAAGGCGACCCCTTCTTCGTCGAGGGAACGGGCGAGCTCCTTGGCCGCCTTCTTTTGATCGTCGGCCGACAGGCTCGAAAACCAACTGTCAGTGATCTTTAGACAAATTGAGGTGGAGGACCGGACCGCCGGGTCGGTTGCGAGGAAGTCCGCCCAAGGCGAGGCCTCAACCCAGCGGCGGATCGCCGCCAAGTTGGCTTCGCTGCGTTCGATCAAGGTGGGGAGTCCACCGATCTCGTGGGCCCAAGAAAGGGCGTCCACTGCGTCTTCGACCGCCAGCATCGAGGGCGTGTTAATGGTGGCGGCTGAGAAGAGGCCTTCGATGAGTTTTCCGCCCTTGGTGAGTCGAAAGATTTTCGGCAACGGGTGGTCGGGCGTAAACGACTCAAGGCGCTCCACTGCTCGCGGTGAGAGGGCCAGCATCCCGTGAGCGGCCTCGCCGCCGAGCACTTTTTGCCAAGACCAGGTCACCACATCGAGTTTTTCGAAGGGAATGTCCATGGCGAAGACCGCGGACGTCGCGTCGCAGATCGCCAAGCCGCTGCGATCCTCCGGAATCCAGTCGGCATTCGGCACCCGAACCCCCGAGGTGGTTCCGTTCCAGGTGAATACGACATCTCGCTCGAAATCGGCTTGGTTGAGGTCGGGAAGCGCTCCGTAGTCGGCGATGAGCGCGCGGCAATCGTCGATGCGGAGTTGTTTTTCGATATCGGTTTTCCAACCGCTTCCGAAACTTTCCCAGGCCAAAACATCCACCCCCCGGGCGCCCAGCAAGGACCAGAGGGCCATCTCGACGGCGCCAGTGTCCGAGGCCGGTACGATGCCCAGGCGATAGTCTTTAGGCATCCCAAGCAAATCACGGGACCGATCGATGACCTCCTGCAGACGGGCCTTCGCCGGAGCGGCTCGGTGGGACCGTCCTAGAAGCGCCTCCTGAAGCGCCTCGATCGACCATCCCGGTCTTTTTGCGCAGGGGCCGGAGGAGAAATAAGGGCGGGCAGGTCGAGTGGTGGGTTTCATTTTGGGCTCCGGGCTGGGGGCGCGTTCGGGGGCGCCGAGTCTATCGGCGCTGACCCGGCGGGGCCATCCCAATGACCGATGGGTTTGGCCGGGTTAGGCTCCCGGCCCGAGCAAGCGGGGCCCCGAATGGGGCGAGAGGAAAGGAACCCGATCAAAATGTTCTTAAGTGATCGGGTGTTGATGGGCTGGGTGGGGACTGTGGTCGCGCTCTGTTTCAGCGTTTCGGGTTGCGCGGCGCGGCAAGCAATTCCCGTCAAAGTCTTCCCGAAAGGCTCGCAAATCTATGTGGATGGAGAGAGGGTTCAGCCAGATCCAGGGGGTACAATGTGGCTCCGGCGGGACCGGAGTCATGTGGTCTTGGTTCGGAAACCCGGGTATCGCGCTCAGCAAGTTATCCTTGAGAGCACCGAGGACGGTGCAGCTCGCCAGTTGCGCCCGGCGAGAATTGCTGTCCGCCTCGCTCCCGATTCGCACACGGGAAAGGCGGTACAAGTGGACCTTGAGGCCGGGGCTTCCAAGCAAGGGGCCGACGCCGATTTGACCGAGCCCCGCAATGTCGACAACCCGGGCGAGGGGCGTGGAAAGCCCGGGTCGCAAGAAGCCGGCGTAGCCGGTGGGAGAGAAGAAGAATGACCGTTTCGTCCGAATCTGCCGCTTTCGAGTCCGGGCCGTATCACGAGCTTGAGGTTCTCCGCATCGTGGAGGAGACCGACGATGCCCGGTCTATCGTCCTCAATATCCCCGAGGCGCTTCGGGAACTCTATACCTATGAGGCCGGCCAATTTCTCACATTCCGAATCACGGTGGACGATCACCCCCTCGTGCGCTGCTACTCGCTGGCGAGTTGCCCGGAAACCGAGTCCGAACATAAGGTGACCGTCAAGCGGGTTGATGAGGGCCGGGCATCGAATTGGTTCCACGACGTCTTGAAGGCGGGCGATCGTCTTCAGGTGATGAAACCCGCCGGAAATTTTTGTCTGGCCGATCGGGGAACGCCGATCGTGTTGTTCGCCGGGGGAAGCGGGATCACGCCGGTGATCAGTCTGGCGAAGACCGCGTTGGCCAAGACGGATCGTTCTCTCCTGCTGGTGTATGCCAATCGCGATGCGAAATCGGTGATTTTTGATCAAGAGCTCCGGGAGCTGGAGGCGCGCTATGGCGAGCGCGTGCAGCTGGTTCACCGACACGACGATCGAGACGGCTTCCTTGAGGTGGAGGCGGCGCGGTCTTGGGTGACAAAATTCGCCCGGGAAGCGGATTTCTACGTGTGTGGTCCTGGACCTTACATGGATGTTGTCGAACGGGCGCTCGAATCGGAGGGGGTGACGGCCGATCGAATTTTTATCGAACGCTTTGTTTCTCCCGAAATTGAAGCCCTCGATCAAAAGGCCCCGCACGCGGAGAGCGATGCGGGGGCCCGGGTCATCATCCGATTGGATGGTGCCGAGACAGAGGTGATCGTGGGGGACGGGGAGACGATTCTAGAGGCTGCCCATCGTGCTGGGCTTGATGCTCCCTGTGCCTGCCTTGAGGGGTACTGCGGTGCATGCGTGGCTCAAGTGGAATCGGGGCGTGTTGAGATGCGGGTCAACGATGGCGGCGTCGACGAGGATCAAGCTCGAGAGGGCTGGGTCCTGACGTGCCAGGGTGAGCTCCGGTCCGCCAAAGCGAAGATCGTCTACCCGGATCCCGACTGATGTTTCCGGGCTCGATCAGTCGAGCAGCGCGAGATCGATCTGTTGTTGTAGTTCGCTGAGCGCGGTCCGAGGGTCTTCGACCTTGATCGTCCCGAGTCCGAAGGCCCTGGCGGCTTTCAGGTTGCTCCCGATGTCGTCGAGGAAGACGGCTTCGGCGGGAGAAATCGAGAGTCGCTCGCAGGTCAGCGCATAGATACGCGGGTCGGGTTTCCGCATGCCCTCAACACTGGACTCGATGAAAACGTCGAAAAGAGCCCGAAGTGCCTGGGTCCCGTCGCTGACGGCTCCTGCCTCGGGGGCCCAGTTGTTTGTCAGGGCCGCGGTCAAAAAACCGTGCTCTCGAAGCCGTCCGATCGCGTTCAACATGATCGGTCGGGGCTGGGCGGCCGCGCCCATGCGGGTCATCATTTCACGGGCCGACAGCGTGTGCCCGGCGGCTTGGCAATCGGCTTCGAAATCCGTGTAGAACTGCTCCATCGAAATTTCGCCGCGCTCAAGGCGAGACCACGCCCCGCCGGGCGCGGTGGAGGCCACCACGCGATTGACCGCGTTGAGCGGCAGGCCGAGCTCTTCCTCGTACTCGGCGATGGCATGCAAGGGGGAGCCGAGGACGACGCCCCCGAGATCAAAAATGACGGCTCGAATGGTCATGGGGCGCGGAACGTATCACGGGCATTCGAAGAAGTCTTG
>NHEP01000047.1 GCA_002171515.1 bacterium TMED88 | reverse complement strand
GCGGGCGAATCGACTTCAATGCTGTCTAGGAATAACGGGCTGCCATCGGAATCGAAGAAAGACGTATGAGAAGAAAGGTTGACTTCGAGACAGCGTCGCCCGGGATGATATGTATCGATATCGTTTTCTCTCGCCCGGTTGGCTACGGAGTCTATGGGTTGAAATTCCAATGATCCGAGTCGGTCATCTGAAGAATCGTGGAGAGGGCCGTGCACTTTCTGATCCGATCGCCAGGCCAGGGGTCTACGCAGTCGGCAGAGGGAGAGCGTCTGGCCGTCGATATCGACCCCTTCGATGTAGCCTTGTAGCCGAGTGAGCTTTCCATCGACGACTTCTTCGATGGGTCGAATCTCGATAATGGGCCGGAAAATCGGCGGACCCGATTCGTTCCATTGGATCGATCGATCAAGATCAAAATCGATCTCGAGGACCTGCGAGCCTTGACTGCGAACCTGATACGAGGGGTGAAAACCCACGGTGAACGTATTGTTCGCAGGAAGTTCCGGGGAGTACCGAGCGACATCATCTGTTTCGAAGAGCTCGATTCCACGGTCGGCGAGCGTCAGGCGCAGTGCCCGGTAGTGACCGGGCGGAACTGCTTCGGCCATGGCAAAAATTTCTGATGTGTCCCGTAGAGCGAGGAGGTCGAAGGTTTCTCGGCCTGAGAAGAGGGTGACCGATTCGGATCCGTCGCCAACGAGGGAGATCTCGGTCAGGGTGATCTGGACGGCCTGGAGGTGGTCGGTGGGGGCATCGGTGATCAAGATGTTGACGGCACCGCCTTCCAAAGCCTTCCCAGATTCGGTTTGGCAGGCCCCTGTGGCGAGTAATCCGAGCGCAAGGCCGCAAGTGATCGCCTTGCTCCGAAGGGTTCCTCGTGAGCCGATGCGCCCGGTCTGCATGTCGGAATCCTCATGATCGGCCGATGCGGGCGGCTGGCCGGCCGACGGTCGCAGCCCCGATGGACCTTCTTTCAGACCCTTCCCGTCGTTTTTTGGTTCCGAGCGTTTTTCCGACCTTGCGGAAAGTCCCTGAGAGCGCCGATGGGTTCCCTGGGGAACAAAAGGGCAGTCACGGTCATGGAAGCCGCTCAGCGCTCGGACTCTGCTGAAGAGGTTCCATCCAGGGGTGCGCCCGAGGACAGTTCAAAGACGACCGCATGGTTGCTCGGTGAGTCGACATCGGGCTGAGTGCGAACCGCATAGTGGGCCAGTGGCGGGCGACTGATTCTTGGTGAGGCGGCCCGCAAGGGGTCGGCGATCAGAACCCGTCGCCCGTCACTCGTCTGTTGTTGGAGCCAGCTCAGAAGTGGGTTTTCGTACAGCACGTCCGCCGCGATGAACACTTCGAATTGTGTAGGAAGAGATCCATTCGTTGCGACTGTGACATCGTTCAGCTGAGCGTTTCGCGAGACGGCCTGTAGCGCGGCGGGGTCGTGATCGATGGCCATGACGGCCCGAGCCCCAGCGTGGGCGGCAGCGATCGCCGCGATGCCCGAGCCCGTCCCCCAGTCCACAACGCTTTTTCCGGCGACGGTTTCAGGATGGTCGAGTAAATATCGCGCGAGCGCCTGGCCGGCTCCCCAGCAAAAAGCCCAGTACGGCGGAGGGTGACATGCTTCGATTTTTTGACAGGCGGCCTCTAGGTCAATCTCGGGGTCGAGTAACCACAGCTCAAGCTCTGGACAAAGCGCAGGCTGCTGTCGTGTCAGCGGGCGACCGAAGGCCTGAATATCTGATTCGATCAAGGCGTGTTCTCTCCAAACTGCAATCGGAACTCCTTGTCGTCTAAAATTTCACCGACGAAGGGGTCGCTCATGTCGATCAAGCGGTCGAGGTTGTGGCCGTGGCCAACGGTCGGCCACGGGGGTGGCGTTTGAAAATATTGCCCGCTGGCGTCCCGCATATGACGTCGGTCCGAGCAAAAGGTTTTGACGTAAAGAGAGGCTTCGACACAGCGGAATCGGGGTCGATACCCCGACGCGGTGGGATCGAGGTCGGGAAAGCTACCCAGGGCGTACACGTCTGCTGAACAGGGTTGCGGCAAGATCGTATCGGGGTCAAACACCTTCCAGCTTCGATGCGGTTCTCTGAAGAGCAGAAAAACGTGGTAGTCCCATGTGAGGATGCATTCCTCCGCAGGGAGGGCTCGTTGTCTTAAGAACGCGACTGGTCCGTCTTGGCCCGTGACGACCACCGCTCGGGCGTCGACGGGCTGGCCGCAGGCTGCTTGGCAGAGGCTCCAGACGTTCTCCTCGCAGTAGAAGGGCCAGTAGCGACATTTCTTGAGAAGGGTCGTGTTCATGAGGCTTGGAAAGGATTTGAATCGATCGCTTTCAGGACCGCTACGGCTCTCAGTTTTTCGGGCCCTGTTCTTTCGGTCCACGCTTTGGAAACCGCAGCGAAAATGACGCGATGGCTGGGCGCCGAAAGACCGTGGCGTTTAGCCAAGGAGAGGATTCGCTCATGGTAGAGGTCGGCTTCGAGAGGGCGAGCAGGGTCTTGAAGCGCCGCCCAACACGCGTTGTATAAGGGGAGGTCGCGTCGGCTCGTTCCATCAATGAAGGCGCGCCGGAGGTTCTCGATTTCGGCGTGAATGGTTCGGTCTCGGCCGTCACAGGAACTGTGAGCGATGTTCGCGGCAGCCAGGGCGGCTTGAGCTTCCTCGAGCAGGCGAACCTTAATTTCGACAAACTCGGGTTTGACGTGATCCTCTTTTTGAATCAATGCATTGACCGCGCTGAGGCAGTTGTAGACGAGCTTGAGCCATTTGTCCGAGAGGATGTCATGGGAACGGCCAACCTCGAAACCGGCCTCTTCAAAGTCATCCGCCCAGTCAGCCGAGAGGGCTCCCCATCCGGCGGGATAGTCTCCCAGGATCACGCGGCCTTTTCCCATCGCGAGAACGGTGTTGACGTCTCGGAGTGTGCAGGTCTGGCGGAGCACGATGCCGACCACTTGGGAAAAATATCGGCCAAGAATTTCCTCATTGATCACGTCGTTTTGCAACGAAGCGACTTGGGCATTTGGCATGAGGGTGTGAATTCTTCGAGCGATGGCATCAGTCTCCCCGGTCCGGAGGCAGATCAGCCATCGATTCGTTCCGGCTTTTACGGAATCTTCGAGCTTTCGGTCGACGAGCAGGCGTGCCGAGCATTCTTGATTGCGGGCGGGATCCACCAGACGCAAGCCCTGTGATTCGAACGCCTTGGCCGCCTCAGGACGCCGGGTGAATAGACTGACGTGCTGGCCGCTGATGGCCAGCCGGGAGGCCACATTGAGCCCTACGGCGCCGCCACCGACCACGGTGGTGCGTTTTTGGCTCGATGGCTTCTCTTTGTGGACGCTGTTCATGAAGAGCGTGTATGCAATGGGCCGAGGCGGGAAAATGTGATGGGCAGATTCGCCCGGAGATCATAGCGTGCGCGCTCTGAGTTAGACGGAGAGCGGCCTTGTGTCCCGGATTGCGCGACACTGAGTTCGATGGATCCGATCACCCGCCAAGAGCTAGAACGATTTGCGCCGGAATGGGACAAGCGAGCGGCTGCCGATGAAGCGGCCGACCCTTTTTGCAGTCGTTCGGCCTGGTCCCTGGCTTTTCACGACGCGTTCGAGTCTGGGCGTTCCCTGTATTGGCTGCGATCGGAGACCTCCTGCGTCGTCCTCGCGGAATCCAGACGACCGAATTCCAGAGGCCTGCTCGAGCCTCTGGAGAATATGTGGGGTTTCGCATCGCCCTTGATCGGTTCTGGGGCGGATGTACTCCTCGTCGAAGCGCTCAATCATCGACCGCGGCCCGTTCTTTTGTTGGGCGCGCCATCTCATGGCGACGCCTTGGGCCGATTCATGGAGCTCTTTCAGGGAAAAGCTGCCTTCAAGCGCCTCGAGCCAACGACCCGCTATGTGGCTTCTTTGGAGGGGGGGCTCGACGCCTGGTTGGCTCGGCGAAGCGTTTCTTTTCGGAGAAATCTTCGGAGTGCCGTGCGTCGTGGCGAGCGAGCCGGGCTGACTTTTCGTCGATTCGCCCCCACTTCCTCGTCAGATTTCGAATGGCTCTATCAGGGCCTAATGGATGTTGAATCTCGAAGCTGGAAGGGTCGCGCGGGGGAGGGGGCCGACCAAGAGCCGATGCGCAGCTTCTACGCCGGTCTCCTGCCTCGGCTACAAGCGTCCGGAGCGCTTCGGATGATCCTGGCTGAGCAGGGAAGCCAACTCGTGGGTTATCTCCATGGAGGGGTTGTGGGTTCTCACTTCCGAGGGCTTCAGTTCAGCTTTGACGAAACGCTTCGTTCGATCGGTGTCGGTCACATAATGCAGCTTGAGATGTTGGATTGGCTTGCTGAGTCTGGCATCCAGACGTACGACCTCGGTGGGCAGTCGAGTTATAAGGCGCGTTGGGCCGAGGAAGCTCGGCTTTCACAGAATATTCTGATTGTCCCCCAGCCCACCGTTTAGGGGGGAAGGCTAGGCGCAACGAGGCTTTGACCATCGTGGCCAATGAAGGCCGGCTCCGCTTCAACGTTTTTCGGATTCGGTGGGTAATCCCAGTCGGTTCGCGATGTTGTTTTTTTGCATGTTGGATGAACCGCCCACGATGGGCATACCGATCAGGTCGCGGACATGGCGTTCCATATCGTGACCTTCCGCAAGCCCATACGCCCCCAGAACACGTTGGCAAACCAGGCCGATTTCCACCGCGGTATCGGCGACGAATAATTTCGCCATAGAGGTTTCGACAGAGCATGGCTGCTCTTGCTGCGCCAACCATGCGGCGCGGTACAGCATCAGTCGGCAGGCTTCGAGCCGGGTGCGCGCCTCGGCGAGATCGTGTCGGACTGCTTGGTGCGAGCCAATGGCTTTTCCAAATTGACGTCTCTCACCGGCATAGCGCCAGGCCTCTTCGACCGCTGCTTGGGCGATCCCGAATGTCACGGCCGTGATTTCGATTTTTTCCACGTCCAAAGCGCGACCGGCCAGCATGGACCACCCTTGATTCCAGCCTGATTCCCCTCCCACCACTTGGTCGATCGGGACTTCTACGTCCTCAAAAATGACGTCGCAGGAAAGGGTGTACCGAAGATTGGAATGCTCGATCGGGTGGATTCGGATGCCGGCGGATTTGGGGTCAATCAGGACGAAGGAGAGGTTTCGATATTTTGCTTCCTCGGGTCCGCTGCGAACCAGACAATAGATGTAATCCGCCCAATCGGCCCCGGTGCACCAGCGCTTGAATCCGTTAATCCGCACGCTCTGTCCGTCCGGCGAGCGTTCCGCATGCGTGGAAACACTCGCGAGGTCGCCACCCACCTCCGGCTCGGAAAGACCATAGGCGAAGAGCATTTCACCTCGGGCCAGGGCGGGGAGAAGATCGGCCTTTTGTCGCTCGCTGCCGTTTTCTGAAATATTAATTCCGCCGTAAAAGGCGGCATGGATGAAGGGGCCGGCCAAGGCTGCGCCGCCCCGACAGAGCTCTTCAATGACCGCCACTGCGGCCACGAGATCGCGGCCTTGGCCTCCAAACTTTTGATCGATGGTGAGGCCACACACCCCAAGGCTGGCGAGCCGAGAAAAAACGTCACGCGGAAAGGTGTGCTCGCGGTCCCATTGGCGGACCTGGTCCGGAGGCATCTGCTCCGCGACAAAACGCTTGAGCATTTCTCGAAGCAGTTGGATGTGTTCGGGCTCTTCGGCGAAATACACAGTGCACCCCGTTGCGTGTTTCAGTCAGTCAGCTGGATCCCCGCCTACTCGTTCGGAAATTGGATGGGCTCTCCCCAACGGTCTTGAAAGCCCAATTTTTCGATCGGCCGTCGCGTAATGGGGCCATGGCCGCCCAACAGCGGATAGCCGATCGGGACGGCCGCGGCGGTTCCCCAGTCCTCGGGGATCGAGAGAAGCGATCGGACCTCGGTTTCATGTTGGCAAAGGAGGGTGGTCAGCACGCAGCCGAGGCCCTCGGCGCGACAGGCGAGAAGGGTGTTTTCGACAGCCGTGTAAATCGATGCGCCCCCGACCACTGAAACGCGAGGCTGATCGCGATCGGTGATCGCCATGTTGTTGGGGTTGAAGCAAAAAATCAGGAGGGCCGGCGTATGATCGAAATGGTCTGCGAGGTGATTGCCCGCACCCAGCATTTTTTCGGTGCTTCTTTGCACCGCTTCGGGAGCTTGGGCGACGAGCTTTTTGTGATGGCTCGCGTAGGCGTACCAGGCGGTGCGGTAGAGGTCGCCGAGTGCGGCCATCGTGGAGGACTCTTCTACCACCACAACGCGCCAAGGCTGGGTATTGCCTCCGGTCGGTGCCCAGGTAGCGGCTTCAAGGACTCGATGCAGGACCGCTCGGGGAATCGGATCCGGTCGCAGGCGTCGTACCGCCCGCAGTGTGCTCATCGCTTCGTAGAGGCCAACCTCAGCCATAGTGGGCTTTCTCCTTGCTGAATCGGTTCAACGACCGCGAAAAACAGGTTTTCGCTTTTCGCGAATCGCGGACAGTGCTTCTTTGTGATCTTCACTTTGAAAGGTCACGATTTCGAGGGCTGTGGACGTATCGAATGCGATATTCAGCGCATCCTTAACCACCTTGTTGACGGACTGCTTGGTGTATTGGATCGCCAAAGGCGAGCCTGCCGCGAGTCGGCGGGCAAAGGCCAGCGACCGTTCGGAAAGTTCCTCCGGTGGGACCACGTGGTTGACCAAGCCCAGGCGTTCCGCCTCAGTGGCGGTCAGAGGGTCTCCGGTCATGAGGTATTCCTTGGCTCGGGCGGGCCCGACTGCGAGGGGCCAAATGGCTGCACCGCCATCGCCCGCGACGATTCCGACACGCACGTGGGGGTCCGCTAGGGTGGCATCGTCCGACATGAAGATCGTGTCGCAGAGCAGGGCGATCGACGCGCCGAGCCCGATGGCTGGGCCGTTGACCGCGGCGACGACCGGTGCGGGAATATCCAACAGATCCCAGATGAGCCCCTTGGCGTCGCGGCGAAGTCTCTCCAGTTTTTCGAGATCGTCGAGTTGGGGAAACCAATCGAAGTCGCCTCCGGCACTGAAGGCTCGGCCGGATCCGGTGAGGAGGATGGCGCGCGCTCGTTCTTCAGTTTTGAGCGCGGCAAAGAGGCGAGAGAACTCGCTGTGGAGTTGATCGTCGACGGCGTTGAGTTCGCTCTGGGGATGATCGATTGTGATTCGGAGAACGTCGTCGACGTATTCGATGCGAAGCGCTTCAAAATCTTCGGCGTCAATGGATTCCTGAATCATCGTTGGGGCTTCTCCGGCTGCGGGAAAGGCTCTTAGAATTGAACGGTCGAAGTGGGCAGACCAAATCCGAGTCGTCCCAGGGGCTCAAGGGTTCGGGAGGCGATCATTCCGTGGGCACAGGCCACGTGAGCGTCTCGGAAGACCCGTTGCAGGGGGCTGGTCTCATAGACCGCGCTTCCCCCGCCCGCGTGATAGCAAAGGTCAACAGCTTCGACGGCTCGCCACCCCGCGGAGGTCGCTGCGAGTCTGAGGGCCGCGCGACATTCGTCGGTCGGCGGACTTCCTGCAACGGCCATTGACCAAGCCTCTTCGACCTTCTCGTGCAAGAAGCTTCGCGCTTGACCGATGTTCGCTGTGGCCCGGGCGAGGTCGGCCTGAACCGGCGCGCGCTCGGCCAGGGCTTTTGATGAGCCCGCTGATTTTTTCTCGCCCAGTAAAATGAGTTCCTCAACGGCCCGCTCGGCCAGCCCCAAAGTGACCGAGGCGACTCCCGCGGCGAGTGCTCCAAAAAATGGAAACCTTGAGGCAGCGGAGTCGACAACCGGTCGACCGCCGATCAGCTGGGCCCATCGGCCCTCCGGCACAAACGCGCGGTGGACGGCATAGTCGGTTGAAGCTGTGCCCTTGAGACCGGAGACGTGCCAGGTATCGAGGAGTTCTACATCGTCGAGGTCGAAAAAAACAAAAGGGGCTGAGGCGCCATCGGCGGTTGTCGCTCTTTCACCATCGGCATCGACGACATGAACTCCGCCCCCGATCCAGCTGCAGTGATCTGTTCCGGATCCCCATGCCCAACGGCCCGTGACTTCGAGCCCGTCCTCAACGATCTGAGCTGTTCCAATGGGCATCCCAAAGCCCCCCGTACACGCCGCGGGGTCGCCGTAAATGGTCTGCGCCCAGTCGGCCCGAAGGCTATGGGAAGTGAGCCCTGTGGTGCTTGCGATCATGGTGCACCAGCCCGTTGAACCGTCTGCTTGGCTGACGCCTTCGATCACCTTCAGCACTTCGAGGATCGGTTGCTCCGATCCCCCGTAGGTTTGAGCGACGAGGCTCCGGAGGACCCCTGTGTCGACCAATATGCGGACGACCTCGGGGTGGAGGTGTCTGCTTTTTTCGATCTCGTCGGAGTATTGGCGGGCTTTTTCTGCAATGCGGTCGACCGGATTCATCGGGTCAGTGTAGCGATCGTCTACCCCGTGGGCCTCTTTCCGGCCTACCTGCCGCGCCGCTAGAGACCTTCCGGTCTTTCTCCAATGATGCCTTCCGCCGCGAGTCGGTCGATCTCTTCGGGGGCGTAGCCGAGTTCGCTCAGAATTTCTCGGTTGTGCTGGCCGAGGGTGGGGGCGGGCGTCCGGAGCCACGACGAGACGCTTTCGAAACGGAAGGGTGCACCGAAAGTCGACTGACGCCCAATGAAGGGGTGGTCCAGCTCTTCGAGGAAGCGTCTTGCCTCGAGTTGGGGGTGAGACGACAGCGTTCGGGGGTCGACCACCTCGGCTGCGGGAATGCCCGCGGCGACCAGCTGTTCGATGCACGCATCGCGGTCGAGGTGGGAGAAGGCTTGGCGGAGCTCTGCATCGATGTCGTCCTGCCGAAGTTTTCGACTCTCCAAGTCGTCTCCGATGGATTGGG
This sequence comes from bacterium TMED88, assembly GCA_002171515.1. Taxonomy (GTDB): domain Bacteria; phylum Myxococcota_A; class UBA9160; order UBA9160; family UBA4427; genus TMED88. The sequence continues at coordinate 35,580 of NHEP01000047.1, read as the reverse complement.
CCCACTTCGGCGAGCCCAGCCACTCTTTGAAGGACCGCCAATGCGTTTCGCTCTCTACGGAGAGGGCGATCCATCGAGGCGTCGTTGCCGGGGCATGGCCTTGACAGGGATAGATCCCTTGCGGGGCGGCATGCTCGCTCCGATTGCCCATCCGTTCCATGAGGTGACCATGCCGGGTGAACTCGATGACCTGTTCGGCGGTCACGCTGATCGCAGCCTCAAGCATGGCGCATTCGACGAAATGGCCGCGTTGATCCTGATCCCTCTCCGTCAGGGCCACCAGCATCGCAAAGGCTGCATGCACCCCGGCGATGGGATCACACGGGCCCCGTTGGATCCGAGGCTGGTCTTCGACGTGGCCTGTCAGCCAGGAAAGGCCCGACATTTGCTCCATGGTGGCGGCAAACCCGACGTGCTCACGCCAGGGTCCCTCGAGGCCGAACGCGGGCATTCGGACATAGAGGGCTTTCGGATTCATGGCCTGAATGCTTTCCCATTCGAAACCAAATTCGTCCATGACCCGAGGGCTGAAGTTCTCGACCACGATGTCGCTCTGTGAAATGAGATTTTTAAAAATCTTCTTTCCTTGTGGGTCTCCAAGATCGACCGTCAAGCCTCTTTTGTTCGAATTGGCCGAAGCGTAGATAAAACTGCATTCCCACCAATCGGGGTTTTGATTCGCGAAAGTTCCGCCGACCGAGCGGGATCCGTCGATCCGCTGAATGGACTCGACGTGAATTACCTCAGCGCCCAGCATGCCCAGCATTTGGGTCGCGATGGGGCCCGCCCACCAGTTCGTGGCATCGAGAATTTTGATTCCAGACAGCGGAAGCTGTCGAGTTTCGCCTGAGGGTATGGACTTGAGGGAACGCGGCTCGATTTGGCCATGGTGTTCCCCATGCCTTGGCGCGGGGCGCGGGGGCGGCGGACGTTCGCCGTCGATGCGGTAGGGCGCTGCCGGCTGCTTGAAATCGCCTTCGGGGTCGGTGTGGTAAACATCTCGGGCCTGCAGCTGGGCCTGCTCAAGTACGGTTTGCCCATTGCACACCGGCGCCACCGGAACGCGAAGCATCTGCGCTAACTCGATGATTTCCTGTGTTTCGTGCTCCAGCGTGTAGGCGTTCACGATCGCTTGCCACTCGGGCAGGCGGGCAATCCGTTGCACGATGGCATCAAATTCTCCGGACTCCCGGAGGTCCGGGCGATTGATCATCAGCAGAAAGTCCGACATTTGCTGCGCCGAGTAGGTCGTGAACCCAATAAATCCATCTCGGGTGGGCTCGATGGACGGGGACTCGGTGTTGGGCAGCATGCCGAGGGCGGGTGGGCGACCAAGAATGCCCCACATCATGTCGAGATAACAATTGGTGATGAGTGCCGTCGTTGCGTGGAGAGAGAAATCGATCTGTTCTCCATGTCCGCTTTGGCGGGCATACCGAACTGCGGCCAGCGCCGCGACGGCTCCAAAGCAGCCGCCGGCCCATCCCGATATTTCCCCGCCCGCTTGGTAGGGCACGCCTCCGGGTTGAGCACGGGCGCCGACGGAGCCGCCCTCTGCTTGGAGGGTGAAGTCGTTGGCGGGTCGACCCGACATGGGGCCGGTGAGCCCGAAGGGGGTCACCGAGAGGATGACAAGTTGAGGAAAGCGTCTTCTGAGTTCGGCCCGGTCGAAGGCTTCAGGGTTTTCGTCCTCAATGAGAAGATCCGCTCCGGAGAGGAGCGATTCGAGCGAATCGTCCAGCGTGTCCGTGATCTGATCCAAGACGCTTCGCTTTGACGCGTTGAGGTAGCGAAAAAGGCCACCGTCTGAGTCGTTCAATTGACTCCCTGAAGCGGTGCGTCGTCGAAGCGGGTCGCCGTCGCGGCCTTCCAGTTTGATGACATCGGCGCCGGCGTCCGCGAACAACTTCCCCGCATACGGTCCAGCGATGCCGGTGGCCGACTCAATGACTCGAAGATCCCTGAGGCCCTTCAAATTGTTCCTCTCATCCCTCGGCTCACCGGAGGCTGACCCCATCGGGTGAGCCGAGGGAATCGTTTAATCGAAAACGATGACTTGCCGCGCCGCGTCGCCTTTTCGCATCGCGTCGAAAGCACCATTGATCTCATCGAGGCTGATCCGGGCCGAAATCATTTCGTCCAGTCGAAGGCGCCCGTCGAGGTAGAAGTCGACGTAGCGGGGCATGTCGTATTGGAAGCGATTCGACCCCATCAAGGATCCGGTGACCTTCTTTTCCTGCAGCGTGAGGTCGGCTGCATTGATGGAGACTTGCTCGGTCATCGGAACGACTCCGACGAGGACCGTCGTGCCACCGCGACCCGTCATTTGGACAGCCTGCTCGACAGTCGGAACCAAGCCGATGCACTCGAATACATACTGGGCGCCGCCCCCGGTGAGGTCGTGCACGGCTTCGACGGTATTGCCCGCCGAGGCATCAATGCAGTCCGTGGCCCCTAGGCTGCGGGCCAAGTCAAATTTCCAGGGCTGTGCATCCACCGCAATAATCTGACCGGCCCCGGTGATGCGAGCGCCTTGGATGGCCGAGAGCCCAACGCCTCCGCAGCCGATGATGACCACTGAATCCCCAGCGCGGATATCGACCGTGTGGAGTGCCGCTCCGATTCCCGTCGTGACACCACAGCCAATCAGTGAGGCTCGATCGAGGGGCATGTCGTCCCGAATTTTGACGATCGATTTCTCCGTGGTCAACATTTTCTCAGCGAAGGAAGAGAGGCTGGTGAACTGAGCCACGGGCTCGCCCTGGGCATCTGTGAGAGCCGGCTTGAGATTGCCGCCGGGCCGCCCCATATAGCCGGCTAGACAGAGGTAGGGGCGCCCCCCCACACAGAAGTCGCAGCTGCCGCAATATCGAGAAAGGCAGGCGATGACGTGATCGCCCGGGGCCACAGTGGTGACGTCCGGCCCAACGGCTTCGACAATGCCGGCGGGCTCATGGCCCAAGACGCATGGGGGAGGGAAGGGAATGCCGCCCTCGATCACATGAAGGTCACTGTGGCAAATGCCCGAGGCCGAAGTCTTCATCAACACTTCTCCCGGGCCAGGATCGTCGATCTGGAGCTCTTCGATTTCGAGGGGGGCATTGGTCGCGCGCATCACAGCGGCCTTCATGGCTTATCTCCTGTTTTGGTTTTGAGACGGGGATGTCCGAAAACGCAAAGTCTACTTTCGGTCATTCCTCAATGAGGTGTGCTGAGTGAATTGATTGGGTCTCGAAATCTTGAAGGCGGGGCCCTTCCATCTCCTCGCGAAAACGATCAAATGTGAAGGGCCATGCGATGGGTAGGCCGTCCTTGCCGATGTACCAGCTATTGCAGCCGCTCGCCCATACAGTCTTTCGGGCAGCCTTTTGACGATCCGACTCATATCGTGTGGCCGCGTCTTGCGAGACTGAAATGGCTTGAGGGCCTTCCGTCTCGAGGGATTGAATAAGTTCAAGAATGTATTGCACCTGCAGCTCGGCGACTTCGATTAACGAAAAATTGCCCACCGGAGAGCTTGGCCCCTGGAGCATGAAGAAATTTGGAAAATCTGGCACGCAAATCGAAAGGTAGGCCTTGGGACCGCTCCGCCAGACCTCATCGAGCAGTGTGCCGCCGCGTCCGGAAACCTGCATCGGGCGAACAAAGTCCTCGACGCGGAATCCTGTGGCGAGGACCAAAATATCCAGCGGGTGAAGCTCTCCGTCGGATGTTCGAATGCCTTCGGGTTCAACTTGATCAATCGATGCGGTGATGAGGTTGGCATTGGGCCTCTGAATCGCCTCATAGAACCCTTCTGACATGACCAGCCTTTTGCATGTTGCCTGATAGTCGGGGCGTAATTTTTCCCGGAGAATTGGATCGCGGACGCTGCTCTCCAGGTTGGCCACGCAGGAGTCGTGAATGATGGCCAGGACAGGCGACTCGGCGTCGACCAAGTGATTGGCAAAGCCATCGGTGAAGGCCTGTGCGGCTTCTTCTCTGATCGCCTGCATCGCCTCCGGATTTTTCCTGAACTCGGCTCGCTCTTCGTCTTGATAGGCGGGGTTGTCAATGGGCGTGATCCATTGAGGTGTGCGTTGAAATAAGTTGAGTGTTTGGACCGAGTCGACGCTGGCGCTTACAATTTGCACAGCGGAGGAGCCAGTTCCGACGACGCCCAGGCGCCGCCCTTCGATGGCGACATTGTGGTCCCATCGTGCGCTGTGAAATGCGGGTCCTTCGAACGAGTCCAGGCCCTTCAGGTCGGGCAGGGCGGGCTGGTGAAGGACGCCCGTGGCGGCAATCACAAAATCAGCCGTGTCCGTCTTGCCGTCGGCGAGGGCGAGGTGCCACCGTCCATGATCAAAACGGCAGCCCTGGACCTCCGTCTCGAACTGAATCAAAGGGAGTATTTCGTATCGCCGGGCAATCCCTTCGAAGTATGCGCGGATTTCCGCTCCCGGCGAAAAGCGATGACTCCATTCGGGATTGAGCTCGAAGGAGTAGCTGTAGAAATGAGAGGGAACGTCGCAGCAAATCCCTGGGTAGGTGTTTTCTCGCCAAGTGCCCCCGACGCTCGCGCCTTTTTCGTAGATGACCAAGTTGGTATAGCCGGCCCGCTTGAATTCGATGGCGGCCAAGACGCCAGACATTCCTGCACCGATGACCGCAACGCGGGCTTTGGATCGCTGTTTGGCGGTCGCCTTGCTCGGGGGGGAATGATTCATAGGCCCTCGATGGCCAGGCGCGAAAGGGGGATCAACTTTTTGCATCGGACGCCTGTCCGATCTATCCTACGGATGTCGGACGTGGCAGGCAACTGTTTGCTCCAATCATATCCGCCCGGCGTCGTTCGCCGCCTCTCGTAAAGTCGATCCGGAGCCACCGCCGCGTGCCGAAGCCCCCCGTCGAGCTGCTTCAGAGCTACCGCCGAGACCAAATTCTCAAAGCGGCGCGGACTGTCATCAGTGAAAAGGGTTATGGCCGCTCTTCTGTAGATATGATTGCGCGTCGTGCCGGTGTCAGTCGGAGCACGGTCTATGAGTACTTCTCGTCGAAAGATGAGATTCTCAAGGGGTGCTTTGCCGCGAGTCGCGAGCCCCTGGCCCATGCCTTGTCGACTCGAATCCAAGGGGTCGAGGGGATGGAGGCGCAGCTCGCCGTTTTTTTTGAGATCTGCTTGTCCCAAGTCGATGAAAATAAAGGGTTCTTTCAAGCGATTGACTTCCCGATTCCCCTTTATTCGGTGACCGCCGTGGAAGGCCCGGGTTCGACTGAATTCGCATTGGTTCTGAAGGATTTTCACGAGGCAGTGGACGGCATTCTCGATGCCGGCCATCAAACCCGAGAGATCGGGGAGCCTGCGGATCCGATGGACCGAGAAAGTTTGGGCACGCTAATTGTGGGGGCGATGGCGGCTCGCAGTCGACAGGAGGCGCCTCCCCGGGTGGCCACGGCGGCGTCGGCCCTCGCGCGTTTCGCAGTCCGTGGGTTGGGTGTGGGTCGCTCGGATCTGCTTTGATGCCGCGTCGGCGAAGGTCTCTTTGGGCTTGTTGTTGATTCAAATTCAAACCATTCGAAAGTAAAAGTGATGACCGAAAGTGAGAATGATCCGGTTCGGGCGGACCTCGAACGCTTCGTTGGACAACCGATGGGGCCGCCGGTGGAAGCTCCAGACCCGGTGAATGTGCCGATGATTCGCCACTGGGTGGATGCCTTAGATGATCGAAACCCGGCTTATCTGGATGAAGAGAGCGCAGCCAAGGGCCGCTACGGGGGCCTCGTTGCACCGCCGGCGATGCTGCAGGCTTGGACGATGCCGCGACCGAAGATTGAAGGTATCGCTGAGCGCGGAGGGGCCCCCGGTGAGATGAACCCGGATGGCCCCATTCCGACCCTTGACCGGGCAGGGTTCGCCGGCACCTTAGCGACCAACTCCGAGTTGGAATTTTTCCGCTACCTGAAACCCGGCGATCACCTGCGGACCACGAGCGAACTCGAATCGATCTCAGTTCGAAAAAGAACGGGACTCGGAGAGGGCTACTTCATCACTTGGATTACCCGCTACTTCGACCAGAGTAACGAGCTGGTCGGTCAACAGCTCTTTCGGATCCTCAAATTCGACCCCTCGACGATCGATCTCTCAAAGTTCGGAGGTGCCCAATGAGCTTTATGCAGGTTTCGGTGGGTGACGCATTGCCAACCTTTGAACTGCCGGTGACCTCGACGGTGATTGTGGCGGGGGCCATCGCCTCTCGCGACTTTATGCCTGCTCACCATGATGCCGAGTATGCGCGTGGCCAAGGTGCGCCGGACATGTTTATGAACATCCTCACCACGAATGGTTATGTGTCGCGTTATGTCACCGATTGGAGCGGTCCTGAGACAATGGTGAGGGCCATTCGGATCCGACTGGGGGGGCCCGCTGTTCCGGGTCAGATCCTCCGTTTTACAGGAGCAGTGGCGTCGCTCAGTGAAGAGGGCGACGAGCAAGTCATTGAGGTCGCGGTTCGAGCGGCCAACGATTTGGGCGACCATGCGACGGGGCACGTCGTGATTTCGCTGCCGAGGGTTTAGCGGCCTATGGACGGTCAAAAGGGGCGTACATGAGCGGACGGAAAGCCTGCATAGTCGGCGTAGGCGAAACCCAGTATGCCCGTTGGGGCAAGATCGGTGACGTCACCGAGCATGCTTTGGCCTGCCAGGCCATTCAGCGCGCAGTGGTCGATGCCGGTCTTTCGATGAAAGACGTCGACGGCTTGGCCTCTTTCGCCGAAGATCGAAATGAAGCCACATTCTTAGCGGCCGAGCTCGGGTTGCCGGCGCTTCGATTCGCCAACATGGTTTGGTTGCCGGGAGGCGGCGGAGGCTGTGCGGCTGTCGGCAATGCCGCCATGGCGGTGGAAACGGGTCAAGCCGAGGTGGTGGTCGTCTACCGGTCTCTGTGCCAAGGGCAATTTTTTCGCTTCGGGACAGGCGGTGTTGATGCCAGCGCTCCGCCGGATCCAGCCCCGCCGACTGTGCAGCCCGCTAACTCCTTAATGTTGGCCTCCATGGGGTTCGCCATGCCCTACGGACTGCTGATGGCCGCGGCCGCTTACGCGTTGCCGACCCGCCGTCATATGCATCTCTATGGAACGCGCCCGGAGCAGTTAGGCCTTCTGGCCGTGACTTTCCGCGAGCACGCGAGCCGCAATCCGAGAGCGGTTATGGGCCAGAAGCCGATGACGCTCGATGACTACTTCGCTTCGCCCATGATCGCGGATCCTCATCGCCTATTTGACTGCTGCCTGGAAAGTGACGGCGCCTGTGCGGTGGTTGTGACTACCGAGGAGCGTGCCCGTGATCTGGCTCGACGCTCGGTTGAAATTTTGGCCAGCGAGCAGGGGGCGCCGCAGGGTTATGCTTTCGGTCCATTCACAAACGCCAACATCGCAGACGAGATCTATGCCACAGGGGGTACAGAGGAGATGGCGAAACGTCTTTGGGGTAAAGCGGGCTTGAAGCCATCGGATGTCGACGTTGCACAAATCTACGACCACTTTACGGGTTGTGTGCTGATGCAGGTCGAGGATTATGGGTTCTGCGCGCGCGGGGAAGGGGGGGCTTTCATCGAAAGCGGGGCGCTCAAGTGGAATGGCGGGAGCTTGCCCACCAACACCCATGGAGGCAGTTTATCGGAGGCGTATATCCACGGTCTGAATCACGTGGTCGAAGGCGTCCGGTCGTTGCGAGGCGAATCAACGAGCCCGGTCGACGGAGCAGAGGTTTGTTTGGTGACGAGCGGTGCGTGTGTGCCATCCAGCGCATTGGTATTGGGGCGAAAATGAGCGAGCGATTCTTTCCCGACGGGATGCCGCAGCCTTTGGCGGACACAACGACGCTTCCTTTTTGGGAGGCTGCAGCCGAGCATCGCCTGGTTGTACAGCGATGTGCGGACTGTGGTCAGACCCGCTTGCCCCCCTCTCCGGTCTGCGCCGAATGCCAATCGGATCGGTCGGATTGGCAAGAAGTCTCGGGGTTGGGAGAGGTCTACTCCTTTACGATTGTGCACCGCCCCCTCGCCGCGGAACAGAGCCTTCCCTTTGTGATTGCCGTGATTTCCCTGGAAGGCTCGGGGGGACTGAGGATGATTTCGAACATCGTCGGGATTGCGCCCGAAGCGGTCGAAATCGCCATGCCGGTCGAGTTGGTCTGGGAGGACATGAGCGAGACCCTCGCGATTCCCCGTTTCCGCCCTCGGTCTTGAAGTCAGGCACGGTCAGATCGATCAACACGAGAAGCCGGAGCGCCTTCTGGTGTGATGCGTTCCGCAGGCTGGCCACGCACTTCTCCCTGGGTGGCCTCAGGTAGTCCTCAAGGCCGTGCTTCTTCTCGCTGAAGACTGGCCCTTTTTGGATGTCTTCGAAGTTTAGAGCGCGTCTTCTAATGGGCGGTTCTGGCAGAGTCCGTCCGCGATACGGGTGTATTCTTCGGCGCTCAGGGGGCCTCCGCGCTGGGTCATCTGGGCGTAGACCCGGCATCGCAAATCGTCTGATTGAATCCGCGGATCCTTTGCAATCTTGTTCAAAATCTGATCCACCGAGGCCGTGTCCCCCGAAGGTGAAACTCCACCGCCGGCCGGGGTATCGAAGCGGAGAAATTGCGTGCGATCGTTTTGCCAGGCCGGCCAGTCCGGTCGCTTCGCCGTCTCTGGGTTGGGGTTGCCACTACGCGCGAAGGACCCCCAATACGACATCATTTGGCGTGAAAGCGCCTGGGCAGCGTCTCGAGACGGCTCGGGAAAAAGTGTGTCGGTGAAGGGCCCAAAGTCGAAGTTCCCAAATACGAATGGGATTTCGACGCCGTGGCCTGCTCCAATTAATTCGGAAAAATCAAGCCACAGGAAGGAGCCTTCCTCGTCCCAATCGAAACGGTAGACCCAGACCGGCGCTTGGCCGGATTCGGCGAGGGCCTGCGCGGGGGCATCCGCGCCCCGCACTTTCCAAAGCCGCGAGCCGTAATCGGCCTCCACATCATATTGGGCTTGATTATTGAACCAGAGAGGAATGGGGCCCAGGCGGGTAATCCAAGGAGAGGAGGGAGCGGAGAAGAGTTTGGTTTCGTCGCGATTGGTCCCGAGCATGACAGGGACTGGATTGGCGCGACCGGTTCGAAGCGCTTCGAGGATGCCTTCTTGAGGAAGGACGTGACCGTCGCGAATCAGTTCGGGGGCATCGTACATGCCACCAAAACTCCCCCCGCTCACGGCTCCGAGCAGTTCAAGGCTGCTGCGGCTTCTCAAGAATTTTTCAATGTCGGCCTGCTGCATCGCTTCCAAGACGCGTCCGGCTTCAATGCGGTTGGCGGCTTGGCCATCGTTGATCAAGAGTGCGAGCAAAAGTTCGGTTGAACTGTTTCGAAGTCCGGGTTCAGCTTCGTGTTGGGCGTTTCGTGCTTGGGCACGGCTCACCGTTCGGGTGCTTCCGCTCTGAGCGATGGCTCTGTGAAATAAGCCCTTTGCTCGGGGCGAGGCGAGCAGCGCCAATACATCGGCTCCGCCTGCAGACTCGCCGAAAATCGTGATGCGGTTTGGATCGCCTCCGAACTGTGCGATGTTGCTTTCGATCCATTCCAAGGCCCGAATCAGATCCAGTGTTCCGTAGTTTCCTGAGCGGTCGTCGGGGGATGCATCGGGGCCGTGGAGGGCGGGATGATCAAACCAGCCAAAGACCCCCAGGCGGTATTGGACGGTCACCACCACTACATCCTGCTCGGTGGCGAGGCTTGACCCGTCGTAGAAGCGGGCATCGCCCATTGAGTTGCCGCCCCCGTGAATCCAGACCAAGACCGGCTTGAGCGATTGCTGGTTTTCTTTTGCTCCGAGATTTTTGGGCGCATAGATGTTGAGTGAGAGGCAGTCCTCATCTCCTTCTTGGCCCACTTCGATGGTGCTGAGGTCCTCCGTGGAGGTACCCGCCTCAAGTTGTGCACAGGCCGCGCCAAAGTCGATCGCGGGCCGAGTGCCCTCCCAGGGAGGCGGCGGTTGGGGAGAGCGCCAGCGCAGGGGGCCCACAGGTGCGGTCGCATAGGGGATTCCGCGCCAGACCATTGCCTGTTCGTTCTGAAATCCGATCAGTTGGCCCCCGCTGAGCCGCCTTAGGGTCTCGGAGTCCGGTTGCGGGGGAGCGGGCGGGGGCGCACAGGCGGCCGTCAAGAGGGCTATCCCGAGCGCCGCAAAGCGGGTGGCGCCCGTTCGCCCGGCTCGAGAACCCGTATTCGGGGAGGAGACGGGCTGGGCCGGGCGGGAAGATCGTCGGGAGCCTTGAGGGATCGCCTTCGCGAGGGAAAACAAGCGGTTCATTCTGCCTCGGTGCGGCCAAATAGGAGTGACCCATCTTCCAGCGGCGCGTTTCGAATCATCTTCTTGTCGTACGCGTAGTCCTGAGTGTTCAGCCAGGGCTCACGGTCGCTCTGTTTCGGAAAAAGATGCATGCCGCGCTTCATGTAGCCGGCGGGAAAATCATCGATCCACGGCCGTTCGGTCATGCCCTGGTCTTCGTCGCGCACCCGAGGCATGCACTGCTGAACGCCCAGCTCATCCATTCGGTTGATCAGGCGGCATGCATAGCGGGCTGTGAGATCCGCACGTAAGGTCCACGACGCGTTGATGTACCCAAAGGTTTGAATCAAATTCGGGATATCCGAATACATCATGCCCTTGTACGACCAGGTGTCCGGGAAATGGACTGGTTTTCCATCGACTTCGAATTGAACGCCGCCCAGCAACTTCAGATTCAATCCCGTTGCCACCACAATGATGTCGGCGTCAATCTCTTCACCCGAGGCCATCCGTACGCCTCCCTTGGTGATTCGGTCGATTTGATCCGTGACGACTGTCGTTTTCCCTTGGTTGATCGACTTGTAGAGATCGCCGTCCGGAATCAGGCAGAGTCGCTGGTCCCAGGGGTTGTAGCTTGGGGTGAAGTGTTTCTGAACATCGTAGTCCGGTCCTAGATTTTTGCGGACATCCTTGAGGAGGAAGTCCTTGACCGCCTCGGGGGCCGTTCGAGTTTTTTGATAAACCCGACCTTGAAGGAACACGTTTTTGGCCCGGGTGAGCGAATAGGCAGCTGATTCCGGGAGAACCTTGCGGAGCGCATTGGCGATGACGTCTTTCGCGGGCCTTGAAACAACATAGGTTGGCGATCGTTGGATCATGGTGACTTGTGCCGCTTTTCGGGCGATCGAAGGCACGATCGTCATCGCGGTGGCGCCGGATCCGATGACGGCGATTCGCTTCTCTTCGTAATGCAAGTCCTCGGGCCACATTTGGGGATGAAAGAGCGGCCCTTCAAAATCTTCTTGGCCTTCAAAGTGGGGTTGGTAGGGCGCATCGTAACTGTAATAGCCCGTACACATCAGCATCATATTGCAGGTGATGGTTTCAGTTTCGGTCAGGTCGCCGTCGGAATGCTCCACCGTCAGTTCCCACAGTGCCTTTTCGCTTGACCAGCGGGCGCCTTCGAGGCGTCGGTTGAAAAGGATGTGGCTCCGCACGTCAAATTCGTCGGCCGCCTCGTTGACGTATTTCAGAATCGACGGGCCGTCCGCGATGGCCTTCTCTGCTTTCCAAGGCTTGAAGTCGTAACCGAGGGTGTGCATGTCGCTGTCGGAGCGAATGCCCGGATAGCGGTAGAGGTCCCACGTCCCTCCGATCGCCGCGCGACTTTCGAGGAGCGCGTAGGTTTTGCCCGGGCATTCGCGCTGGAGGTGAACAGCAGTGCCGATGCCCGATAGGCCGGCACCCACGATGACGACGTCAAATTGCTTCATGAAGGGGGTCTCCGTCACGAGGGTGTAGCAACCGTTCGCGGGCTGGTTTGTTCGACCAATCGGTCAAAAACATCCTCGGAAGCCGGAAGAGTAGGGAAGACTGGTCTCCACGGGCAACGTCCCCATGGGGCCAGGGCTATAGGGGGCCGGGCTCGCAGGCTTCGAGCCGGGCCCGCACGTGCTTGTGCCACGGTGTTCCGGCCCAAGGGTCGCGATCCTCAGAGGACGTCAATTCATTGGGCGGTACCCCACAGACCTTGCGCTCGCCCCGTTCGTCGGGGAAATCAAGGCCGAGTCCGTTCGGGAGGGTGATGTGCCCCTCCTGCAGGGTGTCCGTAATTTCGACCACGGTTTCAAGGGCGCCCCGCTTGGTCGTGATGCGAACCCGTCCTCCGGGCGCGACCCCGACCCGCGCCGCGTCCCGGGGGTTGATCCGGAGAGCGCCCTCGGGATCTTTTCGGCGCCAGGCTGGGTCGCGATAGATGGTATTGGCCGTGTTGCCACGGCGCTCGCCGGCGGCCAAGACGAAGGGAAACGCGTCGTCTTGGCTCGGAGCCGCCTCATCCGCGAGGGCTTGGAGTTCCTCGATGAGTTCGGGGATGACGAGTTGAATCCGGCCATCTTCTGTTTGGAGTCTCTGGAAGGACACTTCATGAACGTCCTTGGAGATGACCACCCCTTCCGGATGGTCGAGGAGTGCCTCAAAAAGCGCCTGGCCGAGGGCGGGGCCGGTCCCGTCGAGGCCCGCTCGGCGCACGGACTCTTCCTCCGAGGCAGCCAGCTGCTGACAGGCAGCCCAGAGCAGGGCGGCTTCCTGCTGTCCCGCCGGTAGCCGCGGGCCCAAGGTTTCGTACAGCACCACCGGCATGATGGCCGCGAGGTTGGGACGCTCGGCGAGGGTTGCGGAGAAGGTTCTCGCAAATGATTCTCCGCCTTCTTCGGCCGCGGCTTTCAATTCGCTGAGATCGACATCGCGATAAGCGCCCAGCGCACGGCAGAGGCGACTATGGATTTCGGGTTCCGTGAGCGTCCCGGGCATGGGTTCAAAGAGCGGCTGGCGAAGCTGAAAGACATGTTCTGGGAAGCCGCCTCCAAAGAAAGTCGTCTCGGTTTTTTCATACTGTGAAGCGGCGGGCAGTATGTAATCGGCGTGCCTCGCGGTTTCCGTCATGGCGACATCGATTACGATCACGCAATCCAAGGCATCGAGGGCTTCCCGCATCCGCGGGCTATCGGCCAAGGAGTGCACCGGATTTCCACTCTCGATGATCATGCCTCGGAAACGATTCGGGTGATCGGTTAAAATTTCATCGGGGATCACGTTACAGGGAATCAGTCCCGTGATGATCCGGTGGCCGCCAACGGGAGACCTTCTGTTGTCGCTTCCCGTCCCGATCAATTTGCCGAGATGGGTCCCGACGTTCATGGTGCCGGGGCGGCCAAAGTGGCCCGTGAGGACGTAGAGCAGCTTTTCGAGATAGGAGTTGAGGGTACTGTGCGGGGCCATCTCGATCCCAAGGTCTTCGAGTACGGCGACGCTGGTGGCTCGCCCAATCCGTCGCGCGGCAGCCCGGGTGTGTTCAGGGTCGACGCCGGCTCGCTTGCTGTACGCGGCGACGTCAATCTCCTCGAGAATCGGCTTGAGGTCACGAAAGGTTTTCGTGTGGGCATTCAGAAAGGCGTGGTCGATCAGGTCTTCTTGAACCAATACAGCGAGCATGGCCGCCAAGAGAAAGGCATCTGTTCCCGGACGCACCTGTAAAAAGTGATCAGCGAGGTCGGCGGTTTCGGTCCGCCTTGGGTCGATCACGATCATGGATCGTTCCGGGTCCTTTGAGATCTCTCGGAGCGTTACGCGAGCTCGCTCAAAGCCGTGAGAGTGCCAGGGATTTTTGCCGATAAAGACTGCGACTTCGGTGCTCTGAAAGTCGGGTTCAGGTCGGGCGCCAAACATCTGACGTTCGACCCAAAACTCACCGGTCTTCTCTTGGGCGAGCGCGTTGCTCTGATAGCGCATCCCGAGCGCTCGACGTGTCGCGGAGCTGTAGGCCCCGCCTAAATGATTGCCTTGGCCGCCGCCGCCGTAGTACATGATCTTGTCACCGCCGTGTTTCTGGCGGATTTGATCAAGGCGGTTTGAGACCTCGGCGATCGCCGTATCCCAGTCGATTTCTTCGAATTCACCATCGGGCGTTCGGCGGAGTGGGGATCGGAGCCGGTCGGCGTGATTTTGGTAGCGATCGAGTTGGGCTGGCTTCTCGCACGTGTAGCCTTTTGATCGAGGGTTGTTCTTGTCGCCTCGAATCTTGATCAGGTGACCCTCTCGGGTCTGGACCTGCAGGCCGCAATTCGTACTGCAAAGAATGCATCCGGTGCTGTGCCACTCGGTGTGATTCGTCATGGCGAGCGCCTCCCATCCAGTCTCCACGCTAGAGCCGTTTTGAAGAAGGGTCAACGACAGGTCCCGGTTTCGGTATTGTGCCGGCCTACCTTGGAGGAGAAGATGGTCGACCACATTGCTGCAAAAGTCATCATGATCACTGGAGCGGCTGGCGGGTTTGGAAGACTCGTGGCGGAGAAGACCTTGATTCGGGGCGCGCGAGTCGTCGCCATCGACGTCGATTCTGCTGGTCTGGCGGAACTTCAGGAGTGCGTCGGGGACGGGTCGGATCGGGTTAAGACTGTTGCCGCTGATGTGCGAGATCGGGCTGAAATGGCGTCGGCCGCGTCGAAAGCTGTCGACGCCTTCGGCCAGATCGACGTCCTTGTTAATAATGCGGGCATTATGCCTTTGGCTTTTTTTGCCGACCATGTCGCGGCGGCAGAGGCTTGGGAGCGCTGTATCGACATCAACTTCAAAGGTGTGGTGAATGGCATTGCGGCCGTCCACGACACGATGATTCGTCAGGGTCGGGGTCACATCGTGAACCTCTCGTCGATCTATGGCAACTACCCTGTGGCCGGCGCGGCTATCTATGGTGCAACGAAGGCGGCGGTGAACGTTTTGAGTGAGTCCCTGCGCCAGGAGTCTCAAGGGCGCATCAAGGTGACGACGATCCGCCCCACGGGCGTCCCCGCGACCGGTCTGGGCGCCGGTGTCATCAACCCCGCAGCCATTGGCGGAATCCTGGGTGCCCAGGAATCAGTCTTTATGGAGAAAATGGTTCAGGTTCTGGCCGGAGAAGACGGGGGGGAGGCTTCTGATCCGGACAGCATCGCCTACTTCTCCCTCTCTCCCGACCAGTTGGCGGATCAAATTGTCTACGCCATTGATCAGCCTTGGGGTGTGTCGATCAGCGACCTCACTGTGCGGGCTTCAGGGGACCTTTACATGATTTGATGTCTCAGCCGGCGGTGAGTATCCGATCGCCGATGTGATCGCCCGCTCTTGGATTGTGCTGGGCTCTGGCGGAGTGACGCCGAGCGCCACTGCATCATAGGTTGACCATCGGGGTGTCGGAATTTCCAAGACGCGGGCGTACCAGAAAGCTTCCTCGGCGGGGTCGAAATCAGGATCTTCCCAGACGACCTGGAGTTCGGTGGCGCCGATGGAGTTGGTGTAGCGCGCGGTTTTGAGATCCACGGTATTGCCAACGGGCGGAACTTTCTGAGCAGCGCCAGCTGAGAGCCGCCCGCCCGAGGCGGCTACGTCGTAAATCACCTCGTGGCTCTTTCCCGCTTGATCGACCCAGCCTTTGATGATCTGGATGCGATCCAAGTTGGCCCCCAGTGGGTCTTTGAGAGCCAAGACAGCAAATCGCGGGGAGGCCGAGCCTGGGGCATCCGGAAGTGTGCCCCCCATCGGAACGCCACCCGCATAAGCTTGGGGGAGAAAATCGGGCGCTTGGGTCACGCCGAGGGGGTACTGCCAACCGCCGAAAAGACGCACCGTAATGCGGGGACCCGAGGTCGCATAGGTCTCCTTCCGCCGCAGCCCATCAAAAATCGAAGCGCGGGTGTTTTCCTCGGCCCATACGGCAGCTAAGCCGGCCGCCCCCCACTTCAGGCTCCGGATCTGACTTTTGGGTAACCACGTGCTCTCGCCGAGCCGAAGGCCCGCGGTTCCGTCCAGCATGGGGAGCTTGCCGTGAAAGTTGTCTTCTTCCACCGCCGAGCTCGCATTGTGGGAGTCGCTGCTTCCGATGAAGCCAAATCGAAAAGGGTTCCAACCTTGTGTGGCCGATAACTCGAGTCCGGCCTTCAGGGCCTCTCGTGCATAACTGCCTTGAGGTTCGCTTGGCCGTCCGTCCGTGCTCATGACCTCGTCGTAGATTTCAAAGTCGGCAAACTCGTCTTTGCTCGACAAGCTCGGATGAGCCTCGGACTGCCCTTTGACCTGAAGGATTTCACTGATCGGCTCGTTTTTCATTCGTGCAGCAGAGTAGGCCTGGTCCATGGGCGACCCATCAAACCGGGTGCGTTCGTACATACGGCCGTTGCTGACATTCGCGTTGTGAGGGATCGAGATCATCTCCATGCCGAATTCGCGCTGTTTTTCGAGGGCTTGCCAGAGGTCCTCGGGGTTTTCCGAATTTCGTGCGCTGAATGGAAGGGCTGGGGCGCGGGCTGAGCGGTAGATGACGTTTCGATGCAGGTTCTCTTCATTGGGCATTGAGCTCCACTCGTAGCCAATGAACGTGGTGAACCGACCCGGAGCGTTATGTCTCTCTGCGGCCAAGCGGATATCCTGCCAAGCCTCGCTCGAAGCGATCTTGCTTTCTTGGCCGAAGGTGGCCTCCCGCCGATCGGAGCTACCCATTTGAGTCAGCGTGGTCTTTAGGAAGTGGTAGGTGATGTAAAGGCGATTGCCCGTGGCGATCACGTCGCGAAGCGAGGCCGGTGCGTCGCCGGCGATTTCAGATCTTTTTGCTCGCCGTCGAGCCGCTCCGAGATATTCCGCGTGGTCCGTGACGGCGGCGAAATCGAGGGGACGCCGGGCCCGAATCGGGTACCCGATCGCGTGCTCGATGGTTTCGCCTTGGGCGTACCGGTAGGCATCGTCCGGCGTGGCGCGCACACCGAAAGTGTAGGCATCATAGGAATGGCTGGTGTGGATGTGAAGGTCGCCCCAGAAGACATGTCGGAAGGGATCGTGGGGCCGGACGGTTTGCTTTGGACTGGGCTCGGCGAATCGGGGGTCCGAGGCCACGTTGAGCGTGGGGTCGTCCACGGCCGTACAGGCGGTGAGCCCAAGGCCCGTGACCCAGGTCAGGCCCCTCAGACGATTGCGTAAGGCCCCCCTCGCTCGTTGGGAGGTCATTGGGCGAGTCCAGTGGGCAATCGCGGGTCACTGAGCCCATACCAGGTTGATCGGTAGACGGTGGGTGTAGGGCCGAATTGCGATTCAGCCAAAACTGGATTGACCCATTCCCATACCGTTTCGCCTTCGGGCGTCACTTGAAAAAGGCGTCCTGTCGCGGCTTCGGTGATAAAGGTGTTGCCATTCTGAAGGCGCTGAGCAGAGCCTGCCATGAAACTCTGGAATGCCAAGATGGTCTTGTCGGTGTACTGCCAAACCACTTTCTCGGTTTTGGGATCCATCTCGATGACGCGGGCGAAAGAGGGGGTTCGCTTGCGGTGGATACCGTTGTCGAAGATCAGAATATTTCCGTTGTCGAGAAGACGGGCATCGTGTTGATGAGAGAGAGTGTGGGACCCCCATTCCCAGAGAATTTTTCCGCTCTGATGGTCGATCTGAATGATCATGTTGGTGAGACGAAGGCTTAATAACCAATTCCCATTGGGCAAGATTCGAATGGAGTTTCCATGTGTCCATTCCTGCCTTTTGTCGAGAGGGCAAATTTGCTGGGTCGCGGGGTCGAGATGATCTCCTGCGCGCCAAAGGCTTTCGCGTTGACCGTCTCGTCCGATGAGTTCAATGGTGTCAGACCACATCTCTTTTGGGTCGTCTCGGTGGGGGCAGCCCCCCTGTACAGCTTGAGTTTGCTCGGGGGAAAGGGGATAGAAGCCCAAGGCGTGGTAGCGGCCATCGGCTAGGCGGCGGGCGTCATGATGGAGGAGGTCACCTCGGTACTCCCAAAGGACCTCTCCGTCCGGTGCGAGCTCGAGAATGCCTTCGATTTCTCCGTTCGCGATGCGAGCAGGCGTCTGAGGATCCCCCGCCATCAGGGCAATCAGTCGCCCATCATCGGCGAGTCTTGCCGAGGCCACTTGGGCGATGGGCCATTCATGGGCTGTTTGGCCCGCTTGATCGACCAGGGCCACGCGGTGGGCCTGGGGGACCAGTGCGAAACCGGGCTCGGTCAGCTGGCCGTCGTGGTAGACCAAGCCGGTCGGTCGTTCTCGGATCCAGGCCATCTTCGCTCCTTTTTGGGTCCATCGGTGCCGTTTCGGCTCAGTATAAGCCGCTGAAGTCCTCCGGACTTCCCGAGCCGAATTTGGATCGAGCCGGCCCCTGGGTCCGTTGTCGCGTTTGTCGCGTGTTATTCTTTCGGGCGGCGCCACCCAACGTGTGGCAAATCATTTGCGGCGACAACCGAAACAGAAGAATCGCTGTTGGAGGAAGAACCCATGCATGATCTCGTGATTCGGGGCGGAAAAGTCATTGATGGAACCGGAGCGCCCGCGCGCGAGCTGGACGTAGCGGTCGACGGAGATCAGATCGTCGCCATGGGGGAGGGGCTCGGGCCGGGGCGGCGCGAAATTGATGCACAGGGTTTGTTGGTTTTGCCGGGCTGGGTGGATGTGCATACCCACTACGATGGGCAAGTGACTTGGGATCCGCATCTCACGCCATCGGGTTGGAATGGTGTGACCACCCTCGTAATGGGCAACTGTGGAGTCGGCTTTGCGCCGGTGAAGCCCGGCGAGGAAGATTTCCTCGTGCGTCTGATGGAAGGGGTCGAGGACATTCCGGGGACTGCGTTGCATGAGGGCATCGATTGGCAATGGGAGAGCTTTCCCGAGTATCTCAATGCGTTGGAAAAGATGCCGCGGTCCGTCGATGTGGCGACCCAAGTACCTCATGGCGCTGTTCGTACATATGTGATGGGCCAACGGGGGGCCGAGAATGAGAAGGCGACTCCGGAAGACATCGAGCAAATGGCGGCCATCGTCAAGGAAGGACTCGAGGCGGGTGCTCTGGGCTTCTCGACCTCCAGGACCATGTTGCATCGGGCCAAGGATGGGGATGTGGTTCCGGGGACGTATGCCGACGATCCGGAGCTGATGGGCATAGGCCGTGTTCTCGGCGAGGTGGGGCACGGCGTTTTTGAGGTGGCCAGCGATTTGGCGCCGGAGGGAGATGAGCTTTCCTGGATGCGTCGTTTGGGTCAGGAAACCGGGAGGCCGGTTTCCTTCGCCTGCCTGCAGAGCCCCGTGGACCCCCTGCAATACAAGAGATTGCTAGCCGCCGTAGATGAAGATCATGCGGAGGGGGGCTGCTTGACGCCGCAGGTCGCTCAACGACCGGCGGGACTCCTCCTCGGTTGGGAGAGCAGCTTTCATCCCTTCATGCTTTCACCGGCTTTTGAGCCTTATGCAGAAATGGATCCCCAAAAGCGCCTAGAGCGATTGCGCGACCCTGCCGTGAAGGCGGAGCTCCTCGCGAGCCAACCGGTTTTTGAAGGAGACTTGGCTGGGCCCGCGATGATGATCGTCGGGGCTTTCAGCATGATGTATCCCCTGGGCGACCCGCCGGACTACGAACCCGGACCAGAGAAGAGTCTCGCGGCGATCGCTCAGAAACAGGGGGTCGAGCCCCGTGAACTCGCCTACGACTTGATGCTCGAAAGAGAAGGCAAGGGGCTCATTTACTTGCCCCTGATCGGCTATGCGGGAGGAAGCTTTGAGGCCCTGAAGGAGATGATGGAACATCCCTCGGCCATCTTTAGTTTGTCTGATGGTGGTGCTCATTGTGGTCTGATCTGTGACGCCAGCGTACCAACTTTCCTGTTGACGCATTGGGTACGCGATCGCGAACGAGGCGAACGATTTCCGATCGAGCAAATTGTTGAGCATCAGACCCGACGCACCGCTCACTTCTACGGCCTCGAAGATCGCGGCGTACTGGCCCCTGGGATGAAGGCCGACGTCAACGTTGTCGACTTTGAGGCGCTTAAAATCCACTCGCCCGAGATGGTGTACGACCTTCCCGCCGGTGGGAAGCGGCTCATTCAGCAGATTGATGGGTATCGGTATACGATCCAAAGTGGGCAGGTGACCTTCCAAGACGGGAAAGAAACCGGTGCGCTGCCCGGCAAGTTGATCCGAGGTCCTCAGTCGGCCCGCGCTCTTGCTGAATAGGGTTTTACTGACCGATACCTTGGCGACTTGAGAGCATGGGTTCGACGAAATCTGCGGCGAAGCGCTGCAGTCCGTCGATCTTTTCGTCTAGGTTTTCGGTCATACCGTGATAAAACACCCAGGGCAGGGTGAGAATATGGGTGACGCCGCCCGCTTCAAGGCGGCGATAGCCGTCTAGTCCGTGGGCATCGGTGGCGCTCGCCATCACATCAAAGCCTTCAGCCCGTTCTAGTTCACGCCGGTAGATTCGGACTTTCTCCACGCACTTCAGAATTTCGGAACTGGATTGAAGGTCGGAGAGCCAGCCATCGTTGCGGGCGGCTCGTTTAAGGGCCCGGTCGGAAATGCCCCCCACCCAGATCGGAATTCGAGCCTTGGGAATGGGCGGGGTCATTTTTAGTCGATCGAATCGATAGAACTCACCCTCATGGTCGATCATATTTCCCGTCCAGAGCTTCCGCATGACTTCGATCATTTCGTCGGCCCTTGCGCCGCGCCGCTTAAAATTTTGTCCTGCGACCTCGAATTCGACGTTCGACCAACCCACGCCAATCGTAAGGGTGATTCGGTCATTTGAAAGCGCTGCTGCGGTTGCAACAGATTTGGCCACCATAAAAGGGTTGCGCATGGGAAGCACGAAAACATTGTTTGTGAATCGTAATTTTGAGGTCACGGCCGCTAAGGCTCCGGCGACGACCCATGCATCAGGGAATTCTGAATCTTCGTCGTATCGGCGGGATCCATCCTCTGTGTAGGGATAGGGTGTGTCAAGGCGCTCTGGGTAAACGACATGGTCCGAAAAAGCGAGGGCCTCGTAGCCCGCTGCATCGGCTGCGCGCGCGATGGGAATCAGGTGAGCTGAAGGTTGAAAAGCGCCAGCAATGACGAATTTCATGATGGCAGGATCTCCTTATTGGGACTCTCGGAAAGTGGGTCGATCCCGGGCGCGAGGTTTTCCCTCCGCTGGCGGCCACTGATTTTGACGACCTGCGGACTCTCGCGGCTCCCGAAGGCGATTTCAAGCCCGCCCCAGTCGGAGGAGATGGGCGAGAGCGTGTCTGAATCGGGCTAAAGTTCTTCCATGACGAATCTAAACGCTGTGCGATTTCGCTCCCGATCCGATTCTTCTCGATCCGCGATTTCCCTGGACCGAGGCCCCTGCGCCGTGAACTGGGCGAACCGTAGAGCGGGTTGGGCGGTCGCGGCCATGGCTCTTCTTGTGGTCGCCGCACCGGTCGCGGTCCGGGCTCAGTCCGCCGTCGCCGCGGCTGCCGCCGTCGAATCCGAAACGACGAAAAAAGCCCCGGGCTCGGCGAAGGGGGACAAGGCTTCGATCCAATTTGTCCCGATGCCAGAAATTGGCGTCCGATCCGAGCAGGCCAAGCAGCGTATCAAGGAAACTCTTCTGGTCACTCGGCCGAGTGAGGAGGAGGCGAGGGCGGCCAATGCCATCCCCGAACTTCGGAGCTGGGCCAATCGACAGCTACACCGTTCATCAATGGTTCGCGCTCATAAACCATCGGTCCTTTCCCTGGATCAACTACAGGCGGGCTGGGATCAGGTGGATCGGCGGCTGGAACAAACTCAGAACGGACTACAAGAGCAGGGCAATAAAGTCGAGCAGCAGGTTCAGACCCTGCGTCAAATTAAACACTTGTGGTCTGATACCCGCCTTAGAGCAGTGGGGCTGGGTGTAGCGCCCGACGTGATCCGGCAGATTGATGAAGTTCTTCAAGCCGTGAACGGGGCGAGTACTGAAGTCAATGATCGGCAGGCGAGGCTTTTGGCCCTACAAAGTGATGTGGCTAGCCTCAGCGAGCTCTCTGACGGTGATGAAAATCTGATCGCGCAGACCCGAGGCCAAGCCGTGAGTGAGGTGCTTGAGCGCGATACCCCTGCGCTCTGGCAGCCGGGCTTTTGGAAAACCTCAGACCGCCGGACTGTTGCCCTCAACCTTGAAGAGCAAGTGAAGCGGGATCGGGAGATCTTGGTTCGATATTGGGATCACAATCGGCAGCTTGTCCTCAGTTTTGGGGCCTGTGTCGTCGGACTGATCGTGCTGATGTGGCTCGCGCGGGGTCGGGTCGATGCGGCGATCGGAAAAGAGCCCGAGATGCAAGCGGTTCGCGGTATTTTTCAACGGCCGATTGCCCTCAGCTTTTTGATTGCTTTCTTTTCAGGCCTTTGGTTTTTTAGAGAGCTGGCCGTCGGCCCCCTCGGGCCGCTGTTTGGTGCGGCCACTCTGATTCCGGCGGTGATTGTGCTTCGGCAAATTGTCGACCGGCCGGTTTATCCGATGCTTACTTTCGGGATGGCGGTCTACTTCGTCCATCATGTCCAGCAGTTGCTTGTTGACTCGGTGGTCACCTCAAGAGTGCTCTTCTTGGCGAATATGTCGGTTTTGGCAATTTGGACCGCTTGGACCCTGCGCCCTTCGCGCATGAATGCCATTCCTTCCGAGGTGGCTTCAAAGGCTTCTTTTAGGGCCATCGGCAGGATTCTTCGGGTGGTTTCCATTGCCTCTTTCGGCTGCGTGCTGGCTGAAATTGTGGGCTATGGGGCATTGGCTGGGCTGGTCGGCGGCACCCTCATGATGGGCATCTACGGCGCCATTGTTTTGTATGGAACGGTTCTTGTGGTCGATGGATTTCTCGTCCTTTTGATGCGCGTCTGGCCATTAGAGAATCTGGCCCTGGTTCGGCGTAATCGGGATCTTTTACGGGATCGGGCCAATTTTTTGATGTGGCTGGTCGCGTGGGCCCTCATTCTTCAAGCCTTGCTTTTGCGACTCGAAGTGTGGGAGCAAGTCAAAACCGCACTTCAAGGGCTACTGGCTGCACAAATTCCACTTCCCCAGGTGACCTTGACTGTGGGGAACGTGGTCGCTGCGGTGGCTGTTTTTGTGGGTTCGATGTGGGCCTCGCGCTTTATTCAATTTGTCCTTTCCGAGGAGGTCTTTGACAGCGCAGAGGTTGAGCGTGGTCGCCCGTATGCGATCAAGACGTTGCTCCATTATGCCTTTGTGATTGCGGGATTTATCTTTGCAGTGATCGCTCTCGGATTCGATGCGAATCGCGCGACGCTGCTGACGGGTGCTTTTGGGGTGGGGGTCGGTTTTGGGCTTCAGACGATCGTGAATAATTTTATTTCCGGCGTGATTCTCTTGACCGAACGCCCTATCCAAGTGGGTGACACGGTGGCAATGGGGGCTGTAGCGGGGGCAATTCAGCGGATCGGGATTCGCTCGAGTACGGTTCGCACATGGCAGGGCGCTGAGGTCATCGTTCCGAACGCGAACTTTATTTCCGAGGAAGTGACCAACTGGACGAAGTCCGATCGCCGTCGGCGTTTTGAGATTCCGATTGGTGTCGCGTACGGCAATGATCCGGAGGTGATCATGGGGCTGTTGGCGGAAGCGGCGGCTGCGACTGAAGGGGTATTGGAAGCTCCGGAGCCTTATGTTCTATTTCAAGATTTTGGTGACAGTTCGCTGGATTTTGAAGTGCGCGCGTGGACCAGTGACTTTGATCACTACAGCCGGATCCGCAGTCGAATTTGCGTTTCGATGAGTCGCAAATTGAGAGAAGAGGGGATCGAAATCCCATTCCCGCAGCGGGATATCCACGTGATCGACGCGCCCAAGGTTTGAGGGGCGATCAATGCGGGACCGTTTGAAGCAGGGCCGGTCAGGCGCGCTCGATGAAGTCAACCGCCCGCGGCGGGCGGGAAAACATCCAGGGTCTGGCGGCTGTGAAGTGGCGTTTCGGAGCCTTGGGGAAGCCAGCGGCTATTTCGGCCATCGACCATGAAGTGAACTCGACGAGAGAGTTCGCCCGAGGGCTCGAAGATCTGCGCGGCCAGGGCGGGGCAGTGTTCCGCCAGGCATTCGGCAAGCTGTCGAACGGTGGCCCCATCGGCCAAAGGCAATTCGAGGGTCGTGACGCCCGCGAGAGCGCGGAGGGTGGCGTAAAGCTTGACCTGCATGAGTCAGGAGGCCTCCTGGCGCGCCCTTACGGGATTTCAAGAGCGGCGAGTTTCGCAGGCGGGACAACTCCATTCTTCCAGCCCCGGGCGGCGTAGTACTCGGTCAGCATCTCGGGCAGTTCAGAAACATGCCCCTTTGAGCCGGCCTCAGTGGATGGTTCCTCAAGGAAGCGGCGGGGCAGGGTGTCTGAGCCGGGGCCGAAGCCTGCGAGGTTGTTGTAATGGCGCTCTAAGTTGTAGATGCGCTCGCCGGCGGTCATGACATCTTCTCCACTCCACGATTGGCTGTAGGCGGTAGTGAGCTGTGCGGCGTACTCATCGGCTCCCTGGGCAAAGGAGCTGAACTTGCAGAGGTCCATGCTGTCGCCACAGGCGTGGAGGTCTTGAAAGGTCTTGACCAGTTCCCCCTTACCCGACCATGCGAGGGGGTCGGCTTCGATGGCCACGACACCCAGCTCTGCGGCGGCGACGTAGGCGCGTAAGTGACAAGCGCCTCGGTTGCTGGTCGCATAACCCAGTCCCATTCCCTTCAGCCCTCGTGGGTCGTAGGCGGGGACGGCTTGCCCCTTCACCACCATCGCGATCTCGGGATGGCCAAGGTGTTGTGCGCCGCGAAGCGTCCCTTCCGCCAAGAGGTCGCCGAGGGGTTCCTCTCTGCGTCCGATTGCTTCGGTGAGCGCGACCATCGTTTGGCGGTCTCCCCATTTGAGCGCCGGGAGACCTTCGAGCCAGCCTCGTTCGCTGGCCTCCATATACATGGAGAAGACATTGCCGAGTTCGATTGGGTCCATTCCCAGGTCGTTGCATTGATCAATCAGCTTGGCAATCGAATGGACGTCATCGTTGTCGCAATTGGCTCCGAGAGACCACGCTGGCTCGTATTCGATGCTCTCCATCCGGAGCCCCGCGTGGGGTCCTTCCTTGATCTCGACTTCTTTTTTGCAGGCGACCGGGCAGGCATGACAGGTGGGGTCATGAACGAGAATGTTCTCCTCGACGAATTCGCCGCTGATTTTTTCTGCACGTTCTCCGAAGTGTGTGCCTTGGCTGTTTCTTGTTCCGAGTGCACCGATGCTGTTGGTGACGTTCATCAATACGTTGGTGCCATAGACCGATAGCCCGCCCTTCTTGGGGCTCGTGATGTTCTTCTCGTCTCGAATATGGTCGAGCATTTCGCGTCTAACCAGACGCCATTGCTCGGGATCCACGTCCTCGCTCCGCGCTCGAGTGGCGCGGATCACGATGGCCTTCAGATGCTTGTCCCCGCCGATGGCCCCGGTTCCGCCACGGCCAAAAGCGCGATCGTCTTCGTTCACCCAGGCGGCGAAGCGCCCGCGGGTTTCGCCGGAGGGACCAATCGCGCAGACCGAAAGATCCTGTGCTCCGTAGCGTTCCTGGAAGAAGGCCACAGTTTTATGGACGCCGTGTCCCCAGATTTCACTGGCATCTCGCAGGGCGATGTTCCCGTTTTCAATGAAGGCATATTGAGGGGATTGGGCACGCCCGGTGAAGACGACTCCGTCCAGCCCGGCCCAGCGGAGTCTCGCGGCGGTCCAGCCACCTTGGTGGCTATCGGTGACAGTCCCCGTGAGAGGCGATTTGGTCACACAGGCCCATCGCCCGCTCATGCTCATTTCGGTTCCGGTGAGGGGGCCATTCATGAAGATCAGAGGGTTTTCCGGAGAGAAGGCCTCGACCTCTGGGCCCGCTTCGAAGAGGTACCGAACCCCTAAGCCGCGGCCGCCCACATATTTTCGAACCCACTCTTGTGGGGCGGGGCGGATCGATGTCTCCCCCGTGCTGAGGTCGACGTGCGCGATGGATTGGCCAAATTCGCGGATCTTCATCGGGCGACTCCTTCAGCCTTTTGTCGCCGAAAGGGTATCGCGCTGCTTCATTTTCGGGGATTTCTTTTCGGGGGTCTCCAACGTGGAGAGTCCGGCAGGCGATGGGACGCCCCCGGGCCAAGGCCGGGGCGTCCCCAAAGACTAGGCGCCTCGCAACTCTTCAAGGTACTGGTTGCGCTCCTCGTCTGAGGCGTGCGGGAAAGTGCAGGTGGTTCGGTCGACGATTCCACCAAACCGAGCTTTCAACGCACGGGCGACGTCGTGGGGCTGGGCCACGATGGCAAATTCCTCAAGGATCTCGTCGGTAATGCGCTCACCCATCGCGACCCACTCGCCGCGTTTCGACATGGCGTTGAGCTCGGCTTGGAGCTCGCCCCAACCATGAAGGTCGAGGACGCCCTTGTAGGCCGGAGTTGATCCGTAGAAGGCGAGTTGTCGGGCCACTGCGGTCCGGCTCTGCTCCCATTCTTTTTCGTCCTGCCCCGTCACGATGAAGCCCGGGTAGGAGACCTGGAAGTCCGAACGGTTTCGTCCGCTTTTCGCGAGCCCTCTTTCGATCGCCGGCAGGGTGACTTCCTGCAGGTATCGGGCTGTCGTAAAAGCATGGACGATCATGCCATCCGCCACTTCGCCGGCCACTTCTGTCATCTTCGGGCCGACCGCCGCCAGGAGAACCGGGGGGGCGCCGTGGGGGTTGTCGGTGGGGGTGAACATGGGTGTCATCAGCGTATGGGTGTAGAAGTCGCCACGGAAGTCAAGTTTTTCATCTTGATACCAGCAGTCCCAAATGGCGCGCATGGCGAGAATAAACTCGCGCATCTGCGCAGCGGGTTTGGCCCACTGCATACTGAATCGTTTCGTGATGTGGGGCTTGATTTGTGATCCGATGCCTAAGACAAATCTTCCTTGGGAGTAGCTCTGCAGGTCGTTGGCGAGATTGGCCATGATCATGGGGCTTCGGGAAAAGGCGACCGCGATCGACGTCATCAGTTCGATCCGCTCGGTGTGCTCTGCGGCGACGAGCAGGGGGAAAAAGGGGTCGTGGGCCATTTCGGCGGTAATGGCGCCGTTAAATCCCTGGGACTCAAGCAGGGCCGCAGCCTTCGGAATGTCTTTCAGAGGTCCCATCAACCCAGCATCGATCTTCATCGTTCTCATCTCCTCTCTGCCCTCGCAACCGGGGCATTGGTTTCGCTCTCCAGGGGCAACCCCGGTAAAGTGTGGTTCGTTGAAATCCTAGACGCCGATGGAGCGTTTCTCAGGAGCCGGCCGACGTCAATGCCCCCGAAATCCCCGTGAGGGGGGAATTGGACGTCCGGCCAAGAGAGGTGTGCCCTCTTGCGGAGGCAATATGGAAAAGATCGAACTACGCCGAGGCAGTTTGTCTTTTGGCGCCCTGACCCAGGGGCCGGTTTCAGCTCCGGGTAAAGGAACGATTCTCTGCCTACACGGATTCCCAGATGATGCACGGTCCTTTCGTCATCAGTGGCCCTTCTTCGCGGCGCAGGGCTACCGAGTTGTCGCCCCTTACCTCAGAGGATATGAGCCGACATCCCAACCAGCCGATGAAGACTATTCCCTCCAGGCGATCGCCGAGGACGTTTTGGCGTGGATCGACCAACTGGGCGAATCCAAGGTGCACCTCCTGGGTCACGATTGGGGTGCGGCCATCGCCTATCTTGCCGGGGCGCTCGCACCAGAACGCTTTCATTCGATTGCAACGATCGCTGTGCCGCCGGCAGCCAGAATGGCCGACGGAATTCGTAAGGTGCCCGGCCAAATCTTGAAGTCTTGGTATATGAATTTCTTTCAGCTTCGGGGGCTGTCGGACTGGCGTCTGGAACGTGACGACTGGGCTTTGATTCGAAGGCTCTGGCGTGACTGGTCGCCGAGCTTTCAGTTGCCCGAGTCCGAATGGGCATCCCTTCGAAACACTTTTGCGGCTGCGGGGGTCAAGCGCGCGATGCTGGCGTACTACCGGCAAAATGCATCACCCGCCATCATGTTGGGATTGAAGCGCACAGCGGCCATGGATCTGACGACGGTCCCCGTGCCGACCCTGGCTTTGACCGGTGCTGAGGACGGCTGCATTGACACACGACTCTACGATTACGTCTTTCAAGAAGCGGATTTTCCTCGAGGTCATCGCGTAGAACGGATCGAGGGGGCTGGCCATTTTCTCCATCAAGAAAAACCGGATCACGTCAACGCGCGACTGCTGGACTGGATTGATTCAAATCAATGAAGGTGTGTCCCCTTCTGATCAGCGACCTCGGAATCGAGGCGTCCGTTTTTCCACAAAGGCACGCACCGCCTCACGGTGATCCTCTGTTTGGGCGCAGGCAATGATCCCCTCGGCCTCATGGGCGAGGCAGCGATCCAAGTCATCGCTTTGGCCTCGACGCAAGTTGGCCTTCATGTGCCGATAGGCAACGCTCGGCCCCGCGGCCAGCTGCCGAGCCAGCTTGAGCGTCTCAGCCATCATTTGAGAGTCTTCGACGACACGGTTGACCAGGCCAAGAGCGAGACCCGCTTCGGCACCGATTCGCTCGCCCGTGAAAAATAGTTCGTGGGCCTTGGCAGGGCCGATCAGGCGGGGCAGAAAAAAACTGGCCCCATAGTCCCCCGAGAGCCCCACTCGCGCGAAGCCGGTTGTCATGAACGCACTGCGCGCGGCGATCCGTAGGTCGCAGGCCAGGGCAATCGAAAAACCCGCACCAGCGGCGGGCCCGGGAAGGGCCGCGATCGTCGGCTGGGGCAGGGCGTAAAGTGCCCCGGTGAGGGTTTGTTGTCGTCGTGTGAGATCTTTGATCAGGCCCTCCCGGGTCCGAGGCCGATCGGTTCGAGAAGCTTGGGCGTCCCCCATGCCTTTTACATCGCCGCCCGCACAGAAGGCCGTACCTGCGCCGGTGAGGACGATGCATCGTGCGGTTTCGGGCGTTTGCGCCAGCATCGCGAAAAGGTTTCGCAGGGCTGGACTCAAGGTGTCTGAAAGCGCATTCCTGGATTCAGGCCGATTAAGGGTCACGACTGCGACGCCCTCTTCGACGGTCGCCAGAAGTTCTTCGGTGCCAGTCTCGATTTCAGTCATCGGTGGAAAAAGTGACACAGGCGTAACGGCCCGTCATCTCTGGTTCCAGCAGCCGGCCCGGGCGTGTTTGCCGCCTGCGATTCGCTAGCCTGCAGGGTCGATTGACAACGTTTTTGCGAGAGGAGGTAGGCCGGATGAGTGAAGAAACGAAGCCCCAGGGGCTTGGGACGATGGCGGTTCATGCGGGCCAGGAACCCGATCCGACCACCAATGCCCGCGCGGTTCCGATCTACGCCACCACCTCATACGTGTTTGATGACACAGCGCATGCGGCCAACCTCTTTGGCCTCTCAGAGCTTGGAAACATCTACAGCCGTTTGATGAATCCGACCAACGACGTTCTCGAAAAGCGATTGGCCGCCATGGATGGCGGGGCCCTGGGGCTCGCCTTTGCGTCCGGACAGTCTGCGATTACGGCTGCCCTGCTGACGATTTGCCATTCTGGCCAGAATTTCGTGTCTTCGACGAGCCTCTATGGTGGGACGTGGACGCTCTTTACTCAGACTTTTAAGAATATGGGCATCGAGGTTCGTTTTTTCGATCCGGATCATCCCGAACAGATTCACGATTTGGTCGATGAAAACACACGTTGTGTCTATTTCGAGAGCATCGGAAACCCTAAAAATGACGTGCCGGATTTTCAAGCCATCACCGCGGCGGCTCATCAAAACCGAATCCCTGCGATGTGTGACAACACGGTCATGACGCCCGCGCTGCTCCGGCCCATTGAACATGGTGTGGACATTGTGATCTATTCCACGACAAAATTCGTAGCAGGACACGGCGTGCATATTGGGGGTGTGGTAATCGACAGCGCGAACTTCCTCTGGGCTGAGGATCCTGAACGCTGGCCCGAGTTTTGTGGACCCTCTCCCTCCTACCACGGGGCGGTCTTTGAGGAGGCCCTTCGGCCGATGGGCAATATCGCGTATCTGATGCATATGCGGACCCACTGGCTACGGGATACGGGGGCGGCCATGAGCCCCTTCGCTTCTTTCTTGACGCTTCAAGGTCTTGAAACGCTTCACCTCCGTATGCCTCGACACTGTGAGAACGCATTGGCGGTCGCACAATTTTTGGAGGCCCACGAGGCCGTGGAGTGGGTCAACTATCCCGGCCTTCCGAGTCATGCGCACCATGCCGCCGCTCAGAAGTATTTGCCAGATGGTGCCGGAGCGATTCTGGGTTTTGGTATTCGTGGGGGCGAGGAGGCCGGGAAGAAATTTATCGAGAACGTCAAGCTGGCCAGTCATCTCGCGAACATTGGCGATGCGAAGACACTGGTGATTCACCCGGCTTCGACAACGCACTCACAATTGACGCCCGAAGAACAGGCATCAACGGGAGTAAGCCCCGAATATATTCGCATTTCGGTCGGTATCGAAGACGCAGCGGATATCATCGCTGACCTCGATCAAGCGCTTTCCGCGAGTCGTTGAGCTTTGAGAGCGACGCTTGGAGGGTGGCTTGAGCGCTCCCCGTAGTTCAGACGATTCGCGGATGGCCCGCCCGCTCCGCCATGCCAAGACCTGGGTTTCTTCCGAGGGGGTCGACCTCGAAAATGGCGGGCGGGTCGAGGAAGTGACGGTCTGCTACGAGACCTGGGGTGAACTGAACTCGGCGGGGGACAACGCCGTCTTGATCTGTCATGCGCTGAGCGGCGACAGTCACGTCGCGCGACATGATGCCGACGATGATGCCGGTTGGTGGGAGATCCTCGTCGGTCCAGGTCGGGCGATTGATCCAGAGCGTTTTTTCGTGATTTGCTCGAATGTGCTTGGCGGGTGTCGGGGTACAACGGGTCCGAACTTTATTGATCCGGAGTCTGGTCGTCGTTTCGGCGCAGACTTTCCAGTGGTGACGGTGGGCGACATGGTCGAGGTTCAGCGCCGACTCCTCGACCATCTCGACATCGAGTGCTTGAGCGCTGTGGTTGGTGGGTCGCTCGGTGGCCTGCAGGCCCTGGAGTGGGCGATTCGTGCGCCTCATCGGGTCAATGCGGCGGTGGTAATTGCTGCGGCGCCCCGCCTCAGCAGCCAAGGCATCGCGTTTGATGTCGTCGGACGAAATGCGATTCGACACGATCCGAGTTTCGCCTCGGGGCAGTACTACGAGGCGGCGGGTCCCGAAGCTGGCTTGGCGTTGGCGCGGATGCTGGCCCACGTGACTTATCTCTCCGATGAGTCGATGCGAGCGAAATTCGATCCGACGCGCTTGCAGCCCAGGTCAATTGAAACGGGCTTTGAGAGCACTTTCTCGGTGGGGAGCTATCTCGCCTACCAAGGGGATCGGTTTGTCGAGCGTTTTGACGCGAATAGCTATATCACCCTTTCCACCGCTATGGATCTCTTTGATTTGGGGGAGACCGATGGAAAGGTTCGCGCCTCGCTGGCTTCGGCGACGTGTCGCTGGCTCTTCCTTTCTTTCTCAAGCGATTGGCTCTATCCGCCGAGCGCCTCAAAGCAGCTCGCAGATGCTCTGATGGCTCGCTCGTGCTCGGTCACGCGCTGCGTAATTGAAAGCTCGGCGGGGCACGATTCGTTCCTTCTGGAAGAGGGGATGCGTCAAGGTGGGCGGATGGTGTCGTCGTTTTTGTCAAGGCCCGACGGTCGAGATCAAGGCGCTCGAGCTGCCCATGAGCCCCGCAGCAATCCCGCGACCAATATTTTTCATGCTCAACGTCTCGACTATCAGTTGATCTTTCGGTTGATGCCTAAGGGGGCGAGTGTGGTTGACCTCGGATGCGGGAATGGAGAGCTCCTCACCATTCTGCGTGATCGCGGTCATCGCCCGCTCCTCGGTGTCGAGTGGGATGCTGAAGAAGTGGTCGCCTGCGTCGAGAACGGCCTCTCCGTGATCCATGCGGATCTCGATCAAGGGCTCGCATCAATTCCCGATCGGAGCTTTGATGTGGCTCTTCTGTCGCAAACCCTGCAATCAATTGTCGATGTGGGGGGGATTCTCGACGAAATCGTTCGGATTGGTCGAAGAGGGATCGTGAGCTTCCCCAATTTTGCTCACGCTCCGATGCGAGAGATGTTTGCCCGAGAGGGCCGCTTGCCGAAAGGCGAAGGTCCTTACGAGTATGAGTGGCACGACACACCCAATCGACGCTTTCCATCCATTCTTGATTTCCAGGATCTGTGTGACCATCGACAACTACGGATTTTGGAAGCGATTTATGTCGATTCTCGCACCGGTGAAGAAGTGGTTCAGGATCCGAATTTGAAAGCGGATCTCGCTGTGTTCGCCTTAGCCCGCTGACGTCAGTCAGCAGGCGTTTTGCCTTTGTCTATCGCGCGGTCTCTGATGCTCTTTGGATCAGTTTGAGGTTTCGGGTTTCGTAAACCAGGGTTCGGTCCGGAGGCAGATTCGGACCAGGGCCAGCATCAATGGGACTTCGATGAGAACACCGACCACCGTGGCGAGGGCCGCGCCGGAGGCCAATCCGAAGAGCATGGCAGCTGTCGCGATCGCCACCTCGAAATGATTTGAGGCACCGATCATCGCCGTGGGCGCAGCATCCGAGTAGCTCAAACCCAACAGCTTGGAGAGGCCATAGCCCAGGGCAAAGATCAAGATGGTCTGGAGAAAGAGGGGGATCGCAATCCAGAGAATCGTGAGAGGATTCTCGACGATCACATCGCCTTTAAGAGAGAAGAGCAAGATCAAAGTGACCAGGAGAGCCGAGATCGTGATCGGGGAAAGTTTCGGGAGAAAGCGCTCTTCAAACCATTCTTTTCCTCTCCAGCGGATGAGTACTTTTCGAGACAATGCGCCGGCCGCTAAAGGTAGGGCGACATAGCATCCCATTGAGAGGAGAAGGGCCTGCCATGGAATGGGAAGTCTGCTCACTCCGAGAAGAAAGCCCCCGAGTACGCCATAGAGGAGCAGCATGACGAGAGAATTGACGGCCACCATGATGAGGGTGTGGACATCGCTTCCACGGGACAGGTGCCCCCAGACCAACACCATGGCGGTGCAAGGCGCGATCCCCAGCAAGATGCAGCCGGCGAGGTAGCTTCTCCACAGCGGGATCTCAAGCATCGAGATGGATCCGACTTGAGTGACCACTCCAGATCCGTATTGAGAGCCTGGAGGTTGATTGACTCCCAAGGGCAATTTGACGAAATCGACGGCATGGGGACCAATGAAGTCGAGGAAAACGGTTCCCAAGAAA
This sequence comes from bacterium TMED88, assembly GCA_002171515.1. Taxonomy (GTDB): domain Bacteria; phylum Myxococcota_A; class UBA9160; order UBA9160; family UBA4427; genus TMED88. Next base: position 2,417 of record NHEP01000047.1, on the reverse strand, counting down.
AAATAGGCGATAAAAAACATTGTGAAGGGCTTGACCGCCCAGTTGAGAAAAAGGGTCAGTCCGACGGGTCGAGTGGCCCCACCCGACTGGAAGATATTTTGGAAATCGATTTTGACCATGATGGGATACATCATGAAAAAAAGGCAGAGCGCGATCGGAATGGAGACGACGGGTGCTCCATTGACTCGAAGCGCCATTCCATCGAGGGCCTCTGCGAGTCCTGGTGCGATCCGGCCGAGGCCGACACCCGCCACGATGCAAAGTGTCACCCAAAGAGTGAGCCATCTCTCGAAAAAGTGAAGACTCGGTCCGTCGGGCTGGTCAGTTTTTCGCGCGAGCGAACTCATGGCGCTTCTCTATTCTGCCGGCCGGGGCTTTGGCGCCTCCGGAAATTCCGCCTGACTCAGTCCGATTTTCCAGTCATTGGGGTGGTTGGCCGATCGGGCGAGGCGAAGGAAGTGGGCGATGCGGTCCTCAATTCGGAGCAGGGTCTGCTGAAAAGCGTTTCGACGAATTGAGGCTGGACCCTCGATCGCTGCGGGATCGGGTAGCCCCCAGTGAGCGGAGATGGGCTGGCCGGGCCAGACCGGACACCCTTCCCCGGCAGCGCGGTCGCAGACCGTGAGCACAAAGTCGAGGGGCGGCGCAGCCTCCGATGTGAAACGTTCCCAAGTCTTGCTCTGGAAGCCTTCATGCGGGTATCCCGCTTCAGCGAGGACCTCAAGGGCCATCGGGTGGACTTCTCCAGTCGGGTGACTGCCCGCGCTATGGGCCTGAAAACGAGACCCACCGCGATGTTGCAGGACGGACTCGGCGAGGATGCTGCGCGCGGAGTTGCCAGTGCAGAGAAATAGGACATGTTGAAGAGATTCGGGAGGCACTGGGCTTTCCTAACGGCAGCGCAGCCGCAGCACTAGGCCGGCCATTCTTTGTTGGTCATTTCCGAACGTGTCTTCGGTCTCCAAAGGATTCACGGCGTCAAGGCTTCGGAGCAAACGCCTCTGGAGCTTGGGCGTTTTCCGCGCCAACTCGTAAAATTTCCATCTTCCCTCGTTTCGAACGCTGACGAGGTTGGCTTGGCGGAGAATCGCGAGGTGGCGCGAAACCTTCGGTTGCTCCTCGCTCAATGCAGCCGAGAGGTCGCAGACGCACAACTCTTTCTCATGTCTCAGAAGATTGAGAAGCCTGAGGCGAGTCGGGTCGGCGAAAGCTTGGAAGACGTGAACGATTCCTTCCATGTCTGTCATATATGGAAAAGCATATATGACGCCTCGTCCTCTGGCGAGCCCGGGCAGGGTCAATCGGTTTTTCTCAGGGGCGCGCTTCCCTGGAAGCCCCCATGAAACAGACTCCTCGGGCGGTAGCGGCTAGCCCGCTTCGCTCGTTGGCGAAAAGCTTTGGCCACTGAGATCCGGCGGGCCTTGGTAGAGAAGCTGCATTCGGCGGGAAGCGATTCGCCAGCCCGATGGCGTGCGTTCATACTCGTCGTGGTAGATAAAAAGGAGCATCAGTCGCCCGAGTTGTTCGGATTCGCTCCATTCCGTGACAAGCCATCGGCCGGTGGCCCGGTCACCGTTGACTTCGATGACAGGGTTGACCGCCGTCTGAACAACAAAGTTCAGCATGGCGAGGGCTCCCTGCAGGACGCCGAGGGCTGCTTCTCGCCCCTGGGTCGGCCGCCCAAAGAGTTCCCAATGCGGGTCGTCGTTCCAGGTTTCTAGCCAGAGGGGCACATCTCTTCGGTTGACCGCGTCGCAATAGCGGTCCACAAGAGCGCGAATCTCAAATTCATCGGACCAGTCGGACTCATTGGACGGCATTTCTTTCCTTCCTGCGGGCTATTGGCCTGAAAGTCGTTGAACGACCGGAGCAAAGGCTTCGAAAGCATCATCCCCAATCGTAATGCGAGAGATTCCGAAGCGCTCCCTTCGCTTGAGGAGGGTTTCAGCGATCTCTTCGACGTCTCCAAATAAGCCATGGGGGTGCTCGCGAATTTCATCTTCGCTGAGGTTCATCGCATGAGCCATGCCCTGGATCATGGGCGTCGGATTTTCTGTGACGAACGTGAAATACGCGCCAATTTCGAGTTCGAGTTCATCGAAACGTGGTCCGGCGGCATCGCGGACCCAATCGACTTTTATCGCGGTGGCTGATTCGGTCGAGCTTTGGACGCCCGCTGGGCCAATCTTGCCACTGCGGTTGTTGAAGTTGAAACTTACGATGTCCGCTTCGCGAGCGGCCAGCGAAAGAATCTTACGCCCACCTCCGCCGACCATCAAAGGAGGCGCTGGCTGTTGAACCGGGCGGGGCGACCCTTCGAAATCCTGAGCTGAGTAGTATTTTCCATGATGCGCGAGGCGCTCACCGGAAAAAACCTTTTTAATCAGATCGATTGACTCCGCCAGGCGCTCGATGCG
>NHEP01000046.1 GCA_002171515.1 bacterium TMED88 | reverse complement strand
GAGGACACATCGGTCGCCTACGTGCTCGAAGCTGATCGAGAACTCGAAATTGGCGATACGATCCGACCGTCTCCGCGTCGCCTTGCGAAACGTTGATCCTGATTCAGCTGGCGACCGAACGGCTTTTGTCCGCAGACGCTTAAGGAAATCGTCGAAAGGAGAACCCCAATACATGGTTCTCCTGCTCACCAAGTCTTGCTAGACAGTCATTCCCGGTTCCCAGTGGAGTGACAGATTGTCGATCAGCGGAAAGGCTCGTTGGCCGCGCGGTCAGGCGGCTGACCATGGTCTCGACCCCGGAACCGACAAGCCCGAGTTGCGCAGACGGGTCCTACTTTGGCTGGACTTGCAGCGGAAGTTCTATCTGGAGCCCTCGAGGGCCACTCGTTGGTTGCTGAAAGCCGGGGGTGACCCGGCCGCTGTTTTGGCCCGCCTGAATGGTCAGGGTCCTTCGCTTGAATCTCCCGATGGGCTGGCGGCCTGCCGTCATTTGTCTGAAATGGGGGCATGGGTCTTGTCTCAAGACGGGTCCGGCTACCCCTCTGCCCTTCGAACGATTCCCGACCCCCCGCCGGTTTTGCTCGGTCGAGGCTGCTGCGAGCCGCTCAACCGGCCGGCCGTGGCCATCGTGGGCGCGCGAGCGGCGACGCAATATGGTCTGAATATCGCTGTTCAGCTTGGGGAAGGATTGGCTCGGGCGGGCTTCGTGGTGATTTCCGGTTTGGCTCGAGGGATTGATGCGGCCGCCCACCGAGGTGCCCTCAAGGCGGGGGGGCCGACGGTGGCCGTCATGGCGTGCGGACCCGATGAGGTGTACCCGCCGGAACACGCTGATCTATTGGCCGAGATTTTGGAAAACGGGACGTCGATCACCGAATTTCCGTTAGGCGAAAAACCGCTTCCATTTCATTTCCCCCTCCGAAACCGCCTCATTAGCGGTCTGTCTCAGGCTGTGATCGTGGTGGAGGCTCGGCCCCGTAGCGGTTCCCTGATCACAGCCCGACATGCTCTGGACCAGGGGAGGGAAGTGTTGGCTGTGCCCGGTCCGATCACGACCCCTCTCAGTCAGGGCCCGAACGCTCTGATTCGGGACGGTGCCCACCCCTTGCTTGAAATTCGCGATGCACTGGAGGTCCTTGGATGCGACTCCGGGCAGATGGATTTATTGCCGGAGCAATCCAAAGCCCCCGGCCTCAGCCTGGACCCCCGGGCAAAAGTTCTTCTTGAACTCATTCTCGAAACGCCGGGAACGCCCGAGGAACTTGCCGAACGGATGGCTTGCACGACTCGGGAGGTGGCGATGCTGCTTCTTTCGCTCGAAATTGACCAGCGGGCGGTAGTTGACCGGGATGGCCGCGCGAGAGCGGTCCTCCGAACATCCTCCTAGCGGCCAGCCTCGTTCCCCAAGCGAGGGTTGACCCTTCGCATGGGCTACCTTTCCGGTTCCGGCTGTTGCTGAGTCGATGTTCCGACAGGCGACGGGTCGCGACGTTATTCTGGGCACAACGGCCCGCCCGTGAAGGAGATTGGAGACGATGGCCCATCCTCAAAGCGATTCGACCGCGATGAGGGACAGCGTGATCGTGATCGGAGGCGGCCTGGCGGGTTGCGAAGCCGCATGGCAGTTGGCACGCCGAGGTGCGCCGGTTGTCCTGTACGACATGAAACCTCATCGGCGATCGCCAGCTCATGTTTCGGATCAGCTCTCTGAGCTGGTCTGCAGCAATTCGCTTCGGGCGGCGGCGACTCATAACGCTGTGGGGCTGCTGAAAGAGGAGATGCGACGCCTTGACTCGCTCATTATCCAAGCTGCTGATGCCCATGCTGTACCCGCAGGGGGTGCGCTGGCGGTGGATCGGATCGCTTTCTCTGAGGCGGTGACAAAGGCGATCGAAGACCATCCACTCATCGATTTGCGCCATCAAGTGATCGAAAAAATTCCGGCAGCGGATCAGGTCATTCTGGCCACTGGCCCGCTCACGGCGCCTGAGTTGGTGCGCGATATCCGGTCCTTGCTGGGCGACGAATACCTCTACTTTTACGATGCGATCGCTCCCACGATCCACGCGGACTCGATTGATGCGAGCATTGTTTTTAAAGCTTCTCGATGGGAGGAAGGGGAAGGGGACTATTTGAACGTTCCCCTCGATCGGCCCGGTTACGAGTCCTTCGTTGAGGCGCTGCGGGCGGCGGAGAAGGTGCCTCTCCATGCATTTGAAAAGGCACTCTATTTTGAGGGCTGCCTGCCGATTGAAGAAATCGCGCGACGAGGCGTCGACACCCTTGCGTATGGTCCGATGAAACCCGTCGGGCTCACGGATCCTCGTACGGGCGAGCGGCCCCACGCCGTCGTCCAGCTTCGTCAGGAAGATGCCGGGGGCCTCTTATACAACCTAGTGGGGTTTCAAACGAAGCTGAGAATTGGCGAACAGAAACGTATTTTCCGGATGTTGCCTGGGCTCGAAAAGGCTGTCTTTGCGCGATTCGGATCTGTCCACAGGAATACCTATCTCAATGCACCGCGCCTGATGGGGCCGACCTTGGAATTGAAGGCTCGAAAAGGGGTCTACGTGGCGGGGCAAATGGCTGGGGTTGAGGGCTATGTCGAATCCGCAGCACTCGGTGGGATCGCAGGCGTCAATGCGGCTCGAGTCTTTCGGGGCGAGCAGGCACTGGAGGTTCCGCGCGACACGGCCCATGGTGCCCTCATGGCGCACCTCGGAGATTCTTACTCGAAAAACTTCCAGCCGATGAATGTGAATTTCGGTCTTTTTAGGCCGCTTGAACAATCGGTTGCCCGAAAGGGGCGCCGACGCGTCGCCAAGCGGGAAAAGTATGAAAAGCTGGCCGAGCGAGCACTTGAGGCGATCGCGAAACACGCTGCAGCGGTGAGGCCCGAAGCCGAATGAGCTTCGAGGAAGACATTGCGGGTTTCGGCCGTCATCTGCGCGCAGAGCGCGGTCTGGCGGATCACACCTGTCGTGCTTACCGGGCTGATGTGGCTCAACTGGCCTCCTTTCTGGGCCCAGGGGCCCGTCCGGAAGACGTCAGCCGAGAAGCCATTCGAGACTGGTTGGCCAGCCTTCACGGGACACGGGAAGCGGCGACGCGCTCGCGCCGCCTTGCAGGCGTGCGCTCCTTTTTTCGTTATTTGCTGCGGGAAGAGCGGATTGAGACGGATCCTACCCAAGGTCTGCCGGTGCCCAAGATACCCAGGCGTGCACCTCAACCCCTCTCAGTGGATGACTGTTGGACCCTCGCGGAGCAGGAGGGGATAAAGGCCGCCCGCCCAACCGAAAAGCCTCGGCAGCGAAGGGCGCGCCTTCGGGACCGCGCTGTGATTGAATTGTTGTACGGCGCGGGCTTGCGAGTCGGGGAGCTCGTTGGGCTTGATGTTCGCGATTTGGATCTTCTTCGTGGGGACGTACGCGTGTTAGGGAAGGGCGGCAAGGAACGGGTTGTTCCCCTACCGGAGGGAGCCCGAGAGGCTCTCGACGACTGGTTGACCGAACGTCAACGACCGGGACTTTTGGCCGAGCCGCTCTTCGTCTCGCTCCGGCCCGGTCGGGACGGAACCGCCCGGCGCTTAGGCGCGCGAGATGTTCGGCGGGTTCTTGAGCGTCGAGCTCGGGCTGGAGGCCTGCTCGACCACGTCCATCCCCATAAGCTGAGACATAGCTATGCCACCCATCTGCTCGACATGGGCGCAGATCTCAGGGAAATTCAGGAACTATTGGGCCATGCGAGCTTGTCCACGACTCAGAAATACACCGGGGTCTCGGTGGAACATCTGCGCCAGGTGTACGACAGTGCGCATCCCCGAGCCCGATCTAAAGTCCCTTCGAATCCCCCTCAAGAGTCGATGGAAGCGCGGAGCGGGCAGGGCCCGCAAAGAAAAAAAAGGAGGAAGAAAGAATGAGCCTGGGTGGCCTTGAGTTGCGTGCCACGACCGCGGTGGCCGTCTTGCGGAAAGGATGCATCGCGATTGCCGGAGATGGTCAGGTGACCGTCGGCCAGATGGTGATGAAACAGGGCGCCGAAAAAGTGCGGAAAATCGCGAAGGGTCGGGCCGTGGTGGGTTTTGCCGGAGGCGCTGCTGATGCGCTCACTCTTCTTGAGCGACTTGAGGCAAAATTCGAAACCTACCCCGGCAACGTGCGGCGAGCGGCTGTCGAATTGGCGCGGGATTGGCGAACGGATCGAATGCTACGTCGTCTCGAAGCGATGATGATTGTAGGCGATGCGGAAACGCTTCTGATCGTATCGGGCAACGGTGACGTCATTGAGCCCGATGATGGTGTGGTGGCGATCGGATCGGGGGGGTCCTATGCACTGGCGGCGGCCCGTGCGCTGATGGCGCATACCGACCTTGATGCCGAACAGCTCGTTGTCGAGGCACTTCGCATTGCAGCGGGTATCTGTATTTATACGAATGACTCGATCAAGGTGGTGACGCTTCCGTGATAGACCAGAACGAACTCCCCGTTTTTACCCCCCGAGAAATTGTCTCGGAACTGGACCGTTACATTGTGGGACAACGAGAGGCCAAGCGGGCTGTGGCCATCGCGTTGCGGAACCAGTGGCGACGCAAGCGCGTTCCCGAAGAACTGAGAGATGAGATCGCGCCGAAAAACATCATCATGATCGGAGCGACTGGGGTCGGCAAGACAGAGATCGCCCGCCGTTTGGCGAAGCTTGCTCAGGCTCCCTTCATCAAGGTCGAGGCGTCGAAATTTACTGAGGTGGGCTACGTCGGACGAGACGTGGAATCGATTATTCGAGATCTGACCGAACTGGCGATTGGGATGGTGACGGAAGAGCGAAAGCGATCGGTGACGAGCCAGGCCGAAGAGCGTGCCGAAGAGCGCGTTTTGGATGCGCTCCTTCCTCCGCCTCCGGTGGCCGGTCCACCCGAAGGCGCTGGGCCTGAACCGCGAAGCGAGACCCGGGAGAAACTCCGCAAGCTCCTGAGGCTGGGCGAGCTGGATGATCGAGAGATCGAAGTAGAGCTCACCGATGAAGGTGGAGGGCCGTCAATGTCCATCATGACGCCGCAGGGCGTCGAGGAAATGGGCGTCCAGTTTAAGGACCTCATCGGGGGCATGTTTCCGCAAAAAACCAAGACGCGTCAGATGCGCGTGGCGGAAGCCTTACAGGCTTACGCGGGAGAGGAGGCGACTCGACTCGTCGACGCTGATGAGGTGAGGGAGGCGGCAATCCTTCGCGTCGAGCAGGGTGGCATCGTCTTTATTGATGAGATTGACAAAGTTGCAGTCGGGAGCGGTGGCAAGCAGGGGCCTGATGTCTCACGAGAAGGTGTTCAGCGGGACCTTCTGCCCATTGTCGAGGGGTCGACGGTACAGACTAAGCACGGCCCGGTCTGTACGGATCATATTCTCTTTGTGGCGGCGGGCGCTTTCCATCTCGCCAAGCCTTCGGATTTGATTCCTGAGTTGCAGGGCCGTTTCCCTATTCGGGTAGAGCTCGCGAGCCTGACGAGGGATGACCTCGTCCGAATTTTGACGGAACCAACCAACTCGCTTGTTCGACAGTACACCGCGTTACTTGGGACGGAAGGAATTGATTTGGTCTTTGAACCCGAAGCACTGGGTCGAATAGCCGACGTGGCTGCGACGGTGAATGAGCGGCATGCCGATATCGGCGCGCGCCGATTGCATACCATTCTGGAAAGGCTGCTCGAAGACCTCAGCTTCGAGGCGCCAGATCAGCCGGACAAGCGCGTTGTGATCGATGCCGGCATGGTTCAAGCTCATCTGGGGGACCTCGTCGAAGACGCTGATCTTTCGCAGTACATTTTGTAGGCTGGCCGAGTCGGGCGCGTAGGCCGGGACCATCGAAGGCGAATCAGGGAGATTCCATGACGCGGCGAGATCCGATCATCATGATTCTGGATGGACATTCTGAATCTTGCGAGGCTGTCCGATCGATTCTTGATGAGGCGGGCCTGAGGAGCCAAGGCGGTTCGGATATTTCTTCTTGCTTGAAGTCGATGGATACAGCCGTAGGGGTCGTCTTGCTGGACCTTGGGCTCGTGAAGGGTGACCAAGCCGACCTCGTTTCTCGACTCATCGATCAGCGCCCGGGCATTCGGATTATTGCCATGGCGGACGAGTCGGCGATGGGGCGCGTCCTCGATGCCTTGAGAGAGGGGGCTTGCGATTATCTCGCAAAGCCGTTGCATGCGGAAGAGCTGACTCTTTCCGTCCGAAGAGCCTTGGGGTATCAAGCGCTCTGGGCGGAGGGCGCTCAGCTGAAGCAGCGCCTGAGTTTGCTTGGGGCGCGGGTTGAAGCCTTGGTGGCACGGGCCGGCGGGCAGCGAGGAGAAAATCGTCTGGCTCTCGTCCGGGAGGGCGTTGTGACAGCGGTTGCGGAAGTCCTGAATGCCGAGAAGGCTTCTTTGCTTCTTCTTGACCGAGACGAGGATGTCTTGCGCGTCGTGGCTTGGTCGGGTCGCACGCTGAAACCCGAAGAGGCACAACCCCTCGACATCGGCGATGGAGTGGCGGGTCGTATTTTTGAAAACAGCGAGGCGTGGCTGGTCGAAGACGCCTCAGTGGACCCTCGGGTAGCGAGCGTCGATCGTGAAGGTCGCTATCGAAGTGCTTCCTTCGTGGCCGCTCCGGTACTGTGTTCGGGCCGCTCAATGGGCGTACTGTGCGCAACGGACCGTATCTCGGGGGGCGAAGTTTTCTGCCCGGAAGATTTAGCGATTCTTCGGATGCTGGCAGCTCAGTTGGGTTCCTTGCTCGAGCCCCTCTTGCTGCAAGATGAGATCGCTCCGGAAGAGTCGACCGAGGTGGATTTAGATTCCCCCTATTCTTCCCTCGAAGGTCACAAGCCCGAGGGCGACCCTGAAGTAAAGGACGTTGAGATTGACCCTGTTTCAGATTTGGCTCGTGCAATCTGCCAAGCGGCGGTCGACGAAGTCGAGCCGGAAAGAGTGATCCAGGGCATCCTCCAGCGCCTAGTCCATCATTTACCGGCGGCGCCGGTGTCGATTTTTCTGGTTGGAGCCGAGGGCGGTTCGTTGGCTCTTGAAGGCCAGTGTGATGGCGGGGTTGCTGGGGATCGAGATTCCCTCTTGCCGGGAAAGGGGCTGACCGGGCACGTTCTTCGAACAGGTCAGCTGGTTGCGACGGCGGAACCCGACGCCGATCCCCGGTTTGAGGCGGAGATCGACACAGCCCTGGATGGTCGTGTCCGGCCGCTGCTATGCCTCCCGCTGACTTTACGGGGTCGGGTCGTAGGGGTTTGCCGCGCCTTTTTGGGAGAAAATCTCGTCCCCTCGGTTCGGATGGCCGAGGTCATCGCCCCGGCGCTTTCGGCGGCACTTCGTAACGCTCTCCTGTACCGTAGCCTCGTTGAGGCAATCGAGGACGTTGCCCAGGCCCGAAGAGCGGCTCGAAGCTAGTCACTCGGGTCCTGCCCTTTTTGAGTGGGCAGCGAGTTTGAAGAGGGGGACCGGCCGTGCAGACCCTGGTCGAGAAGGCAAAGGTATTGACCGAAGCGCTTCCCTACATGCGCAAGTTTCTTGGGAAGACGATCGTGATCAAGTACGGTGGCCACGCCATGACGGATGCCGGCTTGCGAAGTTCTTTTG
>NHEP01000045.1 GCA_002171515.1 bacterium TMED88 | reverse complement strand
TGTTTTGTTCCACAAGACGGCCCCCGTCCAGCACCGCCATGTCTTCACACCAGCGGTTGGCCATGGCCAAGTCATGGGTGATGAGCAGGAGGGCGCTCCCCAGCTCTTCGCAGAGAGTGCGCAGCACCGCCATCACCTGTCCAGCAACAGCCACATCCAGGCTGGTCGTTGGTTCGTCGGCGATCACAAGCGGGGGTGCGAGTGCAATGGCCAGCGCGATCGCTAAGCGCTGGCGCATGCCACCACTGAATTGGTGGGGATAGGCTCGAAATCGCTTGGCCCCGATCCCCACTTGTTCCAGCAGGCTTTCGGCGCGGTCTTTCCGCTCCTGAGGCCCCATGGCTGGACGGTGAGCGGCCAAGGTGTCGAGGAGGTGTCCACCCACGGTCATGAGTGGATTGAGCCGAGTCATCGGGTCTTGAAACACCAGTCCCACCGCTTCTCCGCGCAGGGCGCGCAGGGCAGGTCGACTCAGTTGCCGTGGATCTTGACCATTGAGCAGTAGGTCTCCTTCGCAGCAGCTCCCTGGAGGTAACAGTTGCAAAGCGGCTCTCGCCACTGTGCTCTTCCCGCATCCAGACGGACCAACGAGTGCCAAGCGATCTCCAGATTTCAGGCTGAGATCCAATCCATCGAGCGTCCAGGACTCACTACCCGGATAGCGCAGACGCAACTGATTCAGCCTCAGGACCGTTCCTGGCATAGTTGACATCAATCCAAGCAGGCTCACGATTAGTGCTTACCAATTTAGTTGATCCGCACCTAGAGGAGTCTTCGTGGATTCAGAAAAATATGAGCAGGATTTGAGATGGATTGATTAATTAGCGCCTTGTTTCGCAGAACCTAGTCGCTATTAATATGTTTTGCTGCACTTGTGCTATGGACTGGTTCAATGTTTGAAGGAAAGTCGTTACTGAGTATTGTTCCTTCCCTGCTGTGGACAAGCTTTTGTACCGCCTGATAATAATGTGTAGCTAAGAATTGCCTGTGTAATTTCTAGTTTTTGATATTCTTTGCGTTCTAGATGGGTGTTGTTCTTCTCGAGAAATTTGTGTTTTGGATTGGTTTTTTGCTTTTAGACTTGACGCTGGAAATGAATTCATGTGTGCCATGCGATCAAGCTGTGAATTGCATTCAGCAAATGTATTGGCTGCTTCGGTCTATTCTTTGGATGACTGGTTTTGCTAAACCATGAATGAGCTTCTTCGGAAGCTCATTCATGGTTTAGAAGTATGGGACAGCACTGATGCTAATGAGGATTCGTAGGAGCTATAAGTGAGGCGTGAACTTTTAACCCTTCCAATGACAGAATAATAAAAGAACAGAGCTCTATTTGTGGCTTGATTTTTTTAATGACTCCCTGTTCGTGAGATGACTGAATGTATGGCTTGATACGCTGAAGATCCAGCTAGGCATGAGGCGGCTGCGATGAGTCCTGCTAGTGGTGGTACAGGTAAGGGGAGTTTGAAAATTGAAAATACAAATCCAACAAGAAAACCCCCTATCAGAGTTGAAAGTAATATTGATAAATTCATTAACTTAGTGGTGTAGACAAAAGATCCTTGAGCTCCTCAATGTGATTGCTTGATCGCAGGGTTGATTGTTTTGCTGTGCTGATTGATTGGATGTATTGCATAAAATACTGGCTCTGATTGATCCCATAATTTGGAGCATCAGATACAAATGCTTCCAGTTTGCTTGGATCGGATTTGAAATCTGATGGGAACTTCTTGACGGTTTCACCCGTATCTCTAAAATATTGTGTGATTCTTTCTGGAGCCCATACAAAGGTCATTGGTAATGGAGTCTCTGAGCTATTATAGAAACCATGTACATGGCCCCTAGGAACGTAATATAATCCGTTCTCCTCCGTCTCTATAAGTTGTATATTGGCGCCAGGTGCTGTCTTGTTAGGAATATCGCTCAAGTTTCTGTAGGTGGTGTCTGGGTCCATAAAAAGTGTGAAACCACCTTTTGGGAAATAGAACCATTCATCATAATCGTCATGAAAGTGGGCAGTTGGGCCAGCTCCTGGTGGCACCATTGCCTTGGCCAAAGTGAATTTATTATTAGTGTTTTTACCTGTACGTTCAAAAGTAAATTGCTCTCCTGGTGGGCCTATGATTAGTTCAGGATCCGGGCTTGGTTCATAGTCTGGAAAATCAATTCTTGAGGTTAATGCTAGTACAGGACTAGTAGATATTTGAACGACAAAAGCTGTTAAAATAATGCCTAGTATTTTGGGTAGAAAATACTTGACCAACCCGTTGAATTTCAGCATGATTATTGTGTGATGGTGGTTTCGTAGGATAAGGTTTTAATCTTCAATTGATTTCTTTATTTGTCCAAGTCGCACGAATGCAGGCGCTGCCTTATTGAACCCTGCGTACGCACAGGTAAAGAGAGTCAACTCTTCGATTTGCTCAAATGTCACGCCCTGTTTCAATGCCATTCTGATGTGGGCTTCAAATGGTGATTCAGGGGACAGCCCTTGGTTGACGATATCGATGACGATCGTGATCATCGCTTTTGTCGCCTGGTCGATTTGTGGCTTGCCCCAAACTTCTCCACAAACTCTCGTACATAGATCACCAAATGCTGGATGAATTCCATTCAGCGCGTCCTGAAGGCCTTGGTCATCCAATACAGCATTCTTTGGGGCATCAGGAGGAGGTGAATGAGGCATAAATCTTTTAATTCATCTTCTTTTATAACTGTGTTGGATCCGGTCGCCAGGCTTTTGTTCGTATTTTTTCCGAATCATGTTAATTTTGCTTGATTCTTGGGGCGAGCCATTCTTGGCTTAGTCTTCGATCATTCGCCTCGCAAACCTCAATCGCTGCGCATTGTTGCTGTCTGCATACATCGCTAAGTAAATCTCATGTTTCTCTACTTAATCTTTAAAGCTAAGCTATCCGGCTTTGCCTGGGAGCAGATTGTGATCGCTTCAATTGACTCTTATTCTTAGTTTTGATTGATCTATTTGGATTGAAGCGATGAGTGCTTCGCATGTTTTAGTTTGTTGATTGTCTCGCTCTTTGCGTAGAGTGATGATGCTCAGAGAATTGGCTCGGCTCGTGGTTTTGGGATGAGAATATAAGTGTGTTTAGTGAAACTATTCGCCAATCATCGTCTTCAGTCGTTTGGCTCCGTTGAGAACAATGGATTCAGATGTCTCATCGAAGTTTCGCCACGTTCGTGTTCTGCGTGCTATCAGAGGATTGGATGGGTCAAAAGTTTCAATACTGACCATCATCCCGTCCTGGAATGTTTTCAGCCACGTTGTTAATTGTTCCCAATCAAGATGGCAGGTCCCGATGGGGCCTCTATTGGCTCCACAGAGATGTACATGTGTTGTTCTTTCCCTGTAGTTGTTCAGGTCTCGGTATAGATTATTTTGCTCAATGTTGGCATGGAAAAGATCTACAAGGATTCCTACGTTGGTCAGGTCTATTGTTTTGCAAAGTTCCTCTGTTTGCTCAAGAGTATTGATAAGACTACTCTGATAACGGTTTAATGGTTCAATGCTAAAGGGTAGCCCTACGTCTTTAAGAGCTGGTCGTAGATCGATGTAGCTATTAACTAACCTTTGCCAATCATCATGACTTGATGGTTCCGCTGCTGGTTTTGATAAATCGCCATGCAGCGGTCCAGATACTTTGACTGCTCCACATTCGCTTGCAAAGTTTAGGAGACGCAAAATATGTTCTTGCGCTTGTTTACGTATTGAGGGTGCAGGAGATGAAAGGCTGAGACCTCTTGGTAAACCAGAGCATAATGTAACGGGCAGTTCATGCAAGTCCGATAATCTTCGAACAACTTGTGGCGAAAGTCCCTCGAGATCATAGGTCGCTAATTCCACAAAATCAATTGACTGACTAGCAAGCTTTGGCATTAGCCATTCCAGTTCTATGTCAGTGATCCCTGCTGACCAAGCAAATGTGTGAGCACCTATTTTCATTTCAGTCATAAATATTGAATGGTCTCAACGAGGCATTGAACGTATTAATTGGGCTACTAGCTCAGGCGCTTCTTCTGGCAGATAGTGGCCAGATCCCGGTAACATCCCTCCTAATACCGAGGGGTCGCAGGCTTGAAGTGATTTCATGAAATTCTCACCAGTGGCAAATTCGCCTCCATAGACGTGGATTGGCTTGGCAAATTTGTGATTTCGATGTTTTTCTGCAAAAGATCTATTCTTTTCAACTGCCCGGTAATAGTTAAATCCTGCAGTCATTGCGCCAGGCTTGCTGTATGAAGCAATGTACTCCTGCTCTGCTTCTGGAGTGATTGAACCAGGTACAGCGACTTTTGTTTTGAAATACCATCCCAAATATTCTGCTTCTCTTCCCTTTGTGAGTAGCTCAGGCATATCGTCCATTGCGTGAAAATGGAATTGCCATGTACGTGAACCTGGTTTGGGCATATAGGCTTCAGTCGGCGCCAGTCCGATTAAAGCCGCATCAAGCAGCAGAGTGCTTAAAAGTTTGTCTGTATGAAGTATTGAATAGGCGTAGGCGACCCACGCACCAACATCGTGACCAACTAATACAAAGGATTTTATGCCACGTTCGGTGATGAATGCATCAACCTCTCCAGCTACAGCCTCAATACTGAAATCACTTTCCAAAGCCTGACTACTTTCTCCTTGGCCTTTCAGTTCGAGAACGATGACCTGGTGATGATCACTCAGCAGAGGAATGACTTGCCGCCATGCAAACCAAGTCTGTGGCCATCCACCAATGAGAACAGTGACTGGACCCTCACCTTGCTCTACGCTGTGCAACCGTAAATCTCCAACGACATTGATTTTGTGTTGGAACTGTCCGCTACCCGCCGCATTCGCTGTAGTCATTCCTTCAAGGTCTTTCGCTTGTTAAGCGTATTGTGTGGTGGAATTGCGTTTTAAGCTACGCTCCCCTATAAAAGTTGAAGGTTCAGTTTTGATCTCTAAAGAATTTATTATGAATGACCGCATTGGTTTTCCTCGGTTAGGTAACGGTTCCAATGGTCGCTTAGGTGTGCTTCCTAGAGCATTGTCTGCGATTGCTGTCTGCTTGCTGAGTTTTGGAATCGTCTTTTCACTATGTTGTCCTGTCTATGCGGCCACGAGCTCAATGGAGGATGTGCGTGTATTGGGACGGCTGCCACTTCAAATGAGCGACTCTGAGCGGATTGAGTTTATCAAGAAGACTGAAGTATTGGCTAATATTACACGACAAAAAGATGACGTTGTTACTTATTCTTTTAGTGAAGACATGGAAAATCCTGGGATATATCTCTTTGATGAGATTTGGCCATCTGAGAATGCTCTTAATCAGCATTTAGCCACTACCCATTTTAAAGCTTGGTGGGCTTGGGTTGAACCTCACTTGAGCGGCGATCTTGTGATCAAAGCTGCTCCGCTCCAGTCTTTTCACCAACTTTAACGTCTGCTGACCAGCCTATAATTTTGCACATCAAAAAATGTTGACTCGTATGCATTGCAGGATCTTTGTTTGCTGGCTCTTTTTTCTCTTTGCTATCCCAGTTAATGCTATTGCTGCTGAAAAAGCCAAAATCATCTATCTCTACCAGGACGCTCCGAGTCCTGCTGATGGTGTAGAGCTAGTCAATAAGGATTTTCTTGGCTTGTATAGGCGACTCTCTAGTCTAGATACATCCTCTCCAGCTCTGGTATTTCAGAACTTATCAAGGGCTTCAGATCTCGTAGTCTTGTTTCAAAATATTCACGAAAATGATCGTTCGCGTTTGTACAAGCCTAATGAATTAGATCAAGGCTACAATGAATTGGATGGGCAAGGTGCTTTTGTTTTAAATTCAGCTTTGTTGACTGGGATTGAACGTTTAAATGTCACAGAGACTTCGTTTGTAGCTATTTCTCATGTTGACGCTGATCCTAAGCTCAGAGAGCTTTACCCTCCTTTGTTTAATCAGCTTAAGTCAGAGTTAAAAGCCAAGGCAGGTTTCCTCGATGTACAGGTTTGGACTTGGGATCAACGTCCCAATCATTGGACCTTGATACAAGTGTGGCAGTCTGAAACTGATCATGGTAAGGCTCTTGAGGACTCTGGCTTGCAGAAAGCTTTTTCTAAACTTTATCAACACACTGCATCGCCTAAGAATATTGGTTTTTACAGGCTTATACATCAGGATCAATAGCCATTAACTTTGCGGAATCGTAAGTTTCCTTTTTATGCAGCATGGTTTCGATTAATGTATTTGAATCATCATGATGGCTCAATGTCATTCAACACCTTCCGATTCCCTTTCAGGGTTTTTCGCAAGCGTCTCTTCATCGGTTCTTTAGCCTTTTCTGCTCTGCTTGCTGTAGTGAGCCTTTTTGCCTATCAACTTCCAGCAAGTGCTGGTTTTAGAGAACTCTTTAACGATAATTTTTCTTCGCCCACGCTCGAGCGTGGTGTCAAAGAGCGCATTGTTTACGACTTTCCAGGCAGTGGTGTCAAAATCACTATGCCCCGATTCCTCAAGAACCCTCGTACTTTTACGACCGATGGTGGAGATGTTCTGGTCATGCTCAGAACAGCCAGCGATACATGTGGACTTTATCAACTCAGCGAAACTATCGCGCCTAACGACGTCGGACCACCGCCCCATTTCCATTACAACACTGACGAATGGTTTTTCCCCACAGAAGATTCTGCATTCAGAATTTATGGAACGAGTGAAGCTTCTCCCTTAGTGCCGGGTCAGTTGCCTGGTTTGAATGCACCAGTTCCTGAGATGGGCTCATTTGTTATGAGTAAAGGTGAATTAGCTTATTCTCCTAAAGGTACAGTGCATCTGTGGCATAACGAATCTAAGACTAGTAAGGATATTAGGGGCTTTTATAATGTATGGACACCAGGTGATGGTATTACGGAATGGTTTACTGGGATCAATGATATTGATGGCAGCCACGCTGATCTTCCTGATGTACCTGGTCCAAAAGCATTGACTCTTCAAACTGCATTATGGGGAGTGCCCCACGATCCTACTGGGACTTTTGTTGGTCAAAGCGATTATCTTGCGATTAGAGGACCAGTTGCTTCGAATGGGGATCATGCTGAAGAGCTTCAAGATTTATTCGATCGTGGTGAAGCCTGCTATATCAACAAATAGTTTTCATTCATCATTCTTCTTCTTTTGTTGATAGAACTCTTCCTGTTGTAATGTCTGCGTATTCATTACAACAGGAAGTTAAGTCTTCTCACTGCTTAGATCTCAGCCTTGCTTGAATTAAAATTTAGTATTTTGTTGACTTTATTGCCATTATGATTCTGCCATTCTTGGTCATATTGACGACATGACCAAGAGAGTGATTATTTGTATAATATAATCGTGAATATATTTTGCTGGCATTTTAATTTGATTTCAGGTTGGAATGCAATTACAATTGAGACTTTTCGGTTTATTCGTCTTGTCTTGATAATTTATCTCTGGGAGACTGGCAAGAGTCTAATATTTAGTGAATACAAGCTTTCTCTCCTTGTGATGTTTTCTTGTCACAAATCTACTATTCGAGTGATCACCACTGTTGAAAATCATTTTCTTTCTATGAGTCTACTTGAGTAGTGGCCTCAAGTATGTAGCTCAAAAAATGATTTTAGTTGCTTCTATGAGCGTTGAATCTGAGGATTATCTTGTATTTTGTTAATTCTTGGTATTGCCGTCTTCATTCTTTAATTTGCCATCAATGATTTGATTGGCGATTGGTATTATGCGTGGATCTAGTGACATAACAATCTCTTCTCTCGCTTCACTGAATTTCTTGTTTTCTGAAATATTTTGGAAGTTTGTAGGCATGACTTTCATCCCATGAGTTGCCTCATCTACAAGGGCTTGCTTATTTTGATGTGATATTTGCATCCACTGCTTTTCTTGCATGACTTTCGATTCATTTTTGACTATTTCATGCCATTCACTTGGCCAGGCCTCCCATGTTTTTGTATTTATTGCTGTCAAAAAGCCTGACCAAAGATGATTCGTCTTCCAAATTCTATTTTGTACCTTATTGATGCCAAAGATCTCAATATATGAAGGTGGATTTTCTTGCCCATAAGCAGTATTTGACTTCAATGTTGGTAGTAGGCTGCTAATTGGAGTTTGGATGGGCTTAACACCCAGCGCTTTTAGTTGCTTGGAAACTGACTTTGAGGGGGGTATTCGTAACTTAAAGCCATCTATATCTTCCAAGTCTTCAAATGGGTGTATTGCATTGGAAGTCACGACTCTCAGCCCAGCATTCATACTTGCACTAGGAATGAATGTTAAATTGAATGGCTTGCCTGCCTCTACAAGAACCTTGTTAAATGTTTTGTTCCTTACTAATTCAAGCCCCTCACTGCTGTCGTCGTAGGCAAATAATAGAGTCATTATATTAACAACATGTGGCAGCACATTGCTAAAAATTGGAGCGTTTGCTGTGACCGCATCAAATCTTCCATAGGCCGTACTGAGTACCGCTTCACCATCAGCGCCTGGAAGCGTTGCATCTTTATATAGAACTGTCATATTAAGTTCCCCATTCGTTCGAGTCCTCACTCGTTCCCAAAAATCTCGAAGTGCTATTGCTGTTGAGCCTTTGCTATTTTGATTGACCAGATGATATCCGTTGAATTTTGCTTTTTTTAAAATTTCTCTTCGCTTTTTAGCTACACCACTCAATAATACGAGCTTTTCTTTTTTGCCTAGAATGCCATCGATATTATCTTGCTGTGATTTTACGCTCTGCCTATGACTACATGCACCAAGTAATCCACTGATGCTGATAGCCGGTATCAAAAGTGATATTTTGCAGGCATTGATGCTCCTAGCTCTTTTGTTCATAGAGCCTTTCCTTTGACTGATTTTTGAATATTCCGACATTTACTCTTTGAATTTTGTATAACTGTATCATAGCCATTAAGCCGCTGGTTTTTTGTAAAATTTAGGTTTTTTATGCTATTCCATTGTCTTGTTTCGTCTAGCTCTGTGTTCAAAGCTTTTGGAATGTCCTCATAGCGATATCCATTATTCTTTTAAAAAGCTTTTCCTTGGCATGGTTTTATTTGACTCATATATGCGTTTATAGGTATTTCTTGTGACACGAACTTGCCTCTAATTGTGCATGCTAAATGCGCTATATTTCAATCCAAATCATCTTGAATTGTTTGAAGCCCTGCCTGGGCGCATTCATTATCTATTCCTCCTGACTTTGAACCCGAAACGCCAATGGCGCCAATCAGTTGTCCATTGCTGTTGATCGAAAGCCCGCCATCGCTGTAGCTAAGTCCGTAAAGTGGTGCCGCTGGTAATGGAAATGCTCCAATCGCATTCTTGCCTTTTGAGGCATTGATTAGTTGATTCGTTGATGAAAATCCTGAAATTCGACCAAAACTCGAAACCGTGTAGGCTTTGTTAAAGCTATTTTCTATCGTGTGTGGGCCAGCCTCTTGTTCTCGCAACGTTACCAATATTGTTCCATTTGGCTCAATAACTGTCGCTGTTACTGAATATCCCTTGTTTTTACATGTCTCTAAAGCTTCTACGGCTGCTTTTGTTGCCAACTTAGTTGGTAATACTGGTTTCATGTCTAAAGCTGATGCTGACTGTAGATTCGATAATGTTGCTGCCCCAAGAGCTATGAATGTCACTACAGCTTGGTTCCAAGTCATCTCTTTAAATCTTTTCCTTGATTCTATGAGCTTAGAGGCAGTTCGCTGCTCTGCTTAATGATTGCTTCTTAATCTCAGTTTCTATATTATGTTGTCTGTCTCTATGCTCGCCTTTTTAATGGGATTAATAGCCTAACTTCTTGTTTTTTTGCTAATGACTGCTTAAGTTTGTTGTTCTCTTGTGGTCTTGTCTGCTTAATCTATTCGTTTTGCCTTCATGCATAGGATTGTAAGATCGTCAAATTGCTCAGCAGTTTTCTTGTGTAAATTGAATGCTTTTTCCAGATCATTGGCTAGCATCTGCGCACTCCATTGTGATGAATATTTGCTTTGTAATAACTTGATGACTTCCTCAACTCCTAGCGATTCATCCTGTGGATTTCGTACATCTTCAAGACCATCGCTAAATGCTAAGAGCATATCGTCACGGTTGAAATCACAACTACTTGATTTGAATGTCGCAGTTTCAAATATGCCTATGGCTGGTCCTCCTATTTTCATCTGCTCAATCTCCTCTCCGTGGAGTACCAGCGGTGCCTCATGGCCTGCTACTACGTAATGCAATTTGTCTGTTGTCTCATCGTACCCACCTACAAAGCATGTTGCAAACATACAGCTTTCACTATGGTTCTTCGCCATATACTGGTTGACTAAATCAATCGCTCTGCATATTGTTTTTCCAGGATCCTCTTCATGTTTGTTTGTTTCATTGACTAGGCTAAGCCTAAGAAGTGATCTGAAGACAGACATATAGAGTGCCGAAGGTATGCCCTTATCGCATACGTCTGCAACTACGACATATTTTATGTGATCTGCAATGATTACATCGTACCAATCTGCTCCAATTTGATACGCTGGTTTGTATACTGCGGCAAACTCTACTGTCTGTGTGTTTGGCAGGTTTTTAATTAAAAAATCTGCTTGTATTCTTCTTGCTTCTTCTAGCTGTGCATCAGTTACGGCATGTTCTTTCGCTTCTTTGAGATACCTTTTTAGCTTTTCAGAAGCTTCGTTTAAATGATGGAACATTCTCCCAACATCGCTTGAGTTTGTTGGAAGAGGCTCTTTGAAGACTCCATGGCTCATCTCGGACAAGGTCTCCCCAACCTGTTCAATTGGTCGAGAAAGAGTTTTAAAGATCCTGCTGGTTGCCAATGAGCTTATGATAAGTGCAATTATATTTCCCGCCCAAAAGAAGATGAATAGTCGATCAATTGTTCTGTAAGCAGTCCTCTCGTCAATGATCATCAAGGTCGTTCTTCCACTTTCTCCACGACTTATCGCAATGTAATAGTTCATTCCGCCGATGTTTTTTATCATATATCCATCTTTTTCAGTATTTTGTCTGGCGATCTTAATGAATGGACCCCACAGGCTTTGTTCATTGCGTTGCGGGTCTAGTAGTAGTTTCTCCTCTTTGTTATCGAGTTCTGAGAGACCTACGACGACTGCCTCTCCTGTTTCCCCGACGACGATCAATGCGTATCCATTTTTTATACCTTTAGTCAAATTGATCAATGGAAGTCCCTGCCTAGATTCAGTTGGAGAGCCTTTGATTAATGAATCTATTCCTGTAATATTTCCAAGTTTTCCAAGTGTGATGCAACTTGTGATTGTACCTATCGGGGCATTTCTCTTTTCTAAGGTGGAATAAATTGGTTGACTGCTCGAATAACACGGTTTAAGTGTGTATGGAGGTAGCAATGGACCGCTTGCATAATAGCCGTTAGTTGATTTGTTGATGATTGTTTTTGGGGTGGTGAGAAGTTCCTTGTATAGTTCTCCTGTCAGTGGTCTTAGGAGATCACCGGATTCTCTGATTCTGTTTCCATTGCGTTCGGATATTATAATGCTATAATTTGGGAATAGTCTTAGCAGTTGTTTGGTTTTTTTTGCGTTGTTGTTGATCTTAAGTTGCCTAATGGATGTATATTCGGATAGTAGGATCAGCTTCCTTCCGTGTTCTTTTGTCCAGTGATCTAAAAAGCTCCTGGCTTGTTGGGCGTCCCATAGTAATTGTGTGCGCAAGTTATTGCTTTTTTCTTTTTTTGCCTCGTTTATCGCAAGGAGAGATGCAATCAGGGATATAGGGATAAATGTTATCAAAACGACGATGCTGAGCTTTTGTCGTAGAGGTCGTATTTCCCAGAATCTTTTTCTCCACGCTGCTTTTGTCATTTCCTCTTTGTTGTTGTCCGCTTTCTACCTTAGTTTTGCTCTTGTGTCCTCTTTTCTAGAATTATTTGTATCTTTGTGGTTGCTGGTACGCGTCCCTGCTGTTGGATTCGTCTCTTTTGTTGAATCTTGGCGGCTTTAAGTTTCTTTCCGTTTATGCATTTTGAATCCTGATCTGTTGATTTGTGCCTGCCTTGCGCATGTTTTGGGGGATTTGGCGTCTGACTCGATTTTACGCTTTGGATCCTTGCTGTTAAGCGTGTTTGGTTGACTTGCTGATTGTTCGGTTGTTGGCAATCGCTTGGCTCTTTCGTCTTTTGCCTGCTATTTACCTTGTTAATTTATTTCTGCTTGTTTGTCCTTTCTTTTGACTTTGAAATATTTATTTCTGGTTTCCGCTGCTTTTTGTATTAGTCCTAGGCTTTAGCTGATTTCTCTTTGGCGAAGGGGCGCTCGACTCTTTAAAGTGAGATCGTTCGCCGGGTCGGATGCTCAACGCAACCTCTGCGACGGATCCCGCCCAGACTCAGTCTGGATCGACTTCTGCGGCCTGTGGTTTAACGGCATTGCGAGAGCGTCCTGTGCGTTCGCCTGATGACTACGGCATCGAGCTTCCAGACTGGTTGCGGCAATGTCTGACTCATGTTCCTCCAGGGATCGGACACAGTTGTCCGACCGATCCAGAAGCGCTGTTAGCGGCAGCGTTTGATTTTGCGTTTCAACTGCATGAGGGTCAGTTCCGCGCCAGCGGTGATCCTTACATTGTGCATCCGGTGGCCGTCGCAGATCTGTTGCGGGACATCGGAGCCAGTGCCAGTGTGATCGCAGCGGGTTTTCTCCACGATGTGGTGGAAGACACCGATGTGACACCAGATCAGCTCGAAAGCCATTTCGGGCCTGAAGTGCGTGAGTTGGTGGAAGGCGTCACCAAGCTGGGAGGCCTTCATTTCACCAATCGCAC
>NHEP01000044.1 GCA_002171515.1 bacterium TMED88 | reverse complement strand
TGTCGAGCAGACTTGGGCCGCTTATCGCATGATGGGAACCCCTCAGCCGATGATCGACTTCACTGCGCGATGGCTGATGGAAAACCTTCCTGAAGACCCTCGCCTGACCCTCGTCCACAATGATTTTCGCAATGGAAACGTGATGGTCTCGCCGCAGGGGGTCGTGGCCGTCCTGGACTGGGAATTGGCCCACGTCGGTGACCCGGTCCGTGATATTGGTTGGATCTGTACCAATTCGTGGCGTTTTGGCCGTCGAGACCAGCCGGTGGGCGGCTTTGGGCAGTTGAAAGACCTGCTTGCGGGCTACGAGTCTGTGTCGGGCATCCAGGTGGATCCGGAACATATTCGTTTTTGGGAGGTCTTTGGTTCGTTTTGGTGGTCCATCGGGTGTCTCGGAATGGCGCAACAGTTTCGCAATGGGCCCGACCGATCCATCGAGCGCGCCACCATCGGTCGACGCTCATCGGAGTGCCAGGTGGATTGTGTCAATTTGCTGATTCCTGGACCTGTTGAGCTGGTTGAGGCCGATTCAGATTCGCCCGACCTTGATCTGCCGCGTGTGGACGAGTTGCTTCACGGCGTTCGCGATCTTCTTCGGGAAGACCTGATGACCTCGGTGGGGGGGCGGCTTTCGTTCATGTCGAGAGTGTCTGCCAATGCGATTGACATTGCCTTACGTGAGCTCGAGGTGGGGCGCGAGCAAAAGATTCTTGAAAGAGACCGTCTTATTGACCTCGTGGGCGAAGAGGGTGACCTGGAAAGTCTCCGCTGGAAGTTGGTGGAGGGACTCCGGGCCGGTCGCATGCCACTCGATCGGCCCGAGCTCGCCGCGCACCTTCGCACCACTGTGGTCAATCAAGTGGCGATCGATCAACCTCGATACTCGGGATTTTTGGCTGCGGTGGGCTCCCCTGAATGAGGCGTCTCCGACCGTGAAACGAATCAAACAAGCGCTTTTGATTGCAGGCGTCGCGCTTGGCTGCGTCGTGACCTCGAGCGGGGCAGAGCCGCAGGCGTCAGCGAGCCCGAAAGTGAGAACGCCCCCGGTCTTCCTGATCGTCCTCGATGGTTTACCGAGGAGCTCTTTGCTCGACTCCAAAGGGGGCATCGATGCAGCGGCCTACCCGAATCTCGCGAGCTTGGCGGCCGACTCAACTCGTTTTGTCGCGACCACGACCGTCGCGGTTCGCATCATCGATGCGATCCCAGCGATTCTGACCGGTCGTTTGCCGGGTCTTGAGCGTCGGCCCGCTCTGGCGGCTGAATATCCTCAATCTCTATTCAGCCTACTGCAAGACCAGTACGCGATGAATATTCTTGAGGTGGAGTCGGCGCTTCGGGGCGGGGGACGCAGCCCGGAGGCTCAAGCCAAACAGGTTCGGGCGATGCGCGATGACCGAAATGAAGACATTCTGGAGCAGAAAGCGTTTCGTCGATTTGTCCAGCAGATTGAGCCGACTGACAGGAAGGCGCGCGGAAAGGGAGTGGGAAGTCTGCACTTCGCCCATGTTCGATTGCCGCGCTTTCCCTGGCACTTGGTTCCGGGGGGAACGTCCTATCGACCTTACCGTCACTTTGGGCTGCGCTTGGATACCTGGGACGAAGAGCCGTGGTGGTCTGACGATGCGTATCGGCGGCATCTGTTGCAGCTCCAGTTTGTTGACCAATTGGTCGGGGAATTCCTTCAGGCTGTGAAATCCGCCGGCTTGTACGAGCAGGCTGTTATCATTTTGACCGCGGATTACGGCACAGGTTTTTGGCCTGGCGAGACGCGTCGCTCGCTGGGTTCGACTGACCATCCCGAAGATATGCTCCACGTGCCCTTGTGGGTGAAGGCCCCGGACCAGTCCGACAGCCATGTCTCAACACGGCCGGCTCAGAGCATTGATATCTTGCCGACTGTCCTCGAGATGATTGATTTCCCCGTCCCCGATGACTTGGAAGGTTGCTCGCTCCAGAAAAAGGCTTGTCCTCCCTTGCCGCTTCGGCAGGTTGTTCAGCCCGGCCAAAATGGCACCCGACGCTATGCGGAGTTCCCCCTCGACCTTACGGATCGGGACGCAACGCTCAAAAGAAAAATTGAACGCGTGGGGACAGGGCGTGTTCCGGAACATCTTTATGCCCACGGGCCATTGGCCCAATGGGTGGGCCGCCGCGTGGAGGAACTCCCTTCGAGTTCGACCCAGCAAGAGGGCGTGGTGGGGTCGGCGCGTCCCCATCGCCAGTGGTTGAAGGCGGGGCAGGGCGCTCGCGGTCCCCGGGTGGCGCTCTGGGTCGAGTTCAATGAGGCGCCGATCGAAACACCCTGGGTGGCTGTGGTGCGTGAGGGCGTGATCGAAACCATTGTGCCCGCGTTGCCTGAAAAGCGCGGTCGGCGGCTGCTGGTCGCAATGATACCGGAACGGAAGGATTTAGATGCAGAAGACCCTCTTGAACTCTTTCAGGTGAAAGAGTCCGAGAATGGTTCGGTGGTCTTGCAGCCGATTTCTCTTCAACGTTGAGTTTCGACGAGGCTTTGGGCAGGCGCTGCGGCGAACTTGTGACTTTGAGGTGAGCGGGCGACACTCGTCGCCCTGATTCGTATTGATTGACAGGTAGAGGAGTTCGGCATGATCGAATGGAACGATCAGCAGAAAATGATTCGGGAGACGGTCCGAAAATTCGTCGAGGCCGAAATTGTGCCGCAGCTCGAAGAACTCGAGCATGGAGACCGGCCGCCCTACGACGTTCTGAGGAAGATGTTCAAAACCTTCGGCATGGATGAACTCGGGGGCTCGCGATTCGATCGTCAGATTGCCCGAGAAGAGGCTGGGCTGACTTCGAAGGGCGAACCCCAGGCTTCGAAGGCGGAGAAAAAGCAGCCCCCCTCCGCCAGCGATCGGGCCGATGCGGCCGCGATGCAGCTGATTCCGCTGATCGAGCTGTCTCGCTTTTGCCCGGGCATGGTGACGGCGCTTGGTGTGTCGATGGGGCTGACGGCGGCTTCCATTATGTCCAAGGGGACGCTTGAGCAGAAAAAGCGGTGGGCTCGGGAATTGCTCACGCTTGAAAAAATTGGATCGTGGGCGATTACCGAGCCGGGATCGGGGTCCGATGCCTTTGGCAGCATGATGTCGACAGCACGTCGGACAGAGGACGGCGGCTACTTGTTGAACGGGAACAAGACTTTCATCACGAACGGTCCGTACGCCGATACCATCGTGTTTATCTGTAAGCTTGAAGAGGCAGACGTGGACCCAGCCGACCGCAAAGTACTCACTTTTGTCCTCGATCGAGGAATGGAGGGATTGACCCAGAGTCGGCCTCTGCGAAAAATGGGATGTCACTCCTCTCCAACCGGGGAGCTTTTTCTGCAAGATGTCAAAGTGGACGTCGATCGACTTCTCGGTGGAAGCGAGACTGGATCTGGTGGCCGCCAAGGAGCCAAAGATACGTTTTCGATGGAGCGATCAGGGGTCGCCGCGATGGCCTATGGGATTGTTGACCGCTGCCTTGAACTGAGTGTCGCGTACGCGAAAGAGCGAGTGCAATTTGGAAAGCCCATCGGAGAATTTCAGCTGATTCAGGATAAGCTGGCCCGAATGGTTGTGGCTCGTATGAATATCGAAAACATGCTGTTCCGATTCATCGAATCCGCAGGGGCAGGAAGAGGTCTCTCTTTCGCGGAGGCGTCGGCGATGAAGCTGTACTCCGCACGGGCCGCCACGGAGGTGGCTTTGGAAGCTGTCCAGATTCACGGAGGCAACGGCTATATGTCAGAGTACCAAGTTGAGCAGCTGGCTCGGGACGCAAAGGTGCTGCAGATTTATGCCGGCACCGACGAAATCCAGATTTCAGCCATTGCCCGCGACCTCCTTGCGACCTGAGAATGTGAATGTCGGAGATTGATCGCCTTCTGACCATCATGGCCCGCCTTCGTGATCCCGAATCCGGTTGCCCTTGGGACCTGCAGCAAAGCTTCGAAACAATTGCGCCGTACACGATCGAAGAGGCGTATGAGGTCGCCGACGCGATCGCGCGGGACGATATGGAAGACCTCCGGGACGAACTGGGAGACCTCTTGCTGCAGGTGGTCTATCACGCCCAATTAGGACAGGAGTCCGATTTATTTCGATTTGAGGACATCGCCCGAGCGATTTGCGAGAAACTCATCCGACGTCACCCCCATGTCTTCGGGGAAGCAGAAGGCCAGCCCCTCGAGGTCGTGCGCCGAACCTGGGAAGAAACCAAGGCGCAGGAACGAGAAGAGAAGCGCCAGCGACGGGGAGAAGCAGCCGCAGGCCAGGAGTCCGACCCTTTCGAAGACATTCCCATCGCGTTGCCGGCTTTGCGGCGGGCTGGGAAGATTCTCGGCCGGGCGGAACGCGGGGGGTATGAGGACCCCGACGCTTTGGATTCGAAGAAGGCGCTCGCGTCGCTGTCTGAACTTGGCCAGGCCGCCCGGCAGCCGGCGCAACCCGGGTCGAATTTGGCCAAGGCGCACGGGCAGGTGGGGGACCTCTTGCTCCTCATTGTCGCTTGGTCGCGGTCAATGGGTGTCGACCCGGAACGCGCCTTGAGCGACCAAACTCGCGCGTACGCAAAGCGTGTGCAGAAAAAACGAGCGGACTGAAGCTCATCATTTCGGTCAAGCCGTAGGTGGATACACCCGATGAATGGGGTGTTGTCGGCAATGCAATCGCCGGCGGCCGCGACGTCTGGTTCGGGCGTCCCGTAGATGGAGGTCCACCGTGCTTCTGCAACCCCCCAATTCGACCTTTGCCCTCGACCCGCTGGTCTTGAGACCCGATCAGGTGGTCGCGGCCCCGCAGCCCGCTCGACGTCGTCGCCGGAAAGGCGCGGCGCGACGTTGGGCCCGCGATCTCCGAAGTGTCGCTCCGGTTCTCGCGATTGCGGCCCAAGTCGCGTTGCTGGTTTTGACAATCGTTACGGTGGAAAAACTGACGACCCCCGACTACTGGCCGACGACTTCGATCAGTTCCACGTCGAACACGAGCGCGGCTCCCCCCGGAATCACCGGCGGTTGACCCTGGTCCCCATAGGCGATTTCTGAGGGGCAGATCAATTTCGCTTTGCCGCCGGGCTTCATCATCGCCACGCCTTCGGTCCAGCAGGGAATGACTCGGTTGAGCGGAAATTCCGCCGGGGTTCCGCGCTGGATCGAGCTATCAAAGACGGTGCCATCGCGAAGCGTGCCGTGATAGTGGACCTTGACCGTATCCGTTGGGCTCGGCGACTCTCCACTTCCCGCTTTCTCTTCGGTGAAAATCAGCCCGGATTCTGTCGTCTTGGCGCCTTTGGCCTTCGCGGCCTCGGTCAAGAATTCTTGGCTCTTGGCTTTTTCTCTTTCGGCGACCTCAAGAGAGCGGGTTTGGGCAAATTCCTGGGCTAAGGGGCCATAGCTTTGATGGTCGATGTCCTGGGTTTTGCCCTCAAGCGCATCCTGCATGCCCTGCATCACCATGGCGGTCTCTTCCGGTGTGAGGTCGAAACCGGAGAGGTTCTGACTCACCACCACGCCCATGTAATAAAGCGCCTTGTCGTTGTCAGTCTGGGGCTCCTTGGCGGCGGCCGGGGCGACAAAGAGAACAAGCAGCAGACCGGCGGCGAGAGCGAGGAGTCCGCCCCGGATAGGAGCGTTGGCTTGATGAGACAGCAGACGATACATGGGGTCTCCTTCTGGAGGGCCTACGCCGCGTTACCGCGACGGGCCGAGCGATGCCCCGGTTTAGGGGCTAGGAGCCCGGTCCTGCGACCGAGCCTTCTCGAAGAGTGGGGAGCATACCCATCGCATCGTTCGGGGGCCATTGCTGGGTGCGCCGCCGGCCCAACGGATTCCGGCTTCTTTGGGGTTTCTTCGAGGACGACCAGCAGGAGGGTCTCGGCGCCGCACGCTTTATGTCAGTGAGCGGATTCGGGGCGCCAGGGAGGCTAGCGTTACTGCATGGCGTCGAACGATGAGCAGAAGAGGACGACCGGCACGGCCTTAGAAACCAATTTTGCCGAAGCTGTGGGTCATTTGGGCCCGACGCTGCTCAGCAGTCTTCAGGTCATGGAGGGAGCCTTTCGCCAGATGCATCCCCCTCGGATCGAGGCTTTGCGCGCATCCCTGAGGCCGGTTTTACCGAAGCTGGAGTCTCGGCGCGTGGCTCTCGAGTCGGCCGAAGCGCCCGCGGAACTCGAAGCTTTCTCAGAGGGTCTTGGGCGATCGGCCCAGCATGCGGAGCGGGCCTTCCGACTTTTCTTGGGAGAAGCCGAGCAGGGTCCAGAGGGGCCCCTCGCAATCCTAGAGGCGATGCGGTCGCACGCTCGGGCCCAAGCCGCGCTCTTTCCCTTGAGATCGACACTGCCTCCGGTCGATGCGGCGTTTATTGAGCCCCGCTTTGAAGACCGGTTGCCCGAATTGGCCCGGGGCGCGCAGGGGCAGACACCCGTTGGCCTCTTTAACGCCCGCAATGGGGCGGCCGACCGAGGTGGCTTTACCCTCTATGTGCCCGAAGATTATTCCGAGGATCGGGAGTGGCCGCTGGTCGTGGCCCTGCACGGGGGCATGGGGCATGGCGATGATTTTATCTGGTCGTGGATTCGTTCGGCTCGGGCCCGGGGATGGTTGGTTCTGTCTCCGACTTCGCAGGAGAGCACCTGGTCGCTTCATCGCCCGCATCAAGACGGCCGCGCATTGGATTCGATGGTGGACTACGTCTGTGGACGTTGGTCGGTCGACACCAAGCGAATGCTCCTGACCGGTCTCTCGGATGGCGCGACCTTTACGTTGCTTCACGGTCTTTCCCCAAGACCGCAGCCGTTCTCTCACCTCGCCCCGGTCGCCGGTGTTTTGCATCCCCAGGTGATGGCCGGCGGACCCAAGGAAGGCAATCCGCGCCCGCCGATCCGATGGATTCACGGGGCGTTGGATTGGATGTTCCCGGCCGAAGTGGCTCGGGAAGCGGTGCGAATCCTTCAGGAGGCCGGGCAAAGCGTTGAGTACGAGGAGATCGAAGACCTTTCGCACGCTTGGCCGCGAGAATCGACCGGCTCGCTGTTGGAGTGGGCGGATTCCGGCGCTTAGCGCTTGGCTTTGCCCGTTTTTAATGTGCTCTTCAGGTAAGTGCCCGTCCGGGACCCTCGAACGCGGGCCACATCTTCCGGGGTGCCCTGGGCGATGATGCGTCCGCCCTCGGGCCCTCCATCTGGACCCAGGTCGATCACCCAATCCGCGGTCTTGATGACATCCAAATTATGCTCGATGACCACCACGGAGTTGCCGGCGTCGATTAGCGCGGAGAGCACAGCGAGCAACTTGCGAACATCCTCAAAGTGCAGGCCGGTGGTCGGCTCATCCAAGATATAGAGGGTGCGGCCGGTGGCTCGCTTGGCGAGTTCTCGGGCCAGCTTGATGCGCTGAGCCTCTCCACCGGAGAGAGTCGGGGAGGGTTGCCCGAGATGGAGGTAGTCGAGACCGACCCGCTCGAGGAGGGAGAGAGGCCCGGCGATTCTAGGGTGGTGGGCGAAAACTTCGAGGGCCTCTCGGACGGTCAGCTCAAGGACATCGGCAATCGAGTGCCCTTTGTAGAGGACCTGCAGCGTGGCCTCATTGAAGCGTTTACCCTGGCATTCCTCGCAGCGAACAAAGACGTCGGCGAGAAAGTGCATTTCGATTTTGCGAACGCCGTCTCCTTCGCAGGCTTCGCATCGTCCTCCTTTGACGTTGAAGGAGAATCGACCCGGCTTGAAGCCCTGGACCCGTGAATCCGGCAGCTCGGAGAAAAATTTCCGAACCTCATCGAAAACCTTGATGTAGGTCGCCGGGTTACTCCGCGGGGTCCGGCCGATGGGCCTTTGGTCAATGTCGATGACCTTGTCAAGCTGCGTCAGGCCCGACACGGTCTTGTGACGGCCCACTTTTCGGGTCGAGGCATGCAGCCTGCGAGCGAGCGCGGGGTAAAGGATGTCGTTCACGAGGGTTGATTTTCCTGCGCCGGAAACGCCGGTGACTGCGGTCATCACGCCGAGCGGAAACTCAATATCAACCGCCTGAAGGTTGTTCTCGGCGGCGCCTTGGATCTTAATGCTGCCTGTGGACTCCCGTCGCGCGTCGGGGATTTCGATACGGCGACGTCCCGAAAGATAAGCGCCCGTGAGGGATTCCTTCGCCCGTTCTAGACTTTTGGGCGTGCCCGCATGAATGATGGACCCGCCCAGAATCCCGGCGCCGGGTCCGAAATCGATGACATGATCAGCTTCGCGAATGGTTTCCTCGTCGTGTTCGACCACGACGACGCTATTCCCGATGTCACGCATGCGTTCAAGGGTGTCGAGCAGCCGCCGGTTGTCGCGCTGGTGCAGCCCAATGGAAGGTTCGTCGAGGATGTAGATCACGCCGGTGAGTTCCGAGCCGACTTGGCTCGCCAGGCGAATTCGCTGGGATTCGCCCCCGGACAAGGTCGGTCCGGCCCGGTCAAGGGAGAGGTATCCCAGGCCCACGGAGCCGAGAAAGTCGAGGCGAGATCGGATTTCTTTCAGCACTTCGGTGGCGATCTGCTTCGCTGACCCTTTGAGCCTGAGGCCCCGGAAGAAGTCGCGCGCCTCATCCACAGTCAGCGCGCCGAGATCGACGATGCTTTGGCTTTCCACGAGTACGGCTGCACTCTCTGGCCGCAAGCGCCCGCCCTCGCAGGTGGTGCACTGGGTGTTAGAGATGTACTGGCCATACCATTTCTTCATGCGCTCGCTGCTGGTTTCTTTGAAGCGCCTCATCATCCTCGGGATGACGCCTTCCCAGTTGACATCAAAGCTGCCTTGGCCGCTTTTGTTCTTCCATTCGATATTGAACTTTTTCTCGGTCGATCCGTGGAGTAGGATCTGGCGCTTTTTGGCGGGCAACTTTCGCCAAGGCAACTCGGGGTTGATTCCGAGCTGCTCCATGACCTGCCTTCGATAATTTGCGCCCCAACCCGTTTTTTCCGACGTGTTTTCTCCCCAAGGCTTAATGGCGCCTCTTTCGATGCTCAGGGATTCCTCGGGGACCAAGAGAGCCGGATCAAATTCGAAGCGGGTGCCGAGTCCGTTGCAGTCTCCGCACATGCCCTGTGGGCTGTTGAAAGAAAAGGCTTGGGGGGTCAGTTCGGGAAAGGAGAGGTCGCAGCCGCTGCAGGCCGCGCTTTCGGTAAAGGTCCGCTCCTGCCCCGCGATTTGGGCGATCAGGGTTCCGTTGCCAACTCGGAGGGCGGTTTCCACGCTGTCGTTGACGCGGCTGCGAGCGCTCGGTTTGGCCACGACGCGATCGACCACGGCTTCAACCGTGTGTTTTTTGCGTTTGTCGAGGGCTTCGAGATCTTCGCTGGCCAGAATTTCACCGTTGACTCGAAGCCGGGTCCAACCCGCGCGGCGGGCGGATTCGAGAAGATCTCGATGCTCGCCTTTTCGATTCACCAAGAGAGGCGCCATCACGATGATGCGCGTTCCCTCTGGGTGCTGGAGCAAGGCCCGGGAAATCTGTTCCGCGGTTTGGGCCTCGACGCGCTCGCCGCAGGCCGGGCAATGCTGGACCCCAATGCGCGCGTACAGGACACGCAGGTAATCCGCGATCTCCGTGATGGTCCCCACGGTCGAGCGTGGATTGTTGCTCGCCGTCTTTTGTTCGATAGAAATTGTCGGAGAGAGGCCCCGAATCGTGTCGTATCGGGGCTTTTCCATTTGTCCCAGGAACTGCCGCGCATACGCGGAAAGCGATTCCACATAGCGGCGTTGCCCCTCGGCGTACAGGGTGTCGAAGGCCAGCGAAGACTTTCCGGACCCCGAAACGCCGGTCATCACGACGAGTTTTTTCTTCGGGATCCGAAGCTCAACGTTTTTGAGGTTGTGTTCCCGGGCGCCCTTGATGTGGATATGGTCGAGCTCGCTCGCGGGATTGTTCGTCATGGGGGCGGATTTCCAAAAGGGGATCGAGGGGGTCCGGTCGAATCGCCGTGGGGACACTCGCGTGGAGTCAGGCTCTCAGCGCTGGCCCTGAGAGAGTATCGTGGGATCCCACAGCCTGCCGGGTGAACTCAGATGAGATTCCGTTTTAGGGATCGGATTCACTAGACTCTCCCGCGGGCGCTTGCAGGCGCTCGTTCGACGTCAAAGGGGGACGGGCGTGAATCGCTGGTTGGAATGGGCACGGGGAGAGATCACGGAGCCGGTCCTGTCCGGGCTCGCCCTGCTGGGCATCGCGATCGTTGTTTACGTTTTTGCGCGCTGGATCGTGGCGCGAGGTCTCGGGGCCTTGGTGCGACGGAGCGCATTCCAATGGGATGACGCGCTCACCGATGCCCGGGTTTTTCGTCGCCTGGCTCACTTGGCGCCGGCGGTCGTCATTTATCTAGGGATTTCGGCCGTCCCGAAGGTGCCGGACACGATTGATTCGATCGTCCGCCGCCTCAGTATTGTGGTGATGATCGTCGTGGTGGCGTCGACCCTGAGCTCGTTTCTGACCGCCATCAACAAAATTTATTCCCGCTCGGCGGTGAACCGGCGTCGGCCCATTAAGGGCTACCTCCAATTGCTTCAAATTGGCATCGTGCTGCTGTCCGCTCTGGTGGTGATCTCGACGTTGCTGGGGCGTTCGCCTTGGATCTTCGTCTCGGGCATCGGCGCCATGACGGCCGTTCTGATGTTGGTTTTTAAAGATACGATTCTCTCCTTCGTGGCCAGCATCCAGATCGCCAGCAACGACATGGTCCGGGTGGGGGATTGGATCGAGATGCCCGACGCTTCCGCGGACGGTGACGTCATGGATATCGCGTTGCACACGGTCAAAGTTCAGAACTGGGATAAGACGATTTCGACGATTCCCACCTACAAATTCATCAGCGAATCTTTTAAGAACTGGCGCGGGATGTCGGATTCCGGTGGGCGCCGCATCAAGCGCGCCTTTTACATCGATATGAATTCGATCCGATTCCTTCGTGCCGAGGAGATCGATCGATTTAGTGGCTGGGCGCTCTTGAGCGAGTACATCGAGGGCAAACGCTCGGAAATCCGAGAGCACAACGCGCAGCCGGGCCTGAATGCTGAGGTCAACGCCGATATCCGCCGCATGACCAATGTGGGAACGCTGCGGGCCTATATCGTTGCCTACCTAGAGGCCCATCCAAAGATCCATCAGCGGGGCTACACCCTGATGGTGAGGCAACTGGCCCCGGGTGCGAACGGTTTGCCCATCGAAATTTACTGCTTCAGCAATGATCAAGAGTGGGTCCACTATGAGGGCATCCAAGCGGATATCTTCGACCATATTCTTTCGATGGTGCCGGAGTTCGGTTTAGAGGTTTACCAGCAGCCTTCCGGCGTCGATTTTGAGCGAATTCGACCCGACACCGCTCAAGCAGACAAACTGTTGGGGTCTCCACCGGCCTGAGGGGTGATCGCCTGGTTCGAGGCATCGCCTCTCGTTGAAGCCACGGCAGGCGCCGCTTGTCGGAAAAACCAAACCGTCCGGGTTGGGCCATAGAGAAGGGGTCAAGAGGTTGAGCGTTGAACTGAAGGGTCGGACAGTGGTGGTGACCGGGGCGAGCCGTGGCCTCGGCGCCGCGATGGCCGAGTTTGCGGCTGGGCACGGAATGAATCTGGGGCTTTGTGCGCGCGGCCCGTCGGCGCTCCCCGCGTCCGAGACGGTTGTGACCGGGCAACTCGACGTGACCGATGAGGCCGCGGTGGCCAAATTCGCGGAGACCGTGGCGTCCCGCTTCGGATCCATTGATCTTTGGATTAACAACGCTGGGGTGATTCGACCCATCGATCCGGTTCGTTCGCTTTCGATCGACGAATTTCGCCGCCACGTCGAAGTGAATGTGATCGGTGTTTTGATTGGCTGCCAGACGTTCATCCGGCATCGCGCCGCACACGGTGGCGGCGGGGTCTTGCTGAATTTGTCTACGGGTGCGCCGCCCCTTGAAGGGTGGGCGTCCTACTGTTCGGGCAAGGCCGCCGTCGATCGCCTCACCGAGGTGGTGGCGGCGGAAGAGGGGAAGACCGGGCTACGCGCGCATGCGGTGGCCCCGGGGATCATCGATACCGCGATGCATGAAGAAATCAGAGCTTGCCCACCGGCGCGATTTCCCGCGGTGGGCGATTTTATCCAGATGAAGTCCGAGGACAGCTTCAGCAGCGCCCTCTTCGTGGCCCGCGAACTCTTCGCCCTTGCATTTGACCCTGCACGCGCCCCGGAAACGGTTTGCGTCGCTTTCCCGGCGGAGTCGGATGCGGCGGGCTCATCGGAATGAGTCTCGTGCCTGGGGAGAAGGTATTCGTCACCGGAGCGACGGGGGTGGTGGGCCGCGCCGTGTGTGACCAACTCGTTGCTCGGGGGGTGGGCGTAGTGGCGCTCAGTCGTCAGCCGCGCCCGGACCGCCCGGGCCTCTCTTTTGTTCAGGGCGAAGTCAGCGAGCCGGGAAGCTGGCAGGAGGCTCTAGGGGGCATGTCTGGGGTCGTCCATCTCGCCGGAGAGCCGATTGCCGCGGCGCGCTGGAACACCGGGGTGAAAAGAAAAATCCGTGCGAGCCGGATCGAGGGGACTCGCCACATCGTGGACGGCATGATGCGCCTTGCGTCCCCGCCTCGGGTTCTGGTTTGCGCCTCCGCCGCTGGCTTCTACGGGCCGCGGGGCGAAGAACTGCTCGATGAAACTTCGCCGCCGGGCACTGATTTTTTGGCTCGGCTGTGTGTGGATTGGGAAGCCGAAGCGCAGAGGGCTCAGGGGCCCAACACCCGAGTGGTCTCGCTTCGCTCTGGAATGATTCTTTCGAAAGAGGGGGGGGCGCTGCCCCGGATGCTTCCGGTTTTTCGTTCAGGTTTCGGGGGCCCCATGGGCCCGGCCGATCGCTTTACGCCTTGGATTCATCAAGATGATGCTGCGGGCCTCGCCGTGGCGGCGCTTGAGGCCGAGGGCCCCGGCTGGCGAGGGCCCGTGAATGCGGTCGCGCCCGAGTTGCTTCGCATGGGGCCGTGGGCGCGGATTCTCGGCGGCGTTGTACGCCGGCCGGCCCTGATTCCGGTGCCCGAGTGGACGCTTCGCTTGATTCTGGGCGAAGCGGCAATTGCGGTGATCCCCGGTCAGCGCATTGTGCCACGGGCCGCCGAGCAAGGGGCGTACCGATACGCTCACCCGACCTTGAAGGGCGCCCTGCAGGCCCTCCTCCAGCGCGGGCCGTCGTGATCGGGCGACGCGCTTTTGAAGGCGCGCACACACGCGACTGATGGGCGCGAGCGCGGCCCGCCTCGCGCAAGGCGCGGCGGGCCGCTTCAGTCCCTCTACGGGATGTCGCGGTCCAGCACGGTCTTGCGGCCGTCACTGCGGGCGTTCTCGATGGCCTGATCGCAGAGCGAGCGCAGACGATCGGAGAGTGCCTGAAGCACGGAAGCGGATGTCTTCATGTCGCCTTGGTTCTTGATGTGGTTCTTGATCTTCGAGGCAACAACAAGGACTTCGTTCGAGTCTGACATGAGAACGGTGGCCCCTTTCCAGGACGCATCGCTCGGCCTCCGACCGGAAAGGGCACCCCCGGCCCTCCCGTGGAGGCTCATCAGGAAGCGCCCACGACTCCGAGGATGCATCAATTAGCGCGAAACGCAACTCAGGCCATCGAGAGCAATTTGGGCTCGAACCGCTAGCCTTTCCGGGTCATGCATTGGAAAATCAGCGGGGGCCGCGTCTGGGACGGTGAAGGTTCCCGAACAAGCTCTGAAACCCTTGATTTGTACGTCGCCTCCGGGGAAATCGTCAGTGTTGGGACGAATCCAGGCGGTCAATCCTGGCACGAAATTGATCTCCCCACGGGATCGGTGGTGATGCCGGGCTTGATTGATGCCCATGTTCACCTCGATCTCGACCCGACCCTGA
>NHEP01000043.1 GCA_002171515.1 bacterium TMED88 | reverse complement strand
TGCAAGATGTGGTGTCCCCTCCGACAACCGGCGAAAGGATCGCCCACCCCGTGCCAAGGGTGATCCGTCCTCTAGGGTTCTCGGACAGAACCGAGGGGCCCCTCCGCACGGACTGGAGCGGATCAATGAGAAAACGAAGCATCTTCAGCGTAGTGGGGACACTTCTCGGTCTCCTGGGAGCAGTCGACGCAATGGCCTTCGAGAAAAGAGCCTACGAAGTGGTCGAAAGGCAAGACGAGATTGAGATCCGCGACTACGCACCCGCCGTGGTGGCCGAAATCTCTTTGGAGGGAGACTTCGAAGAGGTCGGCGGACCGGCGTTTCGGGTGCTCGCCGCATACATCTCAGGAGAAAACAAAAAGAAACAATCCCTTGAGCCCGGCGGACTGAACCGAAAAAACCAAGACAGCGAACGCATTGCCATGACGGCGCCTGTCACTCAAGAGGCCACCCAGAAGGGATACCGAGTGACCTTCATGATGCCCTCCGGCCGGACGCTCCAAGACCTGCCCGCTCCGCGAGATGCCCGAGTGCGTTTAGAAAAAGAATCGGCCCAGCGATTTGCGGCCATCCGTTACTCGGGTTTCTGGAGCCAAAACCGCTACCAAGAAGAACTCGACACGCTCCTCGCTTGGATGGATTCCCGCCAATTGCTCGCCGAGGGAGAGCCGGTTTGGGCGCGCTATGACCCGCCCTTCATGCCTTGGTTCCTGCGCCGAAACGAAATCTTGATTCCCATTACGCCCTGAACTCAATGAGACCCCGAACTCAAACCCACGATCGATTGATAGAAAGATCCCCATGGAGCGAACCATTGCCCTGACCGGCGCGACTGGATTTCTTGGACAGGCCGTCGTCGAGAGACTGCTGGAAGAACCCTCGCTGAAGCTGCGCTGTCTCGTGCGCGAAGGACGAAATCCGAAAGGACTCGACGAGCGAGGACCGCGGGTCGAAATCGTCTCGGGCGACGTCTGCGCCCCAAAGACCTTAGGCCCCCTCCTTGAGGGCGCTTGGGGGGTCATCAACCTGGCGGGCTTGAGGGGATTCTGGGCCCGCTCCACCAAGGATTACTACGATTTGAACGAGCGAGGCGCTGCAGCCGTGTTTCGCTCGGCCCTTGATCACGACTGCGAAAAGGTTGTGCAGGTCAGTACACCCCTCGCCTTCGGGATGCCCGAACGCTCCCCCTTTGATGAAACCGATCCGCCGGGCCCTCATGCGAGTGACTACGCGCGCAGCAAGCATCTGGGCGACGAAGCGGGGTGGCAGCTTCATCATGGCGCGGGACTGCCCTTCTCGGTGGTCCACTTGGCGGCGGTCATCGGCGCCGGCGACCCCCAGTCCACCATGGAGATTCGACGCGCGGCGAAGGGCCGGCTGCCCGCCCTAGTCGGTGCGGACACCACATTCACATATGTGGCCCTCCGCGATGCAGCGGAAGCCATTGTTCAAGCGCTGCTTCGCCCCCACACCGTAGGCCGCTGCTATCTCGTCGGCCGCGAGCGCGCAACCACCCGGGAATATTTCGAAATCATCAGCGACCTCGCGGGCGTGCCTGCCCCGAACTGGAATATCCCGGAAGGCTGGATTCTGCCCTGGGCCAGATGGGGAGAACGCGTCGCCCGTTGGACAGGAACGACCCCATGGGTCCCCGCCGACGTGGTCTCTACCTCTGCGGCGGGCTCGTTGATTTTTGAGGCCAAGAAGTCTGAAGTGGAGCTGGACCTGGTCTATACCCCCCTACGAGAGGCGCTTGCTCAGGCGGTGGTCGAGATCATGGGAGACCGGAACAGCGCCTGACCAACGGACCTCCATCCGTGAGGCACCATGAACCCGACCGCTTTCGGCATCGAAACGGGCTATCCCCAGATGGCAGATCAACCGCGCTGGGGTCGCCGGAATATTTTAAACCTATGCCTTCTGCTTTGGGTGCCCATCCCCGCCCTGGCCTGCTCCCTGATTCTCTTCAATTGGTTTCCCGAAGGCGAAATCCCGATCGACCCCGGTTGGCGTTGGCCCCAAAACTTCAATCAGGCGGCGGCCTTGCTGCTTCATCATCCAATCCTAACGGTCAACCTCCTGTTCTTTCTGTTTGTTGACATCCAATTCATGGTGATTGCGCTCATCCAGAAGAGCACCTGGTTGATCGATCCCTATTGGACACTTTTGCCCCCATTGATCGCGCTTTTCTTCTTCTTGCACCCCCTTGCTGATCCCCAAGGCTTCCGCGCGGCAGCGTCTCTTTTTCTGCTTAGCCTGTGGTCCCTGCGACTCACCTCCAATTATTTCCGGCGAGAGCAAGGGCGCTTTGGTTTTCGAGAAGACTGGCGATACGCTAAAATGCGTAAAGAGCGTCGATTTTTTAGCTTCGAGCAGTTCTTCGTGGTCTACGTCGCCCAGCATGGCATGCTGGTTGGCTTGAGTCTGCCGTTTTGGGCCATTGCGTTTTTTGCTCCCCCTCTCGGCTTTGGTGATGCGATCTGCCTGATCACCGCGAGTGCAGGCTTGCTCATCGCGGGCCTTGCCGACAACCAACTCGACGCCTTCATGCGCGAAAATAAGCGGCGAATCGCGGCGGGTCGTCCGAAGCAATGGCTCTTGGAATCAGGCCTTTGGCGCTCCTCGCGACACCCCAACTACTTCGGAGAGCAGCTCTTCTGGTGGTCGATCGCGGGCCTGGGGGTCGTTTGTGGAGAAGCTTGGGTCATTGTCGGAACCACTTACAACTCAATCATTCTGGCCGCCGTCACCGTCATGACCGAACGACGAATGATGGCTGTGCCGGAAAGAACCGAAGCCTTCCGCGCCTATCGTGCCCGAACCTCAGTCTGGATTCCTTGGTGGAATCGTTCGCGTCAGGCCTAGCCAAAGCGCTAAAATCGAGTGGCAGCGTAAGTCCAGCAATCTTTATCGGCGGGGGCATCATGCTTTTTCTTAGAAAAATGATCCACGGCTTCGTGATTCGGCTGACTCGTTTGTTCTCAGGCCTCATGCCCGACCGAGTACCCTTGGCGTTTGTCGGTTCCTCCGCGACCCAAGAGTTGTTTGGATCCATGGCACAGACCGGCTCGCAGAGAGTCTTGATCGTGACCGACGAAGGTTTGGTCCAAACGGGCTGGGTGGCCAAACTTTCTGAGGCGATGAAAGCCGCGAAGCTTCAGCCTTTTCTTTATAGCGGCGTCCAACCGGATCCAACCTTCGACCATGTTGACGCAGGCTTGGCTCTGTATCGCGAAAAAGAGTGCGACACCATTTTGGCTTTGGGGGGCGGGTCCTCGATGGATGCCGCGAAAGTGATCGCTGCAGCCACAGGGAATGGCGA
The DNA here is from genome assembly GCA_002171515.1 of bacterium TMED88. Taxonomy (GTDB): domain Bacteria; phylum Myxococcota_A; class UBA9160; order UBA9160; family UBA4427; genus TMED88. The sequence continues at coordinate 21,190 of NHEP01000043.1, read as the reverse complement.
CAGTCCCCGAAAGCTCGAAGGCATCATGAAGGTGAAGCATCCACCGTGCATGCTCTGCGCCATTCCCACTACAGCCGGAACGGGTTCGGAAGCCACAGTCGCTGCGGTGATTTCCGAGCCGGATACCCATGTCAAGAAATTTTTCGTTGACCCGAAGCTTCTTCCAGAAATGGTGGCCCTCGATCCAACCTTGATGCTTGACCTGCCACCCGCCATTACCGCCGCAACGGGGATGGACGCTCTGACCCACGCGGTGGAGTCGATCATCGCCCGCACCTCACGACCGCAAACCGAGCGATGGGCCTTTTCGGCCATTGATTTAATCTTTGAAAATTTACCGAGGGCCTATTCGAACGGTCACGATGAGTCGGCTCGTCGCGGCATGGCCCTCGCCGCCTACTATGCGGGGCTCGCCTTTACTCGAACGAGTGTCGGATACGTGCACGCCTTCGCCCACACCTTTGGGGCCTACTATCGAACCCCTCACGGACTGGCGAATGCAATCGCCCTGCCCCACGTCCTCGAAGTCTCCAAAAGTCAATGCGCAGGACCCTTGGCACAGATCGCCGACCGCCTTGGACTGAAAGGCTCAAACGAGGCCGAAAAAGCAGATCGGGTCATCGAGGCGATTCGCACTCTGATGCGAGAGATTGAGATTCCCGAGAACCTTGAGGCTCTCCAGGAAGGGGATGTCGCGGCGATCACGCGACAGGCCTTGGCCGAGGCCCACCTCAACTACCCGGTCCCGCGCTATCTCGGTCAGGCTGACGGCGAAAAATTGGTTCGCGCCATGCTGGGGCGGACGGCCTAAAGAGTCCAACGGCTAGTCGTTCACCCACTGTGGAGTTGCAGCCGGGAGGAGCGTCGCTTGTCCTTCGAAAGCCACCTTTTGAACTTCAAACCGATGATCAAGTGCACAGAAATTGCTGAAGATAAAAAAATCTCTCTCTTTCCGGGGCTCGTAATCGGCCGATAAGCCGCAGTTCAGTTCAGCCGAAGCACAAGACCGAACCAACCGACCCATCAGCCGGTTCCGAGGCTCTGATTCGTCATCAGAGCTCCTTGCCCAGAGTGCCTCTCGGGTTGCAACGACGAGGGTCGAACCGCCCGAGTCGCCGAGAAACGATTCGGGCGACATGTCCGAGCGAATTGCTTCCTCTGAAACCATCTGTACCCGATCCAGCGCTAATCCCTGCTCAATGATGAACGGGTAAGCCGTCTCAAAGGGGTTCTGGGTGTCATCAGGCGACGTCGGGTCGATGGTGATGACACGATCGATGGGGCAAGGGTGACGAGTTTCCTCAACTCCGTCGAGGGCTCGAACGATTGTTTGGTCAGCGAGCAATTCGCCGAGACTCGAACCAAAGTATTGGGCGATTTGATCTCCCTCACTGGTCAATCGCCTCCAGGGCGTGGCCTGCTCACCGCCCCCGACAAACGGATATTCCCAGCGCGAGTCGAAGCGGAGTTCGGGCGGCCGATAGCTGCCTGATTCAGCATCGGGCGCGTGCCGGCGTACCACAACGACCGGCTCACACACCTGAGAGCGCGCGACCTGTCCGAGACCGCTCACAGAGCCGGCGTCTTCCTGCGGATATTCACAGGGGGACAAGGACCGTTCGACGGAGGAACCGGATTCGGTAGGCTGGTCACATCCCCCGCCCAGGCTCAGATTCATAAAGCAGACAGCCCAGACGAGGACGTGGGATCGAACGACGGGATCTGCTGCAGAGATCCAACTCTTGATTTTGCAAAGCGTATTGGCCCAACGGGTCCGCTGATGGACTAATCCCATTTGTTCGAAATCGTCCTAAGTCCACGCTGACTTTAGGTTAATGTCTCCTCTGCCAATCCTGGAGGTCCCCTGATGTCGCAGAATTCGAGCGTTGCCCTCGGTTTGATTTCGCGATTGGATCGGATTCCGGTCTGGCCCTATCCGCGTTCAATTCTCTGGATCGTGGGCGCCGGGTTTTTCTTTGCCTTTTTTGACATCGTCACCATCGGCTTTGCGCTCCCGGTTCTCACCCATGAATTCGGCGTCACAGAAGAGCAGGCCAGCTGGGCAGTCACCAGCGGTTTGATTGGCTACATCCTTGGGTCGTTCCTCGACAGTCGAATCGGGGATCGCTACGGGAGAAAAGTCAGCCTTTACCTCTCGGTTGGATTCTTCTCATTTGGCTCCCTTCTGTCGGCCACCAGCCCGAGCCTCGACTGGCTGATCTTTTGGCGGTTTCTGTCTGGAATGGGAATCGGCGCCGAAATTGCCTTGGTCACGACCTACATGGCGGAGTGTTCTCCTGCGCCGCTTCGCGGCCGCTACACCGGCTGGACAATCGTTGCAGCCTTCATGGGTTTTGCGGCCGTGCCTCCCTTGGCTTTTTATCTTGTTCCAAACTTTTCCTGGGGCTGGCGGGCACTTTTTGTAATGGGTGCCATAGGCGGGATCATCATCGCGCTGATGCGACGAGGGATGCCAAACTCTTTTCATTGGCTTCTCGACCAAGGACGCGTCGACGATGCACGCGCCACCCTCGAGCAAGCGGAGTCGGTTGCCGAAACTCGCCTCGGCCATCCCCTCCCCGCTGTAGAGTCGACCGGAGTGGATCCAGCCTCCTCGGAAGACGAGGCGAAAACCTCTGCCCTGGCCATGAAGGCCTTTCTCGTGGCGCCCCAGCGGACTCGTCTCTTGGTCCTCGGAACGCTCTGGTTTGTCTACTACGTCGGAAACTACGCTTGGCTGACCCTGGCCGCAGAACTCTTCTCAAAGCATGGCATTAGTCTTTCGCAAACCATTGGGTCACTGATCTTTACGGGTTTCGGCTTTGTAGCCGGTGCGCTCACCGCAGTCTGGCTGAGCGATCGCATCGACCGAAGAATCACGTCAACGATCGCAGCCTTAGTCTGGACTGGCGTGCTGGCGGCCATCGGCTTTGCGGCGTCACCCAGCACCATTCCCATTCTGGGATTCATCGCGTCCTTCACCATCGGACTGATCATTCCGCTGCTCTACACCATTACCGGCGAGTCCTTCTCCACAGAAATTCGCGCAACGGGGGTCTCTCTCAGTGATGGATTCGGTCATATCGGCGGCGCGTTTTGTGGCCAAATCATCTTTGGCATAGAGGCCTTCGCCGGTTTTTCCGGAGCATTCGTCGCCATGGCCGCAACGGGACTGATCACCGCTGGGTTGGTGATGTTGACACCGCGGAACACCGGGAAATCTCTGACCGAATCCTTGAGGTGATGTGCTCAGGACCCGAGCCCAGTCGGCCTCAGGGCTTCATTTCATACGCGCCGTCGAGTACACGGACCTGCCCATCCCAAACTCGCTGATAGCGGGATTCATCCTCAACTGGGCGCTTAAGCATCTCTCTGCACTGGGCGACTTGGATCTCCGTACTGCTGGCTTGAAGCGACAGGCTGAGCGCGTGCTGGGACATGTCCCGGATCATAAAGTCGAAGATCTCTCCCAGGAGGTCGTCATCGATCTCATAGATCGGCGCATTTTCGAGGATAAGTTGGGCGTAGACCACAAGCGCGAAGATGTTTCCGCCGGCCAGCAAGAAGTCAATGTCCTTCATCTGATCCGGACCCGGCGGCTCGCTGGAGAGCAGCGTCCGAAAGGCGTCGACCTGCTCCCCGAATCTCACAACGTTGGGAACTCGATCAAACCGAGCAAAAGTCTCGCGGTAATCGTGGAATTGAATCTGTCCCAACCCGCCGGTCCCGCCTTGGTCAAATAGAAAATCGTCATTGACGGGTTGTGTCTGCTGCTCAACATCAGGGAATTCGGCCGTATTAAAGAAGTAATTCGCCATGAATTTGACAATCAACGCGATATTGACGTGGACGGTTCCCTCGAGCTTCGGCAAAGCGCGAATATCGACAGCCGCCTGGCTGAAGTAGGTGTCCTTTTCAAAGCCCTTAGCCGCGATGGCGTCCCACAGCAGGTTCACTACATCTTCACCCTGGGTTGTCACCTTCATCTTCACCATCGGGTTGTAGAGCAGATAGCGACGATCCTCCTTGGATGCGACTCGCATGTAATCTGCGGCTCTCAGCGCAAAGAGTTTCATCGCCACCAAGCGACTATAGGCATCCACGAACATTCTTCGAACGTGGCTCATGTCCGTTACGGGCATGCCATAAAGCACTCGATTATTCGCATGAGTGATCGCTTCATAGAAGGCATGCGTGCTAATTCCGATTGATGCCCAACCAAGATTGTATTTTCCAATATTGATCGTATTCAGCGCTGCGTTCCACGCCTCGCGCCCTCGGTGAAGGATGTCGGCTTCGGTGATGGGGTAGTTGTCGAGCTCAAACTCTGAAACGTAATTCTGGCTCGCCACCACATTCTTGATCAGCTTGTAGCTGTCATGGCGAGTTTCTGCCGCGAAGAACACGTACTCATCGGTTCCCTCGATTCGACCGAAGGTTGAAACGATGGCGGCCTCATTTCCGTTTCCGATGTAATACTTGCGACCGTTTGCTCGCCAGCCGTCTCCGTCGGGCGTCAGCACCATATCGGTCGAATAAATATCCGCCCCGTGCGTTTTCTCCGAAAGGCCGAAAGCAAAAATACCTCCGTCCTCGAGGGCTTCTGCGGTTTTCTGTCGGATGGACGGGTTCTCACTCATCCAGATGGGGCCCAACCCGAGAACAGAAACCTGCCAGGTGTACCAATACTGCAGGCCGTAAAAACCCAAAATTTCAGCAAACTGGCAAACTCGCCATGTGTCCCAGCGCGCGTCGGCGGCGCCTTCGCCCTCCGGCGTACACATGGTGGCGAGAAGGCGGTGCTCTTTGGCGTAGTCGAGGAAATCCGAATACCAGCCGCGGTCGTAGTAATCTTCGATCAAGCGCTTCTTGCCCTTGCTCTCAAAAAACTCGACGGTCTCTCGCATCAGCTCACGCGTTCGCTCGTCGTCAGCGGCCCGGTCGGTTTTTCGCGGATCCAGCAGAATCATTTCAGGACTCCCTCATTGGTTTATTTCGCTGTGCTCGGAAGGGCGCCTTCAGGCGCCCGGTCAATTTCAGCAATGGCTGAGCCTTAAGTCAACCGAGAAGTAATCGGCGAATCTCACCGTAATTCGCGACAATGCGATCGGCCTCAACCAATCTCTCTGCCGGAAAACTATTGGTAATCGCAATGACTTGCATGCCCGCCGCCCGAGCGGCGGAAACCCCCGCGACGGAGTCCTCAACAACGCAGAGTTGCTGCGGCTCGAGACCCATCCGATCGGCGGTTTCTAAAAAAATGTCCGGAGCCGGCTTCCCTCGGAGAACATCCTCAGAACTCACGGTCACGGGCAAGTAGGCGCCGATATCCTGAAGAGCCAAGACCGTATCGATGACGCGGTGCGGTGAACCCGAAGCCAGCGATAGCGCATATCGGGTAGACAAATCTTTCAAGAGATGAGGGATCGGTTCAAAAAGAGGCTGATCCGCCTCAAGCAGTTTGATTAAGCGAGCTTGCTTTCGGTCTATGAGGGTCTTGACGGAATCAGAGATTTCATTGTGCTCAACAAAGTCTTCCACAACCGCCCGGTCTGTCATACCGAGGTATCGATCGAAATCGATTCCGTGCGACTCGGCGTAACCCAATTCGGTGAAAACTTCGAGAAAGGCTTGTTCGTGCCGAGGCTCACTGTCCACAAGCACCCCATCCATATCAAAAATGATGCCCTGCAAGGGCAGCCTTAGGTCCACGGGCGAGGCCGAATTCTCTAAATTTTTGACGCTAGACGGCATCGAAAATGAAGCCCTCGTAGCCGCGCTCAACCACTTCCTCGCATTTCTCGCGATACGGTGGAAAACCTGGATGCGGCATGAAGACCCGAGGCTTGCCGGGAACGTTGGCGCCGAGGTACCAAGAATTACACGTGGGGTAGACAAACTCGGATGCCACTTCGTTGACGTGCGCCACCCAATCCGTTTCAGCTTGCCGTGTCGGTTCGATCAGATGGTGGCCATGCTCGTCCATATAGTCGAGGCAATCCGAAATAAACTCGACGTGCTGTTCGATGGAGACCACCATGTTGGTCAACACGGATGGGCTCCCCGGTCCAGTGATGATGAAAAGATTCGGAAATCCAGCAGATCCCAGCCCCAAGTAGGTCAGCGGACCGGCGGACCACTTGTCTCGGAGCGCTTGGCCCTCTCGCCCCCTTATGTCGATGGCATTCAAAGAGCCCGTCATGGCATCAAAGCCTGTCGCCAGCACAAGTGCATCCACGCTGACTTCTCGACCGCCACCGACGACAGAGGTCGGCGTGATTCGTTCGATACCTGTCGCACTCACATCAATCAAATCCACATGGGGCTGATTGAATGTTTTGAAATATCCCGTATCCACACACGGCCGCTTGCAGGCGAGGGCGTGAGTCTTTGGACAGAGCAACTCGGCCGTAACCGGGTCATCGACGATTGAGCGAATTTTATTCCGCACAAACTCGGAAGCGATCTCGTTCGCTTCCGGATTGCGCGTCATGTCCGCGAACGCTCCAATGAAGACGAGGCCCCCGACTTTCCAGAATTCCTCGAGAACGAATTGCTGCTGCTCACGTGTCAGCGCAGCAGCTTCCGGCAATTCGATGCCCTCTTCATTCCCCAACCCGCCAAAGCATCCGAAGACTTCACGGTTGGCTGCACGGAGTTCACGATAGCGGGCCTTCACTTCTTGCTGGTAACTCGATTCAAGCGGAGCATTCCAGGCGGGGATCGAGTAATTCGGCGTTCGTTGGAAGACCGTCAGATGCTGGGCCTGCTCAGCAATCAGTGGGATCGATTGAATGGCCGATGAACCCGTTCCAATCACCGCCACCCGTCGTCCGGAAAAATCGACCCCATCGTGGGGCCATCGCGCCGTGTGATAAAGATCTCCAGTGAAATTGTCGAGACCTTCAAAATCCGGCGTGTTCGCGGCCGAAAGGCAGCCCACAGCCGATACGAACGCGCGAGCGCGCCACTCGCGCCCGTCGTCCGTTTTGACGACCCAATGTCCAGAGCGATTTACATCAGTCGAATCACAGAATTCTGCTGAGAGAACACGTGTTTGGAATTGGATATCTCGTCGGAGATCAAACCGATCAGCAACGTTCTCCAGATAGGAAAGAATTTCGGGCTGGGTCGAATAGCGCTCCGTCCATTCCCACTCTTGCTCGAGGTCTTCATCGAAGCCGAAGGAATATTCCATGCTGTCGATGTCGCAGCGAGCGCCGGGATAGCGATTCCAGTACCAGGTGCCCCCCACTCCGGTGCCCACTTCAAAGGCCCGAACACTCCTTCCGGCCTCTCGCATCTTGTAGACCATGTAGAGGCCTGCGAAACCTGCCCCGACAACAATTACGTCGAAGTCTGTCTTTTGGCTCATGCCGCCGCTCCCCGCTCGATCGCACTCAGAAGGCGACCCCGAGGCCTTTAGAGTCGGGCGTCCAGGCGACCCGGGGTCCGTGAAAGTCAGGGAGTCATCATAGCGTGCGTGCTTCCAGGCGTGGCCAACGGCCGAACCGGAGGAAAAGGGCCATCCGACACGCTGCAAAGTGACTCGCTGAGGATGGTCTGAACCTCTCGCCGGAGAACTCTATACTGGCCATGTGACTGAAGCGCAATCAGAGCCGGGACCTGAGACGAGCGACGGGCCACTTGAGCGTCTTACGGACGGGTGGGTCGTCGGGACCATCTTCATCTTGGCCCTCGTGCTGCGGATCATTCACCTGAGCCAAATTGCCCAAAACGATCCCTTCTATAGCCTCGGTGGGGTGGACGGCGCTTTGTACGACAGTTGGGCGAGGCAGATCGCGACGGAACGCAGCCTCGGCGATCACGTGATTTTCCTCGGACCGCTTTACCCGCTCTTCATGGCAATCCTCTATGCCCTTTTCGGAGAGGGCCTGCCGCTCCTCAAGGCTGTGCAAGCTGTGGTCGGAACACTCACCTGCGTGGCCGTTTGGGCTTTAGCCCGGGAGGCATTTGGGCGAACAGTGGCCGCCGTCGCTGGACTCATGATGGCTGTTTACGGCATGCACATCTTCTACGGCGGCACAGTGATGATCGTGAATCTCCAGGCGCCGTTGGTCGTGACTGTGGTCTGGCTCGCCTTGCGGGCGCGGAAACACCCCAAGCCCTGGAGCTGGGCCCTCTGCGGATTAATTCTCGGCCTTTCGCTCCTCGCTCGGCAGACCACCCTCTTGCTGGCACCCCTTCTGGTGTTGTGGATTCTGTTTGACCTCCAGCCCAAACAAACATTAGGGAGACGACTGATCTCGGCTGTCACATTTGTCCTCCCGATCGCCGCGCTCATCCTCCCATTCACGCTTCACAACTACAAAGTGGGGCAGGACTTCGTGCTTGTGAATTCGACAGGCGGGTACAGCTTCTACATGGGGAATCGGCAAGGGACGGACGGAACTTGGCAGCTCCCGCCACTCAACTGGCCAGGTCGAATTGATAATCCGGTTGTGATGCGCGAAGCCTTTTCCAGCGTGGCGGAAAGAGACCTCGGTCGGTCCCTCCGACCCTCGGAGGTCTCGTCCTATTGGCTGATGAGAGGCCTTGAGGAAATCCGTCGCGACCCCTTCGAGTGGATTCAGCTTGAATTACGGAAGGCCGGCCTCTTCTTGAACGCGTATGAAGTTTGGAATAACCGCTCTTTTGAAATTTCACGACAGTTTTCCTGGATCCTTCGACTTCCTCTGGTCTCCTTTGGCTTCATCGCTCCTCTAGCCCTGCTCGGCATCGCGCTGAATCTCCGAAGAGTCCTATTGCTTTTCCCTCTCTTTGCAGGATTAGCCGCGTATTTTGTTTCAGCGCTGATGGTCTTCGTTCTCTCTCGTTATCGGTTTCCCGGAACCGCGCTGATGATTCCCTTTGCAGCCTTTGCTCTCGTCGATTTGCTGAATCGAGCCCTGCGGTCAGAATGGAAAGGCCTCGCTACTCGTTTTATTGCCCTCTTTGTTCTCTCTATCTTTGTGTACTGGCCATTGACCAGTGAAAAAAGGCTCCATATGGCTTGGTACAATCTAGGCAATCGGTTCCGAGCACTCGAACGCTACGAAGAAGCAATCAACGCCTACCACGAATCACTTCAGATCAGTTCAGGCTTTATCTCGACTCACAACAATCTGGCACTCGCACTCGAAGGGTCAGGAGACCTGGCCAAGGCCATACAGTCATGGTCGCGAGTTCGTCAACTCGCAGTCATGCAAGGGAATACTCGATACATTGAACGCGCAGATCGTCACCTCTCCGCTCTCCATTCAGCGGAAACGACTCGCTGAAGAACCAGCCAGCGGCGGGCCAAACTCGCTGAACCCGCCCAGAGAGCGGACCTGTGCATTTCAGGCTGGAGACGCCTGCTTCTGGATCGGCCTCGGCGATTGGGGGTCCGAAACCTCATTGCCGTCGGCATCCAAGGGATAGAACTGTTTCACGTAACGGCGGTAATCACCGACGGGTCCGTCCCCCTTGGCCAGCTTGGGCGCATGGAGATAGGTCTTGTAAGTCCAAACATCGAGATCCTGCTCGATCTCACGGCCGATGATCCCCACCATAATCCGACTGATCAAGCGGGCATGGGGACCAAGATCAAAGGGAGAAGAGATGGCCAACGTCAGGTCAAGATTTTCATCATCAATCGGAATCGGAAGAACAAATGTTCGAAACCGAATCCGCAAGGGATCAATGCGAACGTTGACTTGTGAATACCCGAGGCCCCTGACGATCACGTCGTAGTCGACGGGTAGCTGCATCCATGAAAGATTCGGCGTTGGAATGCCTCGCATCGCGCGATAGCTCGTGGTGAGGAGCTCGCCCTCGGATTTGACGGCCTCGGTGATTTGACCGTCTGTGAAGCCGTGAATTTGAGTGAAATGCCCGAAGTCAACGCTGTTCTCAGTCGTCTCTTGCGGATGAGTCGGAATCGTGAAGCGCCGGAATCGGAGATTCGTCCAACCCTCAAGCTCTAAAGCGGGGACATCCCAAAAGGGTGGCCGACCCGCTGCGTCAAACCACACCAGAACCAAGCCGCTCTTTTCTTCGACCGGCCAATGCCCCAAGCGGGCTCCGCGGGGCGGTGGGCCGCCGTAAGGTGTCTCCACGCACTGGCCGTCTTGGCCGTACACAAAACCGTGAAAGCGACAGCGAACCCTGTCTCCCTCGACACAGCCGACACGGCCCAGATTCGCACCCATATGGGGACAAAACGCGTCCGCGACCCGCACTTCACCGGATTCGAGTCGGTAGGCGATGAGATCGCGCTCGAAATAGTGCCGGCTCAAAATCTGACCGGGCTTCAGCTCTTGGCTGAGCGCAATCGCGTACCACCCTGTCGGTAAACACGGAAAAGGAAAACGATGACCCACCATGTCCCCTCTATGCACTACAAATCATGGACAGAGAATCTGCCGACGGCCGGATAGTAGCAACGAGCGCACGGAGCCTGCATCCCCCGCCGCCATCAGCGGCGGTCCCTTAAGGGATGGACATCCCTCCCGGGGACGGCATTTTTGCGCCCCGAGAGACCGTCAGCGCCTCAATTTGCTCTTCACGCGCTCAAAAGATTCGACTGCGTTTTTCGCCCCATCGATCCCCGCGACGCGCTCGGCAAACTCCGACGCGTGACGGGTAAAAGCTTCACGCGCCACGAGCCGCTCCAGAGCCGTGCGCAGCTTGCGCTGGCTCAAGTTATTCATGTCGACCCACTTCGGACCCAGTTCTTTTTTATAAATGATCTCTCCCCACATGTATTGGTCGCTCGCTTGGGGCAGAACCAGCTGCGGAACACCCGCTCGGGCCGCCAAATGCGTGGTAATCCAGCTGCCATGATGGACCGCCGCCAAGCAGCGAGGGAAGAGCTTATGGTGGGGAATAGGATACTCACGGAGGACATAAACATCGTCTGAGCCCTCGACTTCCGCGCCGATCGTCGAACCCGCCTGGGCCAACACGGTACGCACACCGGCTGACCGAGCAGCCTCGACCAAAGTTCGCGTCAACATGTCGCTATTTTGGTGTCGCATACTGCCAAATCCAATGTAGACCGGCGCAGAGCCCTGGGACAGGAACTGCTCAAGCGAATCGGAGAGCTCAGCGGGTTGACTCGGAATACACGGACCGATGTAGGAATAGTCGATTGATGACCACGAAGGGCAAGGCGGAACGAGCTCTTCATATAAGCCGATCATCATATGGTCACATTGAGCATTTTCAGCCAATAGATTGCGGCTGGGCGCCAAGCCCAACTCGCCCCGCATGCGGTCAATCGTCTTGTTGTAGGAGAACAGATATTTGGCAGAGAAGACCGCCGCAGCCCACTCCAGGCGATTGACCCACTTATTCTCGGTGACGAATGGCAAACCCATAGGGGGCCCATAGCGTTCCGACGGAATCACCGGAAATGTAAAAAGCTTGACGTTCGCCATATTGAAGGCTTCGGCGAAGGAGGGGACGAGGATCTCGCCGAGAAAGTTAAAGAGGACGTCGTAATCCGGTGCGATCTTACTTAAGAGCTCAAACTCGCCCTTAAAAAGACGCTCTCGATGACGAATGTTCTCACGGATATTATGGATGTAGCCTGTTTTCTGATTGTCTAGGTAGATGTCGGAATACGAATGAGGATAGGCCTCGTAGGGCACATCGAAATCGACGGCCATTCCCTCAAACTCGGTCGAGCCGCAAACGCAAACGTCGTATCCAGCCTGCTTGAATTCCCGAGCCATCAAGACCATCGGGATCAGGTCTCCACTTGAACCATCAGCGGAAAAGAGCAGTCTCATAGTTGAATGCCTCGCAAATTTCTTTCCCCCTTCAATCTTTTTCTAGCCCCTCGCCGGCTCCAGAGAGGATGGCTTGCAGCCTGATCTGTCCGCAACACTCGTCTCGTCGGCCGATGGCCGACTACCCGCGGGCAGACTTCCAAGCTTCCCGGTACCCCGCCGTAAGAATCCGTGAAAGGCTCGGCCGGGCGCCCTATTCTCTGCGCGCCGACACTCGGGCTGACCGAGCTGGCTTGGGAACGGGAGAACTGAGCATGAGCGAACAATTGATGGACGGAACACAGGGCGGATTCGAAACAAATCGGATTCGCCACGTTGTCAGTCGATTTGCATATGGGCCGATCTTGCTCTTCGCTCTTGCTGTTCTTTGGTGGGGAGTCGATGGCGGCGGGCCTTTTTCCTTGGGCATCGTGGCAAACAGCCTCTACATCTTCATGCTCATTCTGATCGGAGCACTGGAGTTCTACATTCCGTATAAGCAGAGCTGGGGCACCATCCGCAAAGCAAGCCGAGCCGATGTCATCTACTTCATGGCGGCCGCGCCCATTGACTACCTGCACGTTTTTCTCTTGGTCAGCATCTTGGCGAGCACGGCAAGCTATCACCACTACGTCACTGTGTTCGACATTTGGCCCAGCCATACTCACATCCTGTTCCAGTTGCTGCTTGTCACGCTGATCGTCGACTTCTCGAAATACTGGTACCACCGGGCGACCCATGAAGTGCCGCTCCTTTGGCGGTACCACTCCATCCACCACAGCCTTGATCGCCTGGAAATGCTCCGAGCTTCCTACTTCTACCCCATTGATATTTTCTTGACCGTTGCGATCGGCACCTTGTCCCTTTTGTTCTTTGGGGTCGACTACGAGATCATCGTCTTTCACAACGTCTTCGCTGGCATCACCGGGTTGCTCAATCATTCAAATGCCGACCTGAAGTGCGGTGTCTTTGACAAGTTTCTGAATTCGCCAGGGCATCATCGGGCCCACCACTCTATGGGCCTGCCGGGCAGCCGTTCGAATTATGGGAGTTTCTTCAATTTCGCGGATCGCATCTTTGGCACCCGTTACCTGCCGGAAGATCAAAGCGACTTCGGGCAGCTCGGGCTCGAAGAGGGCTACAACATGCCCAAAACCGTCCTGAAACAGCTCGCTGTGCCTTTTCGTTGGAATCAGGTTCATCCGGCTCCCAAAATTGAAAAGTCCCAGAGCTAAAAGGACCGAGGCGACGGAGACGCGCTCCCTAGGGCTTAGCCCTGGGAACCGCTTCCCAATGTTCGTCTCATATCTTTGGCTTGTTCAAACATGTAGTCGCGGAAAAACAGCAACGAAATAAAGTAGTTGTTCATGGCTGTACTCATAGACCCACGCGGATCAACGGCCTCGATCTTTCGCACGCGCACTTTGCCTGGCGCGGTCTGTTCCACTTTATAGATCGAAGGCAAGACTTTGAAACGGACGGCGTCTTCGACAACAGGCACGTCTTTGCCGTCGATGGTCTCGATGGACTGAAAGGCCACGCGGTACGTGTTCGGGTCGGGACGATCCTCGTAATAGACGACCACCGCATCGCGATTGCCGCCCGGGGGCGGAGCGATGTGGACTGAGCGCCGGACCCATTCGTTCGGAACACCCTCGACGTCCTTTTGGTAAAGCGTGACCTCGTATTTTGACTTCTCGGGCTTGTCTCGCCGGCCGGGACCCGAGTAGTTTTCGTCCTTGATGTACTCCACGACCTCCTCGAAATCCGCCTCGACTTCAACGGAGTATCGGACCGTTCGGACCGGATAGGGCTCAAGCGATGACGAAACCGAGACCTGGTCGGCTTCAAGCTCCGGTGGCCATGACTCAGACTCGGCGAGAAGCTGTTCCGTAATGGCGAAAAGCTCGGCCCGATTGACTTCCCGAATATCCGCGTCGGAGTAATCGGTCGAACCTGCGAGAAAGACAAACCAAAGAACACCCGCGACCAAGACGGCCAGGGAAACCAGAATGACGCGTGAAATTTTCATGAAGCCTCGAAAAATGAGTGATGGGTTTCGGTCAAGCTGAGCCAGGGGTCCGCGCCACGAAAGAGACCCCCATCGCGGCCGCCGATTGAGCAGCAGAGGATCGACTGACGTTCCATCAAGCGGCGATGGTGTTTCTCCAAAAAGTTCGTGGGCCCCCCTGCCCGTGTCTGCGGAACTCCACCGTATCCGGTCGAGCCACGCGAGGACGACCCTCTCCGCAGCTGCCCCCGGCTGTGCCGTGGCCTGCGCAGATCAAAACGAGGGACGCCTGACCTTTAGATTCTCGCGAAATGGAGGCGGAGCCACAAGCCGCGCACGACTACACGGGTCGCCACATTCCGTTGCCATGGGTGCTTTTAGACACACATTAGACCAATCGCTTGGGCATTCTCGTCGAGATGGTCGGTCGAAAGGGTCCCGACCACAATGCTGGTCAGCCCGGGCCTCGCGGCAACTTGGGCGAGGGCAACCCCAGGGGCAGGGTCGTGGCCACTCGCCAGAGGTTTTTTCACAAGCACGCCGACTTGGGCCTGCGCGGCCGACTCGATGACCGGTGTCTGGCTCGAATCCGCGCGACTAAGAGACAACATCACGACATCACACAGCTCCGTTGCCCGCAGGCCTCCCTCGACCGTCTTCGTCGAGGCCCCAATGGCCCGAATTTTCCCTGAATCCCGAAGGGCTTCCAGCGTCGGCAATGCGTCGGTTTCGTCCAGGACTTTGAGATCGTCGCCGTCTGAATGGAGAAGCACCAGGTCGAGCCAATCCGTTCGCAGGCGCCGGAGACTTTCCTCCACACTCCGCTGGACGGCTTCACGGCTGAAATCAAAGTGCGACACCCCGTCCTCAAAGGTCTCGCCGACCTTAGTCGCGATCACCCATTGCTCGCGGTCCACAAGCAAGTGGCCGATGCGCTCTTCGCTGGTCCCGTAGGCGGGCGCAGTGTCGATCAGGTTGATGCCCCAATTCCGGGCCCGGTCCAGCAAAGCCGAGATCTGAGCATCGGTTGGCAACTCAAATGAGTGTGGATATTTGACCCCGGCATTGCGACCAAACTTTGTTGTCCCAAGCCCCAAAGGACTCACCCGAAGCCCTGTACGACCCAACGGCCTTAATCGATCCACGCCGCCTCTTCCCAGGGTGGACGCGCCACTTCAGGCCTATCCCACAGCGCCAGCGCCTCAAGATTGCTCGGAAGAGGCTGTAGCCGTTGATCCGCGAAACGCTGACGCACCCGCTCGGTCAGCGCCGGGGCCAACGCGAGCTTGGTCGGCCAAACCGCAAGGAACTCATCTTTCTCACTAAAAATGGGCCCACCCAAATGGGTGACCGAGGAAGCGATCCCTTCCGCCCGGTCGACAGGAAAGGTCGCCCAGCGCGCAGAGTCAAAGTCCACGGCGGGAAAGAGCTCCGGGAGTCTTCGCCGGGCGTGCTCGATGAGTCGCTCGGCACTTTGCCCAACACCGTCCTCGGCCATCAGGCCGCCGACATACCAAATGCCCTCGCCTGACGCGGTGGGATGAGTCGTCACCGTAGCCAGGGGTTTCGGATTTTTACCCACGCAGTGGGCATAAAGGGGTTGGTCAACTCCCCCGAGCATGAGTTGATGAAGAGGACGGCGGCGATGCGGCCAGTCGCTCAAACCGGCTTGAGCAAGGAGTTTCTCATTCCCACCGCCCGCCGCGAAAACAAACCGTTGCGCTTCGATTTTGAGCTCACCGAGATGAGCGCACCCGCCCTCGAAGTTTGGCTGAACGCCGTCCGGAATTCGACGAATACAATCATGGTGAGCCGCCTCGAGAGCCGACAGGACCGAAGGCACGTCGACCACAACCTCGTCCAAGGCGTAAACCGCCCCTCTGCCCCCGGCTTGATTGAGGGCCTCCGGCCAGTCTGGGCGCGGAAGGGCTCGGACTCGGCTCCGCATGACCAACCGAGAGAAGGCCCCGATCAGGCCACCGCCCAGCTGAGAAGGGATCCAAAGATGTGTCCGCTGCGAGAGCAATTTCGCTTTAGCGAGGTCTGGCCCTGAACGCCCTTCAAGGCTCGACCGCCAAACCGAGGGCATTTCTCGCAGTTCACGGACTGCACCGTCGAAACCAAAACCGAGAGTGTATTTGGCTCCGCCGTGAATAATGCCCTGTGAGGCGACACTCTGACCTCCGCCCAGCCTACCCGCTTCCAAGAGGACGACGGAGTAACCGTCAGCACGCAGTCGATCAAGTAGCCAGAGGCCCGCGATGCCGCCTCCAAAGATGACCACGTCGGCCACGAGGTCTGCCGATCGCGCCATCGGGTTCTACGCCTGGAAACGACGGGGTAGGGCCGAGCGATTAGAGGAATCGGCCCCCGACATCTTGGCGATCACAGCAGTTGAACTCTGGCCCGGCACGAGCTTGGCGAGTTTGATTTCGCCCCCGTACGCACGAACGACGTCGGCGCCCACGACCTCGTCGATCTTGTAGTCTGCTCCCTTGACGAGCACATCGGGCTGAAGGTTCTCAAGAAGAGAAACGGGCGTGTCCTCGGAGAAAATAATCACTCGGTCAACAAATCCCAGGGAAGCCAGAACGATGGCCCGGGCCAGTTCAGTTTGAACAGGTCGATCCTCGCCTTTGAGTCGGCGAATCGAATCGTCACTGTTCAGGCCCACAATCAGCCGGTCGCAGGCAGATCGTGCTTGGGTCAGCAGGGAGACATGACCCGGGTGTAAAAGGTCAAAGCAGCCGTTGGTGAAACCAATTCGCTTACCCTGCTGGCGCCAGCGTTCAACATCAGCCACCGCCGCGTCGGCCGAAACCACCTTCTCCTCTGGCCCAGTCAACTCGATCTCAAGCAGTCGCTCTGCGAGTTCGTCACAGTTTACGACTGCGGTACCGACCTTCCCGACGACAATCCCGGCGGCCACGTTGGCCAGTTCAGCGGCCAGAGGCAAGTCCGCCCCGGCAGCGAGGGCAACCGCGGTGGTTGAAACCATCGTGTCCCCGGCTCCTGAAACATCGAAAACTTCCAGCGCTCGGGCGGAAAAGTGAATCGTCTGGGCATCCCGCTCGACCAAGCTGAGGCCCCGCTCTGAACGACTGACCATCATTGCATCGATGGCCGCATCCTCCATGATCTTTCGGGCGGCGTCCTCGACTTCGGCATTCGTCTGGCAGGAAGTCCGCGCCGCCGCAGCCAGCTCGCCCAGGTTGGGCTTCAAGACCGTCACCCCCGAGTACGCGGAAAAATTATTTCGCTTGGGATCGGCCACAAGGGGGACGCCCGCCGCTTGAGCCTCGGCGATGGCGGCAGCCAAGACGTCGTCTGTCAGGACCCCTTTGAGGTAATCGGAGAGCACGAGGGCATCCGCGGCCTGAATTTCCTCGGCGAGCACCTTGATGATCTGCTCAGCGGTTTCCGGCCGAATCGGCTCGGTGCTCTCTTCATCGGCTCTCAACAGCTGCTGACCATCCGCGATGTATCGGGTCTTGACCGTCGTGGTGCGGGGCTGCTCACGGACCAAGCGAGCGGTCAATTTCGGCTCTCCCGCGCTCAGGCTACGAATGCGGTCGGCGGAATCGTCGTCACCCGTGACGGCAATCAGGACCGCATGGGCCCCGAGCTCACAGGCGTTCCGGGCGACATTGCCCACACCACCCAGCATCGCCCGCTGGCTACTGGCGTGAATGATCGGAATGGGCGCCTCGGCGGAGACCCGTTCGACTCGACCATAGATGTATTGGTCGAGCATGATGTCGCCCAAGCAAACCACCCGCACATCGTCGAAATCCGACAGGAGCTGCTGCAGGGGGTGCAATTCGTTCGTTTGATGTTGAGCCAAACCAATCTCGGCCACAGGTCGAGCACGCCTCACAGGATTTGCCTCACGAGAATCGGCATCTCTAGGATGCGCTTTGCCCGACACGGGCCGGGACTTTAAGATGTCCACAAGTTTTGGGAAGTCCAACCGTGGCCCCCCAATTCCTCGGTCCGCTAGAGTATGGCCGGCGTGCTCCCAGGGGGCAACCGGACAAGCTTTCGAAGCTTCGGAGTAAACGACCTGCCCGCTTCGGCGCTGCCGGTCAGTTGCCGTCCCCCCCGCGGGCAGGCCTGAGGATCCAGGAAGAAACTTCCCGATT
The DNA here is from genome assembly GCA_002171515.1 of bacterium TMED88. Classification (GTDB taxonomy): domain Bacteria; phylum Myxococcota_A; class UBA9160; order UBA9160; family UBA4427; genus TMED88. The sequence goes on along the minus strand of NHEP01000043.1, from coordinate 3,281 downwards.
TCAGCAATATCCCCGCGAGGGCGGGCCATAGAAAAAAATGGACGAGGAAATATCCTTGGTGTCTTCGAGCAAAGACCTTCAGCAACGTATGGCGGACCACTTTGAGCGGAGCGCTGCCCTGAAGCGCCAACTCACCGAAGCGTGTGGTGAGTCGATCCTCGAAGCCGCGGAAGCGATCAGCTCATCTTTTCGCCAAGGCGGCAAGCTCCTGCTCTGCGGCAATGGCGGCAGCGCCGCCGACTGTCAACATATGGCGGCGGAACTCACCAGCCGACTGGACGCCACTTGCGAGCGACCCGGTCTTCCGGCCCTCGCGCTCACGACGGACAGCTCTTTTCTCACCGCCTATGCGAACGACTACGGGTACGACGGAATCTTTGCACGCCAAGTTCAGGCACTCGGGAAGCCCGAAGACGTCCTCTTCGCCATCAGTACCAGTGGAAATTCCAAAAACGTTGTGTTGGCCATCGAGGAAGCCCAAGAAATCGGCATGCCGAGCATCGGACTCATGGGCGAGGGCGGCCAAATGCTCGAACTCTGCAAACCCGCCATCGCCGTGCCTCATCGGTCTACCCAGCACATTCAAGAGTGCCATCTCGCCATTGAGCACTTGATCTGCGAACTGGTCGAAGTGCATCTCTTTGACCGTCCGTGAGCCGAGGCGGTTTTCCAGAGGGCGACTCGATTTAGTCGTCCCGAGGACCCCTTTTATTTTTTCGCGCCTGCGGGCGCGATGTCTTCCAGGTTTCGTCCAGCCGTCTCGGGCACAAAAAGTAGTGCGATCGGCGCGATGGGTGTCAGCACGAGCAGCCAAGTGATGGACTCGGGATGGCTTTGGGTGACATCGTAAAGCGCGCCCAGACCATAGAGGCCCGCGGCCGCGCCGATGGTCGCAAAGGCCTCTCTAACCCCCGACGCGCTTGAGCGAAGTCCGGTCGGGAACAGTTCCGTCGCAAGCGCCGCCTGCAAAACCATCAGGCTTCCGATCCCAAGAAAAATCAGACCCAGACCTATCCCGAGGGTCACAGTCCCGTTGGCGTTGTAGAAGAGCCCAATTGCGATCGACAACATCAGACAAACACCGATTGTGGCCGGCTTTCGTCCAAACCGGTCTGAGAGCACCCCAGAAAGTAGATTTCCAAGGGGCGTCGCAGCACCACATAAACCGATCATCAGGCTCACTCCTCCGGGAGAAAAACCGAGACCATCCTGCATGTGCTTGGAGACAAAAAAACTGCCTGGCTCAGCAATGATCCAAACGGGGAGGACGATGGCGACGAGGGCAAGGAAACGCCATCGGTACTCTGCGAACCCTTCGCCCATCGAGGGATCAGACGGCACAGCTTCAGCAGAGTCCGAATTTGAGGCCAACTGCGAATCGGCATGATGCGCCGTGAAGCGTCGGGTTTCGGAAAGCGAACCCAGCAACCAAGGAACCCAGAGGAGCCCGAATCCGCCGACGACAAAGAGCGACCTCCAGCCATAGGGCAAGTCGTCCACAAAGGCGTAGACGAGAAGCGTCAACGCCCCTCCCAGACCACCGATTGCCGAGAGAAGCCCTAAACCAAGGCCTCGATTTTCAGCCTTGAGCTCCTCGCTCACCACCACCCCCGCCAGAAGAATCTGCCCCGCCATGAAAAAACGGGAGCCCATTTGTAGCCAGGCCAGCACCCAGCCTTCCTGAGCAAAGGCCGTTGCAATGTTGAACAGCGCGCAGCCGGCAACCGAGGCAATCAACAAACGACGACGACCTAAACGATCGGCGAGAACACCGAGGAAAAGCGAAAAAACCGCTCCCACTCGAATCAGGGCAAAAAGCTCTCCCACCTCTTCCTCGGGAATCGCCAAGCCTGTCTGGATTTGGGGAAGTGCAAAGGCCGCTACGGCCATCGAGTAAAAACTACCCAGCGAACTCAAACATGTCGCAGCCAGGACACTGCGCTCGTGGCTTGAGAGGCCTCTCAAACTCGAGAGCAAGGAACTCATATTCGTCAACGCCCCTTCCCATGTCGTCAGTCTTCAGAACGGGACCGGGGCGCAGCGGTGCGGGAATCGCCGAAACCGATTGCCTTTACTCGTTCGCGTAGTTGTCGATCTTTTTCTGGACGGCCTCGACCAGAGCAGGATACCCATCTCGATCGATCACCGAGGTATAGTCCGCGCGACGCAACGTCATTTCGCTCACTTTTCCATCAAGGGTGACGTCGATGACTCGCCAGCGGCCGTTCGTTTTTCTCAAGCGGTAGTCGAATTTGACATTGTCATCCGTGGGCTGAACGAATTCAGTCTTGACCAAGATGGTGCCGCGCGCGGCAGGCTCCTCACCCAGTGTTTCGAAGTGTTGGTTCGAGTATCCGTCGAAATTGGAAGCATAATTGGCTGCAGAATATTGCCTGGACAACTCGACAAATTCTTTTCGCTCTGCAGGAGACATCGATTGCCAAGCTCGACCGACCGAAATTCGAGCCATGAAGGGCAGGTCAAAGCCCTCGTCGAGTTCGGCCACGATGCGGCCGTAGCGCCCCTGGAAATCAGGACCGCAGGCCCCTTTCATGCATTCAATCAGGGTCGCATGGATCGACTCCACCACTTCGGCAGGAGAGCTGGCCTCCGCCGCGACGGGCGCTTCTTCGGCGGAAGCGGCGACTCCCCCGAAAAGGATGAGCAACCCGACGAGAATCGGGCGATTGAAAACTCTGAACATTCGCATGGTGGTCAGTGGACTCCCCTCGCGGCGCGGGATCGTAGCAGCGGACCGCACAGAGACCAGAGAGCCCAAGCGCCGTCGCTGTCTTCCCGGCGCCCCGCAGGCACTGTGCTCAGGCTGCGCTCGCCTAAATGGCCTCGGTCACTTGGCCATCGAGCCCGGCACAGGATGCCCTGCGCCGAGCTGAGAAATGAGCAGGGCTGCGCCCGTCATCGTAACGCCCTTCAAAAAGAATGAAGTCTGAATCGCTTGCATGACCTCGGTCTCCGCAGCGACCGCAGCGACCCCGTGCACAACGAGGGTCACGGGAACCAAGAAAAGAATGAGCAACCAAGCGCCTAGACGAGGAGAGCGGTTCAGCAGGATCATTGTCGCGCCCGCCAACTCAACCGCGCCCGAAGTGAGAACCCAAAACGTCTTCCACGGGGTGCCGTCAGGCATTAGGGCAGCGTAGCCCTCAATATCCGTAAAATGAGTGATACCGGAAATAAAGAAAATCAGCGTAAAAAGGAAACGACCGGTGATCGTAATGAAAGGATGGTGCGGCCAGTTCGAGTCATCCAGCATAGGCAGA
>NHEP01000042.1 GCA_002171515.1 bacterium TMED88 | reverse complement strand
CTGCGTATTGCACAAAAGAAAATCGCAGCGGGAGATCTTTCTCCCCTCGATGAACACGACCCCGTCGAATACGAACTCGAAGCCCAACGCCGTTTCGCCATGCCCCTGGCCCCGATCCTACTCATCATGGCAGCGATTCCCCTTGGGACGGATCTTCGAATCCGAGGAAGAGCATGGGGCCTTCTTGTTTCGGGTGGATTAATCGGCTCTTACTACGTCGCAGTCATTGCGGGCCAGTGGCTTGCCAAGGCACATTGGATCGGACCTGGCCTCGCGACGTGGCTGCCCACCGCTGGCTTTGGAGCCTTCGCGGCGATCCTATTAATTCGCAGCGCACGGGGACGAATGGCGTGAACCTCGATCGACAGAGCGCTGCACCCTCCCCTCTTCGAGAATTCCGAACACCCGAAACGGCCTGGATCGTCGCCGAACGCTACGAAGCGCCGGGCCGGGCCTCGGGCTTACCGGCGCTGGGCAGCGTTGAAAACTGGCTGAGGGTCGAATCCAACCCTCCAACGCCAGGCGCGGGGAGAGCTCCGACCCGCGTCGAGTCTCTGGCCGGTTCAGCCGAACGCGTTCACGTCCGTCGCTCCCTACATGGTGGCTGGCTCGCGCCACTCTGGCACGGGTACAGAGGCGGAATTCGACGACTACGCCGAGAAATGGAGCTAACCGCCCAGCTTCGGGGAGCGGGCGCCCCGGTACCTCAGCCCGCGTTTGTGGTCGCAGCCCGAAAAGGACTCCTGTGGCGAGCCGCTTTCTGCACCATCCACATTGAGGGCGCTACCGACGCCATTCAATTCTTGGAGTCTTCGCCCGAGCAGAAATCGATCCAGCAGGCCGCCGCTGCGGTTGGCCACGCGATCGCCCACGTCCATCGCCTTGGGTTACTCCACCCCGACCTCCACCTTGGCAACCTCCTATTGCGGCACGAAGGCGGTGAATTTCGCGCTTGGATCATCGATCTCGATGGCGCCCGTCTCGCGAGACGATTATCGAAAAAACAACGCCTTCGACAGCTGAAACGGATCGAACGCTCTCTTGTAAAACGATCTTTCATCCAGAACATTGGCTCGCCGGAGCGCCAAGCCTTCTTTGAAGCGTATGCATCGAGCCTCGGCGCCTGAGACCAACGAGACCCAGAAACCGCCCTCTCCGCTCAGGCCGATCCGCCAGCCAGCCCTCGAACGGAATGAATGCGTCCTTCAAGCCAATCCAAGAAGGCTTCGGATTCGACCACGGTGAGTTCGATCTCAAGAACTCGGAGCTCGAAGTCTTGAACCCAAGAAGGCATGATCTTGACGGCGTCTTTTTCGGTCGTCAACCAAAGCGAGGCTTGCTCGGACAAGCCGACCAAATCTGATTTGACATAGGCATGGTGGTCGGGGAAAAATCGTCGAGCGACAATTTCGGCGCCCAAATTCAAAAGCGTTCGTTCAAAGGCCGCTGGACAACCCAGGCCGCAGAGAATCCCTACGCGAGCCCCATTCAAGCTCGCGGGTGATTCGAGAGAGTTCCTTTTCAAACCCCGTACTGCGACGGGACGCCTGACCGCTTGATATCGAAACGCATCGGGTGTCCATCGGGCGATCTCCTGCTCATCAGCGGTCTTTAAAACCCCATCAACGACTCCGACCGCCTCGACAGCCGCAATCGCCTCCAACGGTTCTCGCAGCGGGCCAAGCGGTAAAACTTTGCGATTGCCCAGGCCCGCACCGGCATCCAGCGAAACAATATGAAGATCTCGAAAGAGTCTGTGATGAGACAATCCGTCGTCGAGCACCAGCACTTGGGCTCCCCCCGTCGAAATTGCGCGAAGCCCCGCAAGCCCTCGATCCCGGGCTACCCAGACGGGCACATCGGGGGCGTGATGAGACAGGATAAGGGCTTCGTCACCAACCTGATCAGCGCTCGCCACCCGTCTGGCCTTCCAATCAACCAATTGAACGCCCCGGCGTGATCGCCCGCCGTACCCGCGCGTCGCCAAGGCGACTCGGTAACCTCGACTCTGCAAAGCCCGAGCAAGCCAAGCGGCCGTTGGCGTCTTGCCCGCGCCCCCCACGACGGGGCTGCCGATCGAAATCACGCAACAATCTAAGCGACGAGGCGTGCGAATCCCGCTCGACCAGAGCCCGCGGTGAATGCGAGCCAGCGGGCCGTAGATTTTGGACAATCCAGACAGCACAACATTGAGCGGACGGTTTCTTGTACGCGGAGGCCAGGCCGATCGCCGAAGAAGCCCCCTCATGAGGGTCTTCGTTTCATGAGAGCCTCGACAAAGTCCAGTGTTCCGGTTCGGATGCCATCGCCGGCGACGTCAAAGTCCTTGGCTGCAGCAAGCACGGAGTCTCGGGACCGGTTTAAGGCCTTCACCCAAGCTTCCGCCAATTCATCGGGCCGTGTAATTCGAACCGCCAGCCCCTGCATGATCAAGACATTGAGCACCTCACGAATATGCTCGGTATGAGGCCCAACCACAACGCCACACCCTCCCCGAACAGCCTCGAGGGGATCATGCCCTCCCCGACGAACGAGGGTGCCACCCACAAAAACTGCGCCCGCAGAAGCATAGAGCGAAGCGAGTTCTCCATGGCTATCCAACAGCAGAACCTCACCGGGGTCCCAACGGCCCCGGGCAGTGCTCCGTCTCTTAAAAACACGGCCCCGAGCCGAAAGCTCATCGGCGACTTCCTCGACCCGCTCCAAATGCCGGGGGGCCAGAATCAGATGAAAGGACTTCCCACGCCCCTCGAGGCGTTCAAGGGCTTCCAAAGCGGCCGTTTCCTCACCGGCGTGAGTACTCGCAGCAATCAGGACGGGCGCTGCGGGCCAGATCTGACGCAGGTCCGGCGGAAAGACCGAAACGGACGGACGGGCAGACCGCTTCAGGTCGCCCGTCACCCGGACAACTTCGGCCCGAGCCCCCAATTCGACATAGCCTTGCGCATCGGCCTCGCTTCGCGCACCGATGAAAGAAAGCCGACCGATTGCGCGCCCCATGAGGCGACGGACCCAGCGAGATCTTCGCAGGGATGTGCGCGACAGCCGCGCCGAGACCAGTCCAACCGGGATCCCCCGCGATGCGGCGGCTGCGATCCAAACGGGCCAAATTTCGGCTTCACACAGCACAAGTGCCGCAGGTTGGATTCGATCTAAGGCACGATCGACGCACCAAGGGTGATCGAAAGGAGCAAAACCGACTTCTTCGGCCTCCGACTCGGCTCTGAGCGCGCTTCGTCCCGCCTCTGTCTGGGTGCTGACGAAAGTCCGGTGCCCCCGCTTCTTCAGTTCACGCGAAACAAGGGACACGATACGGGCCTCTCCCAAGCTGGCCCCGTGAATCCAAACCGCGCCGGGCTCTCCCTGAGGCAATCCTCCAAGCCGCTCCCCAAGATTCGAACGCAACGTCGGACGCACCGCGCAGGCCACGGCTAGAAAAGGCGTTGCCAGCAGGGCCGAAAAAAATGCTGTGCTATTTCGAATCAGAGACAATCATCGACTCCGCAAGATCAGCCACTCGCCGAATAGCCCCCGGCGGGCCTAGTCGTTGCTCCGCCTTGGCTAGATCTCGAATCTGCCGAGATTCGGCTTCGTCGTTCAGCAAAGCGGAGGCTTCCGCCGCTACCCTCCGAGATGTTGCGTCGCCCTGTAAGAGTTCTGGCACGATCGATCGCTCCGCGATGAGGTTGGGCATACTCAGCCAACGAACTTTCAGCAACCGGCGAACAAGAGCCGCCGTCAACGGATGCGCCCGGCCGACGACGACCATCGGGCGCTGCAGCAACATGGATTCAACAGTTCCGGTTCCCGGCTTGAGCAGCACCAAACACGAAGCGCGGATTACCTCGCGGGAAGCGCCTCCGTGAATCGATAGCTTCGCCGGGGCTTCCCCGAGCGCTCTCGAACGCTCAAGGACCTGCTCGACTTGGCCTCGATCGATGCTGGGTGCGAGGGCGAGCAGAAAGCCCAATTCCGGACAGTCGTCTGCGATCCGCCGCGCCGACGCCAACATCAGCGGCAAATGCCTCGCCACCTCATTCCGGCGACTTCCCGGCAGTAAGGCCACCCAACGACGGGTGGGGTCGAGACCGAGCCGACGGCAGGCCTCATCATGATCACATCCCAAACGCCAAGTCCCCAGTTCCTCAGCAAGCGGATGGCCAACAAAATCGACTGGCAACGAACTGCCGGAGTAAGCCGCTTTCTCAAAAGGGAAGATCACTGCCACCCGGTCCACTCTCTGAACCATTCTCTTCAGACGGCCCGGTCGCCAAGCCCAAATCTGGGGAGCAATGAAATACAGCGTACGCGCGCGCGTTTTCTTACGAACTTGTCGAGCCAGCGGCAAATTGAAGCCCCCGGAGTCCACGAGGATCACCAGCTCTGGATCAATTTCGACCAAGGCTTTCTGCACCGCCATCCAGGCGCGCCTCACACGCCCGACTTGGCCCACTAATTCAAATAGACCGCCCACCGCCAAATCGGATTGATCTCCGATCAGATCGACACCTGAGCTGGCCAGAGCCTCACCACCGAGGCCATAAATTTTCCAATCTGGCCGTCGTCGACGAAGCTCCCGCACCAAGGCTGCAGCCTGCTGATCCCCCGACACATCCCCCGCCGAGATCAGGATACGGGTCATTCTTGAGATTCAGCAGTCTCGAGGCTCCGAATCGCCTCGGGCATCAAGGGTCGGGCCGCAGGCCAATCTGCAGAAGCGCGAATCCCCGAAAGCGATTCGTCGATGGCTTGGCGAACGCGGATCGCGGTCCGAAGCGCCCCCAATCCGCTCTGGCCATCCACACGCGGACGGGTCCGACCGCGAATGGAGTCTACGAACGCATGCAACTGTTCGAGCAACGCATCGCCCGGGATGACATCGATGGCCTGCTCTTGGATCTCCGGCGCACCCCCCAAGGACCGCGGAATGCGGCGTGTCACGCTGCCGGCTTGACGGAGAAAATCGACCTCGACCGTTGCTTCTGGCTCGAAAAAGCGAATCGTTCGGATCGGATGACTGGATACGCGGCTCGCTGTCAAGTTCGCTACGCAGCCACAGGGATAAAGAAGGCGGGCATTCGCGATATCAACGTTGGGCGTCAAAACTGGCGTGCCTACAGCCTCGACTTCAACCGGCTCGTCTCCGAGCAACTGCTGCAAGATGTCCAAGTCGTGAATCATTAAATCTCGGACCACATCTAAATCAATGAGGCGGTCCGGCATCGGCCCAATTCGCTGGGCCTCAGCATACCGAGGCCGTCGGAAATGATCTCGAATCACGTCCATTGCTGAATTAAACCATTCCAGGTGCCCCACTTGTAGGACGCAGCGATAGCGCCGGGCGGTCTCAATGAGGGAAGCCGCTTCTTCCACCGAGGCCGCAATGGGTTTCTCGACGAGTACATCCACACCGGACCTCAGTGCCCGATCGACCACCTTGAAGTGGTCGCCCGTGGGCACCGCAACGACGAGCGCGTCCACGTCGGACAGCAGCGGCGCGATCTCTTCATACGCCGGAACGCCAAAACGCTGCGAGACCAACTGAGCACGCTCTGGCTTGATGTCGACGATCCCGCGCAGTGAAACGGAGCCGCCGTCCGAATCGAGTTGGGCCAGCTTCGATGCGTGAAGCGTGCCCATATACCCCGCGCCCACAACGCCGATGCGGATTCGCCTCACTGCACGCCTCCCCCATCTCGACGCGCCTTGGCCAAGATTGAAATGCCCAACCGGTCTGCCATGTCGACCATCCTCGCGCGGTCGACCATTAATGTGGTTTCCGCCTCGACCACAAGACAGCCCCCCCCGGATCGATGCAAGACCTCGATGGTGGCTGGCCCGATAGCCGGAAGATCAAAACGCGGATCCTGTTGCGAACCGGGCCTCTTCACCACCACAAAACCACCGGGTGCGAGACTTCCCGCTCGGGTGATCGTCGCATCGGTTCCCTCAATGGCTTCCACGGCCAAAACGTGACCGTCTTTCACACAAACACATTGGCCAATTCCCTGATCCGCGATCACACTGGCCAGCCGCCAGCCCAGCGCCGCATCCTCTATTTGTTTCTCGGACACAGGCAGCGCACCCACCACACCCGCGCGGGGGAGAAGTTTTTGAGCTGCCTTCGCTTGGGAGAGGACCGAGACTCCCTGAGCTTCAAGCCAGTCTGCGAGGGTTCCCAAAATATGCGCATCTCTCTTGTCTTCTAGACTGCTCAATAGCTCAAGGGCCTGGTCGTCCAAGCCCAGATCGTTGGAGGCGTGGAGAAGCTGAGCACGGTCGACTTTACCCGCAAGGACCACTTCGGAGACCCCGCCGCGGCGAAAGCGGTCCAGTTGCGCCCCCAGAGCACCCAGTGGTTCCCAGGCCAGCTCGTCCACAGCCTCGGCCAATCGGGGGTCAGTCATCCCGCGATATCCAATGGCGAGCACGCTTCGGTCTCCAACCGATTGTGCAATCTCGATGGGCAAACGACCGGCGCCCGCAATCAAACCCAATCGACCGGACACTCGCCTCTCGCCTCCACGTCCCTGGGACGCAAAACTACACCCAAGTCACCGGGCGGATGGTACCCCAGATACCCGGATATCGAAGAGATGGAGAGGACTCTTCCGCTTTCGAGGATTCATCCGCCGTTTAACGCGCGGCTCGGCAGACGCCCCGCTCGGAAGCGCGGAGAAAAGCCGACCACCGGCCGACCTCAGGAACGTGGCCCCATTCTGTGTCGACTCTGTCGAGGGCCTCCTCCCATCTCAACTGACGGCCGAACACCGTCCGGTGAGCTCGCTTGATGGCGTTCAGGGTTCGCTCTGGAAACTCTCGACGCTGCATCCCGACGGTATTCAGCCCCACCAACCGAGCCCGGTCACCGGCCACCAAAGAAAAAGGAGGGGCATCCTGTGAAAGTTTTGTGCCCGCCGCGGTCATGGCCGATTCGCCGACCCGAGCCCGCTGATGGACCCCGGTGTAGGCGCCAAGAACCGCGTAGTCCTCAACGATCACATGCCCAGCCAGACCACAAAAACTCGAAATCACAGTTTGAGAACCAATCTGGCAATCATGGGCGATATGGGCCCCATTCATGATGAGGTTCCCGTCACCGATGCGGGTACACGCTTCCCCAGAATTAGTCCCGACATGGATCGAGACGTGTTCACGAATCCAATTATCCCGCCCAACCTCGAGGCGCATTGCCTCGCCATCCCATTCGACGTGCTGAGGCGCGCCCCCCACACATGCATGGGCGGAAATCCGGGTCCCCGCACCAATGTGTGTGATGCCTGCGAGCACGACGTGGGGGCCGACCTCCACTCCGACACCGAGGGAGACCCCCTTTCCCACGACGGCGTAGGGTCCCACTCGGACACCTTCGTCGAGCTTGACGCCGGGCTCAAGGATTGCGGTGGGATGAATCAGATCACCCAATGATCAGCTCTCGGCGTTGAACTTCTTGACGACTAGATCGGTGATGTCGAGAGACTCTCTCGCATACATGACGCCGGGCATACTACGCACGACGATCAGCGAGAAGCCTTCCTCTCGACCGACATCGGTCACCACTTTTTGGAGCTTCTCCCGCATCGGGCCAATCAACCGCTCAAAATCAACCTTCATGCGATTCTGAAATTCTTCCTGCTTCAACTCCAGCTGACTCTGCAATTCGGTGAGGTCGAGCTCCATGGCCCGAAGCTTTTCCGGGCTTAAAACCGGTCGCTTCTTCTGGTATTCCTCAGCAAGGGTTTGATACCGCTCGATCATCGGCTGGATTTCGAGTTCGGCTTCGCGCTGTTTTCGTTCCAATTCCTCACGGGCGGCCTTGCCCTCATCGGTGGAACCAACAGCTTGATCGAGATCGACGATCCCAATTTTGGTGCCCCCATCTTTCTCCGCGCCGAGGCCCCAGCCTAGGGCAAGAAAGGCGATCACAACGACAATGGTCTTATTGAACGACACTCGGATTCTCCCATCAGAATCTGGGGCGCAAAACGCCCCGAAAAGGTCGGTCACTGCTCAGTCTCATTAGAGGCCGAAGCCACCGACAGAAAATTCGAAAACCGGACTCTGCTCGAACACTTCAGGATCGACCGGAAAACCCAGCACCAGCTGGAGCGGCCCGAAGGGGGAAAACCACAACACCCCGCCCCCGTAACCGTAGCGCCAGTTGGTGACGTCGAACAGGTTCTCTCCCTCGTAGAAGGCGTTCCCGGCATCGACAAAGAGAACGCCCTGAAGGCCAACGGATTCAGAGATCGGGAATCTGTACTCAAAGCTCGACGAAATAAACGAATTCCCACCCACCACGTCCGTTTCGAAGACATCGCCGAATTGATCGACGTTCTTGTCATTCAGGTTGTTACAGCGACCATTTCCGTTTCCTGTCGCATTCGGACCGGTATCTTGGCAGACGGCCACCCACCGATTATTGGTGGCGTCACGCTCCAACTCAGTACCCACGGGATAAAAGAGGCCAGCCGGCTGCCCGAGCAACGGTTCGGAAGGACGCAAAATCGAGCGGCGGGGGCCGACGGAGCGAGCCCGATAACCGCGCAGCTGGAAGGTCCCGATGCCCCCGAGAAAGTAGCGTTCGGTCAGAGGAAGCCGCAGATCGGTGTCGATTTGATTGAGCTGACCCACGTTGACACAGCTACCCGGAACATCGCACGCGGTGGTTTCGGGTAAGTTGAGACTCCAATCTGACAATTGGTTGAACGGAATCGCGTAGCCAATGCGCGTACTCAACACGAAAGTGGATCGGTCAAAGAGAAAATCCGGCGCGCCCATATACCACGCGCCCCGCGCCTCGAATCGCAAAAAGCGAGCAAAGCCACCCAGCCCCGCGTACTCGATATTCGCCCCAAAATTCGTCCCGCTAATCGCCGTAAACCGGTCGTCTCGGGTATCTCGAGTGTAGGAGACGCCCAAGATACTGGCGCTCTCATTGCCCTGAAGCACTTCACGAATAATCGGAGAGGCCGCAAAGATCCCCGTATCTTGCTGAACCTCACGACTCCGATACGTGTAGTTGAGCGCACCGCGCGCTGAGTTGTCCTCGGCCAGAGAATGCCCAAGAGAAAAGTTGATGCCCTGTTGATACTGTCGAAATGATTCGAATTGAACATCGGTCACAAAAATTGACCCAGCCAAACTGAACTGAGATCCCAAGAAATAGGGATCGGACAATGACGCGACGTAACGGTTTGTGCTGCCACCCACATCGATGCTCAAGTTGACAAAATAGCCACGCCCAAAAAGGTTCGACTGCGCGAGCGAGGCGGTAAAGACCAACCCATCTTGGGAAGAAAAACCAGCCCCGAAACTAAATGAACCCGTAGGCCGTTCGACCACGTTCACCCCCAAATCAAGCTGCGAGGGGTCATCCGTGGGTTTGGAATCAAACGAGATATCTTCAAAGAAACCGAGTCGACGGATCCGTTGGGTCGAAATCTGGATGCCACGGGCGGAGTAAAGCTGCCCCTCCACCACTTGCATCTCCCGGCGGATGACGGGGTCGATTGTACGCGTGTTCCCCGAGATATTAATCGTACGGACGAAATACAGCGGGCCCTTCTGAACGTCAAATTGAACGTCCACGGTCTTCGTCTGGGAATCTAAACGGGTCAGGGGCTGCACCGTGGCCAGAAAGAAGCCACGATCCGTGTAGTGACGTTCAAGCGCTTCGACGTCGGCGGTGAGGTAGGAGCGATTAAAGACGTCGCCTTGATTTAACCGAACTCGCTCCCGCAAGGCATCCAAATCCATCGTCTGATCGCCCGAAACCTCGATCTCTCCGACGCGAAACTGAGGACCCTCTTTAATGTCAATCGTGACGAAAAGCCCTTCCTCGGTCGCGTCAACCAAAGGCTGACTGACTTCAACCTGGAGATATCCATCGTCGGTATATTTTTTTTCAACCTCACGTAAATCGCGGGCGAAGAGAGGTTCCGAGTAAGTTCCCGTCTGATCGAACCAGCTTGTCGCAAAGGAATACCAACGCCATTTTTTCGTGGAAAAAGATCGGAGAAGTTCCTTGTTGCTAAAAGCAGCATTGCCTCTGAATTGAATGGATCGAAGCTTCAGCTTCTCTCCCTCATCAACATCGAAATCAACAGAGACCGAACCCTGGCTCTCTTCGCTGATCGAAAAAGACACTTCGGCGAGGTAGTACCCCTTCTGCCGATAGAGCGCCGAAATCCGTTCCTCATTCTCATGCAAAAGTGGATAATCGAGAGTCGACCCTGTGGTCAGGGTCAAGATGTCTCGAATGTCATCGCCATCAACGCTGTCGTTTCCGATAATCGAGATCTGACGAATGACTGGATTTTCTTCGACCTCGAAAGTCACCGTGAGCCCCTCGGGTGACTCCTCGGCGTAGACATACACATTACGAAAGAATCCCAGGGCGTAGACTTCTTGGACATCCTTAGCCAATTTCCCGCGATTCAAGGGCTCACCGGCCTTGGTCCGAATTCGGCTTCGAATGGCATCCTGCTCGATGCGCCGGTTGCCCCGAATCCGAATATCCGCAACGACCTGCCCGCTCCGGGCGGCTCCACCTGCCCCCGTGCCCACAATCGCATCGGCTCGAACAACATTAAAAGTCAACAAGACGCCGCCCGCTCGCCTCTCCGTCGAAACAGAGACACGGGCAATCCCATCTCCCGATTCGATCGCGGCGCGATCCGCCTCCACTTGATCCGGATCGTAGGCGGCGCCGGCTTGAGAAGTAACGGAACGACGAATCGATTCTCCCCGGTCTCCGGCGCCGACCACTTGGAGGGAGATCACTCGGTCTGGGTCCGCTCCCGAAACGATGGCCACCACCTGCTCGGTGAGATCCCCGAGGCGAGTCACCAATTCGCGCTCACTGCCAGCAGACCAAGAGAGAGAGCGTCCCCGTGAAGTCTTGTCTGCTGGCACAAAACGAGCATCTAGGCTGTAGCGACCTGCGAGCTCGGTCACGCTGGCCGCGACAACACCTTGGGCCTCGAGCTCCCGAGCAAGCGCCCGCAGTTGAGCATCCGACGGCTCCAGAGCATCGATCTTCGCCAGAGCCTCTTTCACCTGCTCGGGGTCGACGGTGGCGACTTTGCCTGTCCCCACCAAACGGGCCGAGAGCAGTTGCGGAAGCGACTCGGACAGGTACTGGAGAGACTTCGCACTATTGATCTGAAAGGGAAGCACCGCGACAACCGCGACGCCGGCGACGAGAATCGGTCCGACTGCATCCGAAGGGATCGGAGGCCCTGCGGAACTCGGCCCGACCCGTTCCGGCTCACTCTTGGTTTTTTTTTCTCCCGGCGCCGAAGCCTCGCTCTCGGTCGAATCGCTAGGCCTCGCCTCGGTGGAGTCGGGAGAGGACGGTGCCCCAGCCGCAACGGGTTCCGGGCCGGAACCCGCCTGCTGCCCCCAGACTGAGGCAGGGGCGGCCATTCCCACAAGGCAGATGACTCCGATCCAAGAGGCGACAAGGCCTCGCCGGATCGAGTCGAGCCGAAGCCCACTCCTCCCACCTCGAGCCCAGCGCCGTTGTTCACACGCGATCACCGCGGGCTCGCCCCCATCAAACGACCGGCCAGCCTTCCGGGCTGAATCCGCCGAATCCGAATTGCGCGGCAGTCTAGTCTCGACGGGAAGGGCAATCAAGTGACTCCCCCGCGCCAATTCTTGATTAAACTCAGCAAGTTACCTGCGAAGTCACTTGCAAAATCAGGTGAACCGGATGGGCGAGGTCGGTGTCAGACTCCGGGGAAGACGTTAATTCCCCGATTCTTCGCCCAGCTCAACCAATCGACCATCCAGCAGCGTCAAGGTGGTGCCCAATTTCTCGGCCATGCTCTCGCTGTGGGTGACCACGACCAGAGTGGTCCGGTGACGCCGATTCATCTCGAAGAGCAGCTCTGCCACGTGGTCCCCGGTCTTAGGATCCAGATTACCTGTCGGTTCATCCGCAAGCACCACCGGCGGCTCAAGCACCAGCGCCCGGGCGACCGCGACTCGCTGACGCTCGCCCCCTGAAAGCTTGCCTACCGCATGATCAATCCGAGCCAAGAGCTCCACCTCCCCCAGAATTCGACTCGCCCGTTCGTGCATCTCAGCCCGAGAACGCCCCTGGAGAAGACCGGGCATCATCACATTCTCGACCGCACTGAACTCGGGTAGCAGGTGGTGGAATTGAAAAACGAAACCCAAGAATCGATTCCTCATCCGCGCCATCTCGTCCGCGGCAAGAGCGAAGACGTCCGCCCCTTCGAAACACACACGACCCGTTGTCGGACGATCCAAAGTTCCCAGGATGTGGAGAAAGGTCGATTTCCCCACACCGGACTGTCCGACAATCGCCACGCGGTCACCGACATCGAGCGTAAGATCCAAACCTTTCAGCACCTCGATGCTGGCCGTTCCAGTCTCAAACCGCTTATGGAGGTTTCGAATTTCAATCAGATGCGGGGAGTCTGAATCCTTCACGGGTGCCTCTGAGCTTTCGCAGACCTCATTCATGGCGTAAACCCTCGGCCGGCTGAATTCGCGCCCCTTGCCAACTGGGCAACAAAGTGGCGCCCAGAGACAGGATCATCGCGATAGCGACCACCGAGGCGACTTGGACCGGGTCGACTCGGGAAGGCAAAGTTGAGAGCTGATATACGCTTGAAGGCAGCGCGTCCACACCGGTCCACGCCTCGATCCGGTCTTGAATCCACCGCAGACGGTAGGTCACCGCTAAGCCAGCCAGAACACCCAGACCTGTACCCAGCAAGCCGATCATCGTCCCCTCCAAGGCGAAGATCCGTTCAATGACAGCATCCTCCGCCCCCATGGCTTTAAGAATGGCGATGTCGCTGGATTTCTCCATGATCATCATCACAAGCGTCGCCACAATAATAAAAGCAGCCACAACCATGATCATGGTCAGCAGGACCGCCATCATCACTCTTTCGGTTTTGAGCGCCTGGAAAAAAGCAGGGAAGTATTCCTTCCAATCTCGCGCCCTAAAGTCTCCACCGAGCCCTGATACAACTGCCTCACCCACGGCGCGAGACCGATAGTAGTCCGTTGTCAAAGATTCAATTCCGTCAATGACGTCCCCCCCCCGACGAAAAGACTGCACAACCGGAATGTCAGCGTAGACGAAAATCTCTTCGTACTGATAAGCGCTCGCCCGGAACAACCCCACAATCTGAAAGTGTATCAACCTTGGAGCCGGCCCCAGGGGTGTGGGCGGCCCACCAAAGGGAGAGATCACTGTCAGAAGATCATCCACGCCCAGCCCCAAAGAAGCGGCGAGCTGACTGCCAATCAGGATCCCTGGACGCGCCGGAGAACTGAATTCGCCGTCATCCAAGAGAGATTGGTCGGGACCAGGATGAAGCGCTTCAAGCGAACCTGCAAGGATCTTCTCGTCAAGGCTGTTCACATCGCGAATCGCTAAGGGATCAATCCCTCGAAGGCGAACGCTCTGAATTTCACCCGAGCGCCCCCTGACCATCACGTCAGTCTCCAAATAAGGGGAGGCGGCGACAACGCCTTCGCTGCCACGCACCTGGTCGAGCACGGCTTGCCACGACCGGATCGGGCGGTCCGGTCTCTCAATCACAAAGTGGGCCCGATCTCCCAGAATTTCCTCGCGCCAAGTTTGCTCGAATCCATTCATGACCGAGAGAACCACGATAATGAGCCAAACTCCCGCTGCGATGCCCAAGACACAGATCCCAGTAATCGCCGAAATAAATACTTGGCGTCGACGCGCAATTAGATAGCGGCGGGCGATAAACCACTCCGCCGTCCTCCGCATGTCCATCAGGCCGGCGATGGCGAGTGGAACCAACCCCAAAACGACGAGAATCCCCAGGACTCCGAGTAGGCCGACACCCAAACGCCCGATGACAGCCACTGCCGCCCCAGGCAGGAGGGTGAGCCCTGCCGATACAAAGAAAAGAACCGAGAGCCGCAGAGCGAGATCTTGCGCAGCGTCCATCCCAGAACCACCTCGGGATCCCCTCCATCTCAACACCACAAAAATCAGGATGGGCGCCAGCGCTAGACCGACGGGCAAGCTCGCACGCCCGAGTCCAACCATGGCCAGGGCGGCCCCCAGCCCCGCCCATCGCCCGACCGATGAAGCCAACCTGGAAGGCTCGCGCGTCCTCAGCCCCCATTGAACGATATTCATCGCCACGGCCGCGGAGATCAGTGCAATCAAAAATACGGACCAAAAGTTCGTGATCCATCTCTCCGAATGCGCGGGGTCCAGCTCGACTCGGAAGAACGGATGGGCAAGCCAAGCGGCAAACCAAGCTGCCAAAATACCACTGAACCAACGCGCTGTACCCGTCTGCGAAACCCGGGCAAAACGATCGAGCACAATCACAGCGGACGAGAGATAGACCGCGCCCATCGAAAAAATTCCGACAGCCAGCAGGACGATAGAGACCAGCGCGGTGACGCCTCCAAGCGTTAAGGAGGCGGGGAAGGCCCCATCCAAGGCATCCATTAGAGGAGTGGTCCCATCATTTCAAAATGCTTGCTCAAGGCCATGCCGCTAGGCCTTCGCTCCCCGCTCGACCGACTGCTGAAGGAGTGTGGCCCGCATAAATCCATCAATTTCTCCATCGAGCACAGCATCCGCATTCCCCATTTCACTGTCAGTCCGATGATCTTTGACACGTTGCTGCGGATGAAGTGTGTAAGATCGAATTTGGCTTCCGAAGCCAATCTCTCGCTTCTCTCCAACAATGGCGGCCATTTTTTCTTGCTGCTCGCGGCGAGAGCGCTCGAAGAGTTGCGCCCGGAGAACCTTCATCGCGGTTGCCTTATTCTTGTGTTGTGAGCGCTCATTCTGACACTGAACAACGACACCCGTCGGAAGGTGTGTAATCCGAACGGCAGAATCGGTTTTATTGACATGCTGGCCGCCTGCACCGCTCGCGCGATAGGTATCGATTCTGAGATCTGCCTCGTCCAGCTCAACCTCCACGTCATCATCGATCTCCGGCACTGCGGTGACGCTGGCAAAGGCCGTCTGACGGCGAGCATTGGCATCAAAGGGTGAAATCCGAACCAAGCGATGAACGCCCTGCTCCGTATTGAGATATCCATATGCGTAGTCGCCCGTAATACCGATCGTCGCGCCGCGAATTCCCGCTTCTTCGGCCGGCTGAAGATCGAGCACCTCGGCCCTAAATCCGCGACGCTCGGCCCACCGGAGGTACATCCGCATCAACATTTCGGCCCAGTCGCAAGCGTCTGTGCCCCCCGCACCCGAATTGATCGAAACAATGGCATCCGACGCATCATACTCACCGCCCAAAAGCTGACGGAGCTCTGCGTCTCCAAGGTCCGATTCAATTTCGGAAAATCGATCTGCTGCCTCGACCCGAGTTTCCTCATCCTCGGCTTCATCGGCCAATTCGAGAAGCACCTCGACGTCGTCGAGCCCCGACTCAATCCGTTCATACAGCCCCAGCTCGGATTCAATGACGCTCTTCTCACGACCCACCTTCCGTGCATTTTCGGGATCATTCCATAGATCGGGCTTGGTGAGCTCAGCCTCAAGCGCATCGTGGCGTCTTCTGAGTCCAGCTAAGTCAAAGACGCCCCCGGAATTCATCAAAGCGAGCCCGCAGTGAAGACAGCCGCTCACGTAATTCGTTGGGGTCAAAGGTCTTCTTTTGCGGATCACTCATGGCTACGCACTCTTTCTTTTGATGCAGCGTGAAATCACTTGCCGCGCCTGAGAGGCGCTTTCCATCAGCCCCCCAATGCAGGGGCTGCGCAAGCGTATCCGAACCGCGCGGGATGGCGAACGCAACGACTAGGCGCTCCGCAGCCACCGCCTCCCCCGCGGGTTTGACCCCCAGAAACCCGCGGACTAGGCCCGGGGGACCAACAGCGGCGCCCGATCACGCATCCACGAGTTTCCGGACCCGCCGGTGCTCGCGATCCATCTCCCGCGCTTCAGCCGCGCTTTCGTGATCATGGCCCAGAACGTGAAGCACCCCATGCAGAAGAAGCCGAAGGATTTCATCATCGAGGCTTCTGTGACGCGCCGCCGCTTGCGCTGCGGCAGTTTCAACGCTGATCACAACGTCCCCAATCAAAGCGCCCCGATGCACACCGCCCTCGCCTTCGAGCAAAGAGAAAGAGAGAACGTCGGTGGACCGATCGCGACCCCGCCAAGCCCTATTCAGCGCCTGCATCTCAGCATCGGCAATGAGCGCAATGGACAGTTCGGAACGCCCATGACCTAAAGCGGACAAAATCTGCCGGCCCCTGAGGCGCAGGCGAGCCAGGTCGACTCGCGCACCTCTGACGCCTTGAGGCGGACCGCTAATTCGAATCGGCATCAGGCTTCGCGAGAATCTTCCTTGCCTTTTCCGGCCTGATGATGCCGGGAGGCCGTCCCCCTCGACTCGTACGCCTCAATGATCGACTGAACCAAGGGATGCCTAACAACATCACGGCGCGAAAAACGCATGACGCCGATCCCCTCGACACCGGTGAGCACGCGCTGTGCTTCCACCAAGCCACTCTCCGTCGCGGCCGGAAGATCAACCTGCGTCACATCCCCGGTGATCACAGCCTTCGAGCCAAACCCAAGGCGCGTCAGGAACATCTTCATCTGCTCACCAGTCGTATTCTGGGCCTCGTCCAGAATCACGAAGGCATCGTTCAAGGTTCGCCCCCGCATGAAGGCCAGGGGCGCAACCTCGATGACGCCTCGCTCCGTCAAACGCTGAACACGCTCAAAATCCATCATGTCATGCAAAGCGTCGTACAGCGGGCGCATGTAGGGATCGACCTTATCCGTCAAATCACCCGGCAGAAAGCCGAGCCGCTCACCCGCTTCGACCGCTGGCCGAGTCAAAATCACCCGGCTGACCTCTTTTTGATTCAAGGCTGCGATCGCCATGGCCATTGCGAGATAGGTTTTCCCTGTGCCCGCCGGCCCCACCGCGATCGCCACATCGTGCTGCCGAATAAGCTCGATATAACTGCGCTGGGAAAGGTTTTTGGCGCGGATCATTCGCCGGGCGCCCACGTGACTCAGGACGTCTTGATACACATCATCAAGCTTCACATCTGGCTTCTGGTTCACCATCGACACCGCAGATCGAACGTCGCGCTGATGAACACGCCTGCCAGACTGAATCACGCCGTAAAGTTGCTGAAGGACATTCCGGGCAATTTCAACGGAAGCCTCAGGTCCCGAGAGACGCACCTCGTTGCCTCGCGCGTGGGCCTCCACCCCGAGTTCACGCGACACGGTTCGGAGATTCCGTTCGCCGTCTCCGTAGAGCTCAGCCGCGGTCAGATTGTCATCGAATGTCAGAACGTGCCGAATACTCGTTGCTGCTTCGCCCAGGGTCCACTCCAGCGATGGCTGTTTCAACGCTCAGGGGCGAGCAGAATTACGCCATCGTTCTTCCTCTCGTAATAATAGTCGCCCACGTCCAGGGGCGTCAACGCAAGTCTTCGAATCGGGTACCAAGCGCTAGGATCGCCCAAATCCTGGGGAACCTCACCCGTCGTATAGCGAGAAGCCTCAAGCGCGTTCTGCAGAAGTCGGCTTCGAAAACGCGCCGTCATCCCCTCCAGAGGCGCAGGGCGAATCTGAGCTGGGCCGGACCCGGACCCGATCGCCGTCTCTTGCAGAGCCAGGCCGGCTACTCCCGCGAGCATCACCAACGGCAAAACGGAGAGCATCGTGTATCGAGCAGCCTCTGCGATTGGCGCCGCCACCGACCGAATACGCTCTCGGGACACTGAACTCTGGAGCCCCTCAACGGGCTCAATCAATGCTGCCGAACGAAGTTCCGCCAAAATGCGCGTCCCCTCGAATGTCCCCAAACGAGACAGATCAATAATTCGTCTGGCCGAAGATCGACCATTCACCAAAGCGAGAACACGCTGCCAGGAAGCAGGGCGTGCCGTCTCCTGAGTTTGATTCCAACCGGCACTCTCATCGCTTGTGACCCGGCGAAAAACGACTTCCTCTCTCGGAACGGCCTCGCAGAACGTCGGCCATTCGTCGACCCAACGCAGCCCTTCCATCAGAATCTGTTCAGCGCCCAAGAGCGCCTCGGGGCTTTTCTGATGATCCACAGGCTGTGCCGTAAAGTGGAACACGCCGTCTTCCCAACGCATCACATTAAAAATGGTTTCGCGGGTCAGCAGATCCTCCGCCTCCTCGACCTGAGACTCTGAAATCTCTCCATGCTCGATAAGGATGGCCGACACAGGTCGAGCGGATCGACGACTCTCACTCAAAGCCGCATCAAGACGGATCGGCGGCAACCACCCACAGCGAACCAAAGCCTCTCCCAAAGGGAGAAGCGGCCAATCTGAAGCAGGCGAGGCCCAGACGACGCTTCCCTTATCGAAGGCCAAAACCACTAAGTCCGAGGCGCCCTCAATTTTGAGCAAACCGGTCTTGCGCTGTTGGCCGATCAGCTGGAACACATCGGCGATGCCAAAATCTTTCAAGTTTCCATGAAGCGCGACTTCCGACACTACGAATTCCTCCGGGCCGAAGCGCCCTGCCATGTCGTGAGCAGATATCCTGACCCGGTCAGAAAGGCCAGCATCATCAACCCGAGCGTCCCCGTTGGGCCCATTGCTAAGGGATCAGGGACAGCACCCAGCGAAAAAAGAGTGAAGCCCGCGCTGGCCCAGAATAGAAAGATCGACAAAAGAGCCCAATCAGGGCGCTTTCCCAAGAGACCGGCCACACCGGGCACACCCCAACGGAGCAGAGCGTGGATTCGGTTAATCCGCTGCTCGCGCTCTCGAAGTCGCCCCAATCGCTGCATGCGAAGGGAAGGATCGGTTCCTTGCGGTCGACTAAACAGCTGATGGCAGCCATCGCAAACGTGAGAAGACCACATGCTGTTATCGCACCGTGCGCAAATACGAACGCCACATCGCGAGCATCGCCCCGCCTGCTGGAACCGCCCGACCATGAGGAGGCAAGTCAAGAAGACTAAGAAGAGCCCCCCCGCAAAATGGATCGCTGAATCACCTAACCAGCCCGGAGCAATCAGCCGTCGCAGGCTCTGGGCAAATGCTTCTCCGCTCGACCGCTCAAAGACGCGCTGCCAAAGCAGCTCAAGCGGAAAAGGTGCCTGCGCAACGAAGTCTGCGTCGCCGAATGCGGAGAGTTCCTCGACGATTTCAGAATCGAGCGCTTGGGCACGACCGAGCGTGCGCTCGAACTCCACCATATGAAAGCCCCGCGCATAGGCTTGGGCCAAATCAAAGAGGATCATCGGCGATTCTTCCAGGGCCCTTGCCCGACCATAGAAGTGGACAGCTTCAGACGTCTTTCCCGCGCGAAAGGCCATGTTGCCGAGGGTGGTCAAAACGAAAGCATCCCCTTTGTTGGTCGCGAGAATTTTTTCGAAGCGCCGTCGAGCATCTTCGGCATGGCCTTTCTGAAGCGCGCGAAAAGCCAACAGCTTCGCGGCCAGGACATCATTCTGCTCCTCGGCCTCTCGCAGCAGCCAGTGTCCTGCTCGTCGTGTGCACCGTGTTTCTCTACGCGCTGCGAGACGTGCTGCACGCGCATCCCATCCAGGAGATCCCCGCCGCGCTGCACCAT
>NHEP01000041.1 GCA_002171515.1 bacterium TMED88 | reverse complement strand
TGATTGCGGCCTACAAGGGCTGGCAGGACGAGCGCAATGATCCTTCGTCGGCCATCCGGCACGGCGATGACTCTGTGCTCGATGCGGAGGCGGTTCGTCATGCCATTGAATTGGCGGATCGTCTCGCGTTTGACATTCCGTGGCAGGCCGGTGATTTTGCGATCGTGGACAATCGAGTGGTGATGCACGCCCGCGGCCCTTTCAAGGGAACGCGTCGAGTCTTTGCGTCCTTGGCGGGGATGGAGCGACAGTCCTTTTCGCTCGACGGATTAGATCCGAAAGGTGCGGCGTCTTGATACGAGGTCGCCCTCGGGCGAAGTCAATCAAGGGAATCGGCCTCTAGACTTGAAGTATCCCAGAGCACCCAGCGAGGCCATCAGGGCGAGAGCGGCGACAGGCTGTAAGCCGGGGACGAGTGGCGCTCCTGTGAGCCACGCCAAGTAGTACGCATCGATTGCATGTTCGGCCAAGACGACATAAGAGGCCGCGGTGGGATGGATGGAGTCCGCATAGGCCGCTGGATCGCCGCCCACCAAGGGGTCGCCTCCTTGCAGAGGTTGGTAATACGGCCAATTTCCCGGCTCAGGGGTCGTGCCAGCGGCAAAAAGACCGGAAAACCCGAGACGGTTGTGGAGTAGGCCGAGTTGATTGAGGACGTAGTAATTTGGAATGGAAGAAACAGCGTTGATCAACAGTGAAGTGAGTACGGCCTGTCCAATATTGTTCTCGCCCGAAGGGGTGTAGTCGTATGTCCCGATGGTGATCTTGGCGTTGGGTTGGAGGGAAAGGATGTGGTTCACCACTGTGACTTGGTCGGCAATGATCTGATTGGCCAACGCGAGGAGGTCCGCCCCAGCCGGTGCGCCGAGGAAATCGTTTCCGCCCATCGAAAGGTGGAAAATGTCGAGCGTTGGATTCGCATTGACCTTGGCTGTAATGAGATTCAGATAGGGCTGCGTCGCCCATTGGGCGGCCGTCGTGCCACCGATGGTCGTGCTTCCACCTTCCACCCCAAACTGAGACAGGCCCTTATTGGCCAAAGCGGCTTGGAACGATCCAGCGGACCAGGCTTGGCTAACCCACGAATCCCCAATCAAGAGAATGCGCGGCGTTTGGGCCAGCGCTTCGCTTCCCACCAGCAGCGTTGCCATCATCAAGGCCAGCAAATAAGGCGGGAAATTTTTGTCTCGTCGGCGAGCGCGAGGCAAAGTGCTTCGCCGGGCCTTTGCGATCGGGGAGTTATCGTTGGTCACACGTTCATTGTAAGCGCAACGTGCGCATAGGCGGTGCACTTCCTCGAATTCTTTTGCGTTGGCGGGCTGTTCTGGCAGACTTTCCGAATCGGAGGGTCGACTGCGCGAGCACCCTGGAGGATATTGGTCCCACCGGGTCCGGTTAAGTACGGAGGCGTAAAGTGAATCAATCAGAGCAAGCGCCGGTCGCTTTTGTGACGGGGGCGAGTCGAGGCATCGGAAAAGCGGGTGCGCTGGCGTTAGCCGAGGCAGGATACGATGTTGTGCTCGCCGCACGAACTCTCACATCGGGCGAGCGCTATGACTACGCGGCGACCGAGGCTGAATCAGGAACGGTCCGCTCGATGCCCGGAAGCCTAGAGGAAACGGCAGAGATGATTCGAGCGCGGGGTCAGAGCGCGTTGCCGATTCGCTTGGATTTGACCGACCGGGCCACTCTTGAGCCGGCGGTGGCGAGCGCGCTGGATCAATGGGGCCGGATCGATGTGCTCTACAACAACGGAATCTACCAAGGTCCTGGCTTGATGGACTCGTTTCTCGACTTGCCTGCACAGCGACTGGAAGACGTTTTTGAGGGCAACCTCTTCGCTCAGTTTCACCTCACGCGAATTGTGCTCGACCATATGCTGGAACGCGGCTCGGGCACCATCGTGAACATGACCTCTCAAGCGGCGGTCAGCGATCCCCCCGCACCGACGGGGGCAGGCGGATGGGGTTTTGCTTATGCGGCTTCGAAGGGGGCCTTTCATCGAATGGCGGGCATCCTTCACGTCGAACTCAGCGCCCGCGGCATCCGGGCTTACAACATCGACCCGGGTCATGTGGCCACCGAAGCCTTGAAGGAAATTCTTGGGCCCGACAGTCCGGTGTTACAACGGCAGCTTGAACAGGGGACACCCGTCGAGGCCCCTGCCGCGACGCTCGTCTGGATCCTGACGACCGAAGAGGGGAAGCGTCGAAGTGGGGAAACTTTCTACGCCCCCGACTTCTGCGCCGAGCGCGGTCTCGTGCCCGGTTGGCCCCGCGAGCAGTAGCCTTGGACCCGGGCCGGATCCGGTCCGCATGGTTTACACCTCGGTCGCATACGTAGTCTCACGTAGAAGCGATTAATTGATTCGCCATTCCGTGATTCTTTCAACAACTTCTTTCGATTCACGCTCAAAAAATTTCCCACTTCGCGGCTTCTCTTCATAGGATGAGGGAGGGAAGGGAGTGCGTGATGGGATTATCAATTGGAAGTCAACGGAGCCATCAAGGGGCGTTGTTTTGGTGCGGCTTACCGGGGCTGATCTTTCTCGGGCTTTTCGGGTCAGTCAGCGCCGCCCAGGCGGGCAGCTTCCTTCCGGGTCAGTACTTCTTGCTGGATCATCCAGATGGCGCGATCTCGCCGCCGCCCTACGGCTTGCGAATGGATTCCCTCGGCTACACGTTCAGCGTGGAATTGAACGGTGCTGAGGTCGTTTTGGATTGGTCGGGTGGCACGACGGCGACTTTAACCGGAACGCTCTGGAACAATCAGACCTCCGAACTCTGGTCCGTCGACTATGAGGTCACCGGGATTGTTACGGCACCGGCCAACTTGGGCTTTACGGCCACGGGGGGAAATGGATCGTTGATCGATCCATCGCTCAGCGTAACTTCTCTCGTCGGCAAGCAAGATGGGTCGGGTTCAGCCTTTACGCTCTTGGCGGACGGTCACCGTTTGGGTGGCCATCCCTCGTCAGGCGGTCCGGATACGCCGGTCGCACGCGGCTGGATTCAAGGCTCGGGCACAAACGATTGGCTGGCCATCGTGACGCCGATTCCAGAGCCCGGAACCGGGCTGCTCTTCGGGCTCGGATTGATCTGTCTGGGCGGGATTCGTCGGCGTCGGGGCCCTTAGAAATGCTCTCGAGTGCTTGAGGTGCCCGAGACAGATTTTGTCGGCCGTTCGTGCTTCGTTTGAAGCCCGAGCGGTTTTTTTTGCTTGAAAGTACACAGTAGCGCGTTGTTCAATGAGGGGACCTAATTGAGCTGATCAAGGAGTCCGGTCCGATGGTGAAAAGATTGAGTCAGATCATGGGCGCTGCGCTCTCTGTTTCGACTGCGATCTTCTTCGCCGCCGAGGTCCGTGCCCTTGGCGCTAATCCCGGCCAGCCATTTTCTGAAGGCAGGACAGGTGCGGGTGATGTGTGCACAGAGGTGACCGCCTTGAAAGTGTGCTCCATCGCTTTTTCGGGTTTGGGCAGCAGCAGCGCAGCTCTGGACTTGAAGATTCGATCAGAAATTTGCTTCAACGGGAACGTGTCTGCAGTGGGGGTCACCGGACAGACTGTTGTCACGTATCGGAGTGAATACAGTGATACAGAAGCAGGCTCGGGGCGGGTCGCTAATGGCACCCTCGATGGTTCGTTTTGTCTATCCCTCCATCCCGGGCGTTATTGGTGGGCTCTCGAAGGGGATGCCGCGACATCCCTTGTGGTGGTGGTTGGCGACTCGTCGTGAAGGCAGCGCCGCTTGCGATCGCCGCGCTGATTTCGTTTGGATTGATCTCCGCGGTTCAAGCGTTCGTTCAGCCCCCAGGTCCTGCCCCTCTGGCTTCCACGATTCGCGATCCGGCCATTCGGCCCAAGCCCAATATCCTTCTCTTCGTGGTCGATGATGCCGGTAAAGAGGCTTACGACAATTGGGGAGGAGGCGCGTGGCCTGAAAACTGGGCTACGCCGGGGACCGATACGCCGGCGCTCGATGCTCTCGAAGCCCATGGGGTGCGCTTCAACCATTTTTATGTTTCAGATTCGTGCGCTCCGACCCGTACCCAACTTCTGACCGGCATGCTCAACCATAGAACTCTGTCCTTTGACTCGGGCTCGGGCCCGACTTCGATTGGCCACTATCCACTGCAGCGCGTGATGCGGCTAGGCGATTCAGGCTACCGGATGGGTGCATTTGGGAAATTGGGTGTCGTCGACACCCACTATGCGGGTGTGGGCACCGGTCCTGGCAAATATGCCGTGGCCTCAGGGTTCGATTACTACGAGGGAGAGCCCGGGTCGGTTACGACATACGATTCCTGGATGCACTACCGGCACGAGTACGACCCTCGGGAAGCGGACCGAGTTAAAAGCTCGTCCGAAGCACGATCCGGATTTACCGACGATGATGCCGTCGCAGCAGCCATTGAGTGGATCAATGCCCACGAGGAGGCAACCCCAAAGGCTCCCTTGATGCTTTGGTTAGGGCTCCATCTGCCTCACGATATTTTGGGTCCAAAAACGGCAGTCCGCGTCCCAGGGAGTCAGACTGATTGCGAGGCGGATCCAGGGCGTTGCCGACTTGAGATGATCGAGTATGCAGATGTCTTGCTGGGGCGCGTGGTGGCTGAGTTAGACGATCCGGATGATTGGGTCATCTTCTTTATCGGTGATAACGGTCAGACGCAAACAGCACCGTGGCCCCCGATCTCCTGCCCGAATCTGCAGGCCAAAAATTCGATTACGGAATGTGGTGTCAATGTCCCCCTCGTTGTCGGCTATGGGGGGATCGCAGAATCCCGTCCGGCCCCTACGACTGACGCCTTGACCATGGGCGTAGACATCTTTTCCACGGTGCTCGATTTAGCGGGTGTCTCTTGGGATGCGACTCATATGGACCCGGACCCACGGGGTCACAACCCGATGCTCAAGGGTCAGCCGATCGTTCGGGATGGAATTTCCCTGCGAGAGTCGCTCTTAGGGCGCTGCGGGGGCCGGTGGGGCTGTTCTGAGTCACGCGGTCATGAAGTCATTTTCTCGGTCGATCCCGCGCCCCACAACGGGTGGGTGGCGTTTGACGGTGAATACAAATACCAGAGGGGGTACGGCAACCCGACTCCGGATTCATGCTGGAACATTCCATCGGACCCGTGGCAGACGCTGGATCTTTGCCCGTCGGGGGATTGCGAAGCTGACCTCACCGGAGAGGTCCGTTTCGCTTGTCTCGCGCTCCGAGATGCGCTTGAGGCCAAGAGATCGCATGCGGTTGATTTGAGCTTTTCGATCGCACCCACCGCTTTGCCTGAGTACCCGGTCGCGGGTGAGAAGATCGATTTTGAGATTGTGTCCAATTCAGACTGGAAAGAGGGTGCTGTCGAGTGCCTTGTGTATTGCGGGGCCGGGGAGCAGGCCGAGTTTTACGTCTTCGATCATCCCGGCAGCTTTCTGGCTTCAGAAGTATGCCAGTATGGCTTCGAGGGGGAGGGCGAGGTCGAAGTCCATTGTCGACTGGATGATTTTTGGCAGAAGGAAAATCTTTCGTTGTCTGTTGCTGCGAATCGACCGCCGGATCTCCAGGCGACGGTCCACCCTTTGACCGCAGAAGCCAGGACCTCGGTGGTATTTGATGCACGAGAGAGCAGTGATCCGGATGGCCGGCCTCTCGGTTTCTATTGGGAATTCGGTGACGGAGAGACCGGGGAGGCATCCGTTGGATCGCATGAGTACGCCACCGAGGGGATTTATGAGGTTCGACTAACAGTTTCTGACTCCGGAGGCGAATCGCGCGAAAGTTCATGGACCGTCACGATTCTGGAACCCGCAGATGTCGGGGTGGGCGGCCTCGGTTTACGATTGTTTGTTTCGGTCG
This sequence comes from bacterium TMED88, assembly GCA_002171515.1. Classification (GTDB taxonomy): domain Bacteria; phylum Myxococcota_A; class UBA9160; order UBA9160; family UBA4427; genus TMED88. Next base: position 35,742 of record NHEP01000041.1, on the reverse strand, counting down.
TGCTCATGACTGCGGGATGGGTCAGCGCAAAGAAACTGAGGTAGGAACTTGAAGGACAGTCTGGGTGCCCGCTCTGAGAGGATTGCCTCAATTTGCGGGGAAAATCAAAAAAAACCATGATGGGCGTCATGGAACAGCTCTGCTCGGATCATCGTATTCGTCGCCACGCCGGCTGTACATTCAGCCCCCGGGCATCCATTCACCCAAGGAGGGTTTCGTGACGGCCGAACCTACGCAGGCGCCCTTGGCGGGTGTGCGTGTCCTTGAGCTCTCGCGCGTGATCGCCGGGCCTTACCTCGGCAGGCTGCTGTCTGACCTGGGCGCTGAGGTGGTCAAGATCGAACCTCCGGAGGGCGATCAGTCTCGGCAGATTGCACCGAAGTGGGATCGGGGTATGTCCGGCACGTTTATATCGATGAATGCGGGCAAGCGCGGTCTCTGTCTCGATTTTAAGGCGGAGGGTGCGAAGGATCTGGTTCTCGACTTGGTCCGTCAAGCCGATGTGATCATTGAGAATTTTAGGCCGGGCGTAGCCGACCGTTTGGGTTTCGGTTGGTCGGCGATCCACTCCGCTCATCCAAGAGCCGTACTGATTTCGATCAATGGCTTCGGGCACGATTCAAGTCTTCGTGATCGTCGCGCCTATGCCCAAATTATTCACGCGGCGTCTGGCGTGCTCCATGATCAGGCCGATTATGTCGAGGGCCCTGTTCAGCATCTCGCTCAGGCTTACGCGGATACGACGACTGCCCTGCATGCAGGCATTGCGCTGTTGGCGGCTCTTCGCGAGGCGGAAGCCACAGGCCGAGGGCGCCACGTCGAAGTGGCGATGTACGACAGTGTTCTCAGTACCTACAGCGAGACGGTTAAGGTTTTAAGAGAACCGTCGGGGCGCGGCCTAGATGACGACACCAACGGACTCTTTCACGCGGGTCCTCACGGCGACATCGTGGTGGCCGGCACGCTTCAACATATTTGGGCTCTGCTGTCTCGTTGTTTCAGCGCAATAGAGGATCCGTCGCCGCCGGGGGCTGATATCCCTACTAAGGCCCGTCTTCGTAAAGCGGCTATTTCAGATTGGATGATTGAACACGCCTCTCTCGACGATTTGATTCGCCACATCGAGGAGGCCGGGTTGGCGTGTTCGCCGGTGGAGTCGCTGACTGAGGCTCTGCGGGGGCCGTTTGGTTCAGAGCGTCAACTCCTCGTTCCGGTCGACGACCGGAAAGGGGGGATAAGGGAGATTGTACGTTCTCCCGCTCGGTTTTTCGCGAACGAAAGCAAAGCGGATGACGGAGCCTGCGCGGTTCGCGGTCCCGCGCCTCTGCCCGGTGAACACAATGAGGACGTTCTGGCGGAGTGGCTTGGGTTGACGCCGGATCAAATTGAAGAGTGGCGTCAGCGCGGGGTTCTGAAAGTGGACACATCGGCCAAGAGCTGACTCTTCATGATTGATTTGGTCGAGAGGTTTCGTTCGGATTGAATCGATGGCTTTGAAGGACGCCAAGGCTTAGGGCGAGTAGGATGGCCGCGATTCCGATTTGGCCCCACTCGCTCAGGGTGGGCACGGCATTCAGTTGAGGCTGTACGATGAGGTCGAAGGTCTGGCTGATTTCTCGAACCGGAGAGCCGTTGTCGGAAACCCGAAGCGTGAGAGAGGTTGTGCCTTCATTGCCAGGGGAAGGTATTCCGCTCAGTCGCCAGCGACCGTCCCCTTCATCCACGGGCGCATTCAGCCATCTCGGTCCGGAGTCGAGGTAGAGGGTGAGGGTGTCTTCGGGGTCGGTGTCCGTCGGGGTCACAGTGAGGACATAGAGCTCGTTCGCGACAGCGTCGGCAATTGAGTCGAGCGCAAGCGAGGGCTGTGCGTTAGAGGGTGTAATGGTCATTGTGAAGGTCGCCGCCTCGGTCGAGCCCCCGCGGCCATCATCGACCTCGAAAGTGAACGCATCCGAGAGCGATTCGCCACCATTGTGCTGATAGGTGACCGAGCCTGCATCAATTTGGTCTTGCGTGAAACCGCTCGCTGGAACGAGTTGTCCCTCGCTGGGGCCTGATGTCACGGTGTAGGTGAGCGTATCTTCCGGATCATCGTCCGTGGCTTGAAGCACGGTTGGCGTGATCGATGAGGCCTCACCCTGCTCGACCGTCAGGCCTGCGTTGATCGTGATCTCGGGTGCATTGTTTGGCGGCGGGGGCTGGACCTGAACGGTTGAGGTAGACGTGGCGGTGGCGGCCCCACTCGCGCGAAAGGTGCTCTCAAGGCTGACAACTCGAGAGATCGTGACGTCGTCAATGCTCCAGCCCGATCCTCCGACACTCGAGTCAGAGGTCATTCTGAATCGAGTCAGACCAGTTTCGCCCGCGAAGGCGTCTAGATCGACCCGCGTCTCAATATACCCTTCCGAATTGCCCGTAAAAGCCGAGCGGCCGGCGATCGGACTGTTGTAGTCCGGAGAGATGGTGTCGCGATAGCCATTCGTGAGAATCTGGGGGGCCAGATCGTTCCAGGTGCTTCCGCCGTCGGTCGAGATTTCGATCACTCCGCCGTCGTACCGATTTTCGGTGTCGAAGCTGTGCCAGAAAACAAATGTCATGCCGGCGGTCATGAGAAACGGTTCGGCGGTCGTCAGGGTTTGATCGCTCACCTCAGCCGGTTCTGAGGCCAGCCAATGCTGAAGGCCACTTCGTGGTGCGCTAGAGGAGAGAGTCCAGTCAAGGCTGCCTTGTTGATGAGCCACAGTCCATGCACTGGAGGTCGCCTCCATGTCGTCGGCTAAGACGGTCTCGCTCCCGGGACCCGAGTCCAGCCGAACCGCGAAGCTTCTCTGCGCGGACTCCGCTGCTCGAAGATCAAAAGCCTGCCACGAAATTTGCCTAGCCTCTACGACACCGGAGTTACTCGCACTGCCACTCACGTATTCGGTGCCGGCCGGTATATCGGCGCTCAATACAATGCCTTCGAGGAGTCCGCTTGATTCGTTGGTGGCCGTGACCGTCAGGGTGACAACTTTTTCGGGCTGCGGTGGGTCTGGGATCAGAGATTGGGCGAGCCGGAGTGCGAGGGGCGGATCGCAGATCGAACCGGTCAAAATGCCGCGATCACAGAAGGCCTTGATGATGACGTTTCGATTGGCCCCTGCGTTCAGATCCAAGTCAGCCTGGAGAAGTTGATTGGCTGCATCGTTCATGGTTGCATTGCATGGAACGAGAAAGTGATGTTCGAGAATGATTCGATCCGCGGCCGGGCCGCCCAAAGATTCCCTGATATCCCAGAGCGAACGCGACCAGATCTCGCCATCGGCATGAACTGAACCACTCAGGTCGTCCGGGTAAATTTTGTTTCTATCCACTCGTCGCAAGCAAGGCGGTTCGCTTGAGCTGTAGGAGGCCGCGTCCCACTCGCCTACACACGCGGCGTGGGCGGATTGATGGGCACTATCGCCCACATCGGCGAAGAAGCTGGCAGCGAGGTAGTCACCAAAGCCTTCGCCCATTGCACCGGTTTCTCCGCCAGACCAGCAGGCATTTTGGTCGAAGTGGATCGCATGTCCGAATTCATGAACGATGATGTCGGCATCTTCCCCGTCATCGACTCCACCTCGGCCAAAATGGATTGCATCGTCTCCCGTGGAGTAGAACGAGTTGTCCTGAAGATTCCAATGCGCGTGGGCGAGGGTGGGGCGGTCGCGAATTCCGTTGGGCACGCCCACATCGTCGTTGAAGCCCAGGGATTCGATGTAGCGGACTAACGAGTCAACCGTGGAATAAATGTTGACCTGTTCAAATTGATTTTGATCGCGGTTGTAGTCGTAGGTGCGGCTTGGATTCACCGCGTCCGCGACGTTGAGACCGCCAGGTAAGGAGACCAGGTCGACGAACTCTCCGCGAAGCGTATCGTAGCCCTCATCGAGTCCCAGTAGGTCGACGCGGACACGCTCGGCGTCGAGGGCCGTTGAGGTGTTGTCGTTGTTGTCGCTCAAGCTGGTGTTGCCTGAGCTTTGGATTGGGTTGGGTTGATAGACGAGGCCGCTGCCTACAACGTAGAAGAGAATGCGATTCTCTTGCAGCATGACTTTTCGGCTTTGGTCATCAATGAGGGTGAAGAAGTCTCCCAGGGGCTCTTCGGAGAAGACAGTCAATCGCCACGCCAGGCGCGCTTCGTCACCGGGAGCGCGGACCCAAACAAGCTCTTCGACCGACGGCTGCCTCAGGGAGGAGACTTGCGCTTGTGTTCGAGCGATTTGCTCCGCTTCCGCGGAGGTCAGGCTGGGCCGCGCTGGGCCGGCCGGAACCAACGGACGGTAGTCGCTGTGGACCGCATTGACGGTTCCGCCGGGGCCTTGGTTGACCGAGATGTGGGCATCGTGAACCGGCAGGCCTTCGAGACTCTGGCTGAAGAGCGTTCGCGTCGAGACGAGGCCGTGCTTGACTTCCACGGTATCGAGATCGGCCAGGTCTGATTCAAGGCCGAGTTCTACTGCATGCTGGCGAAGAAAAGCGCGAGCCCCTTCTTCGCCTTCAGCAAAAGGACCTTCAGCGGCACAGTGCTGCAGGCGATTTCGACCCGAAGCGTCTCGTTCCAGCAGGCAGCCCTGCGCGGTTTGAGCCTGCGAGCCTTGACGCCCCGGGGCGAGTTTCTCAGTGGGGGATCCCGGTGCATCGGGTGCCGCAGGGGGCGGGCGTGGGGGCTGCGGCCTTGAGGCACCGGGATCGGCCTTGCCCTTCGCGATTTCGACCGAGGCGTCAGTCCGCTCGGTTGTGACCCGAGGGCCGGCTGGGTTCAGCCCGGAGTGGCTCGACTGGATGGCCCAGATCCCGCCCACCGCGATGAATACGGCGGTCAAAAGTATGATGAGGGCACGTCGACTCAATGCACTATGGCTCCCAGGCCAGCCGGGCCGTCGTCAAAGGGCGAACCCGGAGGGATCAAAATCGAACATCCTGAGACTATCACGGCTGGGTCCGTTCAGGTGGAGATCGCCCCGAGGCGTTTCGGTGCTCAGCCTGCCCGCATCCGTCGGATCCACGCTGCGGCCTCAAGGCGAATATGGGTGCCGATGTAGCGCAGGAAGCCCAGCGGGTTACGCCGGATCTTGCGGATGAGGAGGCGTCTGAGATGCCGGCTTCCGTCATACGAGCCCTCGCGCTGGCCGTGCCCTGTATGAAGTGAAATGTTCGGCACATCGATTACATCGAGGGGCAATTCGAAGAGAAAGGATTCCGTACGCGGAAGCAGGCACGTGTCTTCGTTACAGGCTTGATACCGAACGGTCACCTCGAGGCGAAGGGAGGGCTGGTCCAGGGGTCGGACTTCGCTGGCAATGACACCGGTTGGGAAGAAAGGGATGACGAAGTCGACGGTGCCGTCCCAGACGTTGAGCTCAATCGGGGGTTCTTTCAGTCTGAGGGGGTGCGAAGGAGGTACGGTCGCTTCCAAGATCTCCAAGCCGGGTTGCGGCCGGATAGAAATGTCAACGGGGATCATGCCAGTGGGGGCAGGCGGTCCGTATAGATGAAGGCCTTCGCTGAGTTCGAAGCGGACAACAAGGTGTCGAATGATGCCTTGTCGGATACTGGCTTGGCCTCCGCGGATGGCGGCGGTCACGCGGACCTCTGGGGTCTCGGCGGTCGATTGTAAGCTTTCAGGAGCCAGGCTGATCTGGCCAAGCGCCGCATCGATCAAAGCTTCTGGGCTATCTCGCTTTTTATATGAGTCGTGAAAGAATTTCGCAACGACGATTCCCTGCTCGTTGATGATGTAGCTTCCCGGGTAGGGGATCCCATGGAGAAGCATATCTCCCGGTCGGATCTGCTCGTTGAGAATTCCGTATTGACGGATGACTCGCGATTCCACGTCGGAGAGAAGCGGGTACGGGATGCCTCGCTCGCGGCTGAATTCGGATAGGACCTCTTGGTCATCGTACGAGATGGCATAAAGCCGAATGCCGTGCCGCTCGAATTCAGGGTAGGCGTCGCGCAGCTCACCGAGCTGCGTCCAGCAAGGGGGTCACCAAACGGCTGATCGGTAAAAGACCACGGCGGCCTTATGGCCATCCCGGTCAGCATGCAGTTGGATGGGGCGGCCGCTGGAGTCGGGCAGAGAGAAGTCCGGAAGGGGCTCTCCAATTTCGGGGCCGGTCGAGTGGCCCCCGGGCAGCCCCAGCCGCCCCGGATGCCCGAGCGGCGCCGGGGCATCGAATCCATGTTCGTCGCGTTCAGTCGCCATTCGGGTGTTCCTGCTTTGTATGGGGACCTCTGGATCTGCATCTACGCTGATCGTGGGCTGATCGAGTTTCCCGGTTCGTAGGGGCCGACGCAACCCATAATCATCTTGAGGTCGAGATAGGTCTTGAAGCCGGGTTCCTCCGCGTCGCACAGGAGGGGAATCGCATTGACGCAGTGGAACGCGGTGGTGCTCAGCCCCTGAGCGACTCGTTCGTCATGGGTCAGGTCAGGCGGGAAGTCGATGTCGATATTCAGGGTGATATCGCCCTCAAGGGCGATGCGCCATCCCGATTCACGCGGGATGTCCATCTTGCGTTGCAGTCGGGTCTGTCGGATGTCGTCCACATACCAGATCTGTTCTTGGATGATTTCGACACCAGCTTCTGTCTGTCCCGTGTGAAGGTAGTGATTCAGAGCGATGGTCCCTTCCTCGACGATACCGACAGCTGTTTCGATGTCCTGGTTCGCGAGGATGTAGTTGTGCTCAACGTCATAGGAGGTGACCCGAGTGCCGAGTCCCTCAGCCACCATGTCGATCGATTCGAACCAGTTTTTGGCCAGCATGTCTTTTAATGGGTTGGCTTCAGCTGCCTCCGCTGTGGCGCCCATATTCATAACGAGCTTCATGACCCCTTCGGAGCTGTAGGTCCTGCAGTCGCCGCACTCGGTCATGCGAATCCGATCGATTTGATTGCACCAGCCGCTGAATGTCAGCGGAAAGCGTTCGGCGATTCCGCCCGGATTACACCCGGCAGACAGAAAGCTGACGCCTCCTCGCCGCGCTGCCGCGTCGATCATATCGGCGATGTCCGGAGTCTGAATGAAGGGGTAGAAGTAAGGGCAGGGCGTCACCACGTTTTTCCCCGACTCGAGAATTTGGCAGATGTCGTCGGGGCTCCAAGGCAACGGACAGTAGACGACGCAATCCGCATCGCTCTTGAGGACGGCCTCGACATCCCTTTGAGCGATGATGCCGGTTGTCGCCCCGCCAATGATCTCCCCGGCGTCGAGCCCTTCTTTTTCTTCGTTGTAAACCTTGACTCCGACCAATTCGAGCTTGGGGTGTCTGAGGATGCCCTTGAGCGACGATTTCCCGACTACGCCGGTAGCCCACTGGAAGACTTTGTAATGGCTCATGGTCGGCTCCTTTTTCACTATTCCGATTCAGTGTGGCACATTTAGGAAAGGCCAGTTTTGGAATCGGCGCTGTCCGGCCACGGAAGACTCCAAGGCTTGCTTCGAAGTTACGGAAGCGGATGGTCGCGAAGAAAAGGAGAAGGCTGTGCTTCTTGAAGGAAAGGGCCGAGCGGATCGACTCAGTCGACGTCGTTTTATGCAGGGTCTGGTGGCCCTTGGGATTGCAGGTCGAACCCTTTGGGCCTCCGGTGATGCCCGGGCTGCAATCGATGCCGGCAAAGAAGCCCTCGATCCTTCGACTTGGCCGGCCATGACCTATACGACGCTCGGTCGAACCCAATTTCGAGCCAGCCGTCTCGTGATGGGGTGTGGGGCAAGCTTGATGCTCCGAGGCCGGGAGGAGCTTCTGGAAACCGCCTTTTCGGCGGGTGTGAATGTCTACGATGTCGGTTACCGGGGATACTACCGGTGGGCCGAACGCAATTTGGCCTCTTTCCTAAAGCGTCGGCGGGACCGCATCTTTCTGATCTCAAAAGCCGTGGCCGAAATTGCTGTTGAGCCGGATGTGCGGGTGACCCGGGATCAAGCGCAGGAGGCAGCCCGGGTCTGGTCTCGGCGGCTTGACCAGAGTCTTGAAGATCTTCAGGTTGACTACGTTGATGCCTATTACCTGATGGCCAGCGACAACCCTTCTTTGATTCAGAGCGAGGAGATCCTAAGGGCATTCGAGTCCGCCCGAGCGGCGGGCAAAGTGAAACATCTAGGACTCAGTACGCATCGAAATGCAGCCCGAGTGCTTGAGGCCGCCACGGAGACAGGACGCTACGACCTCGCGATGATCGCGGTGACGCCGGGCGGTTGGTACGACTGGGAAACGAAGTCGATCCTAAAGGGATCACCAACACTGGAAGAACTGCAGCCGAAGCTGGAGGCCGCGCGGGCCACCGGTATGGCCTTGGTGGGCATGAAGGCGGCACGCCATCTTTCGGGCCTGCCCGTATTGGGTTGGTGGAAGAAACTCGACGCCTTCGATGCCTACTACCCGAAGAATCTGCTGCAGGCGCGGCTTTCGCCTTTTCAGCGAAGCTACGCATACGTCTTGGCCCATGGACTGGACGTCGTGAATGCCGATATTCAGGATACCGCCCAACTGCGTGAGAACTTCATCGCGGCGGCCACATCGGCTCAGTACTTCTCTTAGGAAGCGGGCGCTGTGTCATCCCCAGTCGTTTCAGGCGCCTCTGTGGATTTTGGAAACACGGCCCGGCAGAGACGATCGGACCCGTTGAGGGAAAGGCCGCGGCGGATCGAGGCTTCCACGCAGCTTTCGTAGCGCGGTGGTCCGTCTTGATTACTTCCCACGCCGGGAATCTGGCCGGCTGCCGCAGCCTCCGCTGCGGCGGTGGCCACTTTGGCCTCACGGGCAGCGACCTGGGCTCGCATCTGAGACTCGTTGGCCGCGGCGCGGAGCTGCGCGGCCTGGTCGGACGGAGTGGCCGGGGTCGGTGCGGTGGTCACGGGCGCGGTCGGGTTCAAGGGGGGTTGATTGGCCTCGATTTCAGCGGCGGTCAGGCCAACGTCTTGGTTCGTCAGCGCCAGGGGCGGTGACGCCGGTTCCGCGAAAGCAAAGCCGCTTCCGATCCAGATGCCCAAGAGTGCGAGCCCAGCGAAGACACGGATCGCAGAAAAGGTTTTTTTGATGATCTTAAGCATGGCCGAGAGTCCTTTACTTCGCGGTAAAAAGCCCGCGACGACAGTGTATCAGCCTTGGATCGCATCGAGCCCCGGTGTGTTCCCGGCATGCGGTCGCTGCAGTTTTGCTGGGGGCTCTGCTGGTCTCTGCCCCGGCGGGTCGAATGATCGAGGGCTTCGGGGTAAAACCCTATTCCGAATAGGGTTTTAGCCCGTATGGGGGTAGGCCCCTATGGGGTACTCTGACCGGTGTCTAACTTCGTCGGGTCCATCGGACAGGCGAGGGGTCTCCCTCCCGGGTCAAATGCTGGACCCGGCGAGTGTGAGGGCTGCGGTGCCCTGGGCCACTCGGGCTCCGCTTTAGTATTTCTCGCTTCGCTGCCTGGGTAAACGCGGAATGCCGGATGAAGAAATCGAGAAAACGTCTCGGGTGACTGGGTCTGGGCGTCTGTCAACGAGCGATGCCCGGGATGGTGTTTTTCGGCCGCGCATCCAGCAGCTCTTCATCCATTTTATCGCGATTACGGCGACCGTTTCGCTCTGCGCGGGGTATGTCTACACCTCATTGAGGACCGATGTCGAGCTCGTGCTCATGCTCGCTTTTTGGGGCGGTCTCGCGGGCTTCATCTTTTCCTCCCTGGTGGTTTACCTGACGGGCTCGGCACGATTGGGCGCGGGGCTGCTTGTGATTACCGGCATCGGGATCACTTTTGCGCCCGCCTACTACGAAGGGGGTATCCGGTCTCCCTATGCCGTCTGGTTCATGGTTGTCCCCTTGGTGGGAGGGCTCATGCTGGGCTCGCGAATCGCTTACCTCGGCGGTGCTGCTGGCCTGGTGGCCACGTTGGCTCTGGCCCTTCTTGATCCGAGGCTCCCGCTTGCGGGAAGCAATACGCAAACAACTGCGATGATGGCGTTGAATATGGCCCTCGCGATCATCTTCTGCACAGCATTGGGTGCCATTGTGTCGCGCTTGATTCGTCGGTCTTCATATGAGCTGACGGAGGCCCGGAATAAGGAGATCGAAAAAAACGAAGCGCTTGAAAAAAGCAGCAAGCTTTTTCGAGGCAGCGTGAACCTTTCCAACGACGCCATCGTGATAGCGGATGCGCACAGCGTGATCGAAATGTTCAACCCAGCCGCCGAAGAAATGTACAAAATTGCGGCAGACGAGGCCGTCGGTCGCAAGCTTCAAGATGTCATCATCCCTACGCGATTCGCGCGTGACCACATAGCAGGTCTGGCCAATTATATTAAAACCGGCGAAGGCGAGATTATGGGGGTGAAGATCGAAACGCATTCCATGCGAAAAGATGGCGGCGAATTTCCCGTCGAGTTGACGGTTCAAAGGCTCCCTGACGAGGGGTCGATTCGTTTCATCGGTTACATCCGTGATTTGACCGAACGAAATCGACTTCGAGAAGAGCTCGCCCGCCAAGAGAAGCAGGTTAATTTGAATCGCCGACTTGAGGCAGTCGGTCGGTTGTCGGGCGGTGTTGCTCACGACTTCAATAATCTCTTGATGGCGATCAATGGTCATACCGACCTTCTGTTGTTTCGTGACGATATTTCTGACGACGTTCGCTCCGGGCTCAAAGAGATCGCCCACGCAGGGGATCGGGCGGCTTCGATTACCAAGCAGCTTCTTTCGTTCAGTCGTCGCGATCGCCTCGATTCTAGGAATATTCAGCTCAATAAAGTCATCTCGCTTTTGAATGAGATGATTCGAAATGTCCTTCCGACTTCAATCGAAATTGGCCTTGAGTTGAGCGAAGAGCTCTGGATGGTTTACACCGACGAAGCTCGTCTTGAACAAGCCATACTCAATCTGATTCTGAATGCTGCGGATGCGCAGCCCGATGGCGGCGAGATTTCGATCCGAACCTACAACCTAGAGATCGATGCGGCTTGGGCCGCAGGGAATAAGGAGCTAGAGCCGGGCGATTTTGTTTGCGTGGAAGTTTCGGACCTGGGGACGGGAATGGACTCCCACACCATGGAACGGATTTTTGATCCTTTCTTTACGACGAAGACTCTGGGAGAGGGAACGGGTCTGGGCCTTTCAACTGCCCACGCGATTGTACGGAGGAGCGGCGGCACGATTCTCGTAGAGAGTGAGGAGGGGACTGGATCGACCTTTAAGGTCTTGCTGCCCCAAGCCGAGGAGGCCGAAACCTACTTCACGGAACCTCAGGCTCAGGTGCGTCGCGAGGGTGGGGCGACCGGGACGATTTTAGTGGTCGAGGATATGGATTCGGTCAGACGCCTCGTTGTGAGGACTCTCTCGCAGCAAGGATACCGGGTTCTCGAAGCGCAAGACGGAGAGAGGGGTTACGATTTAGCCATTCGTCACGGGGATGAAATTGATCTGATCGTGACCGATGTGATCATGCCTCGCCTCGGCGGGGTGGGAATGGTGGCTCGGCTTCGTGTCTCGATGCCGCAATTGAAAGTCGTCTATGTATCCGGTCACGCGCAGGATCAGCTTGACGTCACGGACGTTTCCGACCCGCGCACCGATTTTCTCTATAAGCCCTTCAGTCTTGAGGCGCTGATTAGCGCGGTCGAACGTCTGCTCGTCGCCTAAGTGCGGACAGCGAAGCCACGGATGAAACCCGAGGGGGTTCTTTGAGGCTTTTGCTGGAGTTGTCTTCCGGCCGCTGGGGCAGCTGATACACTCCTGCGTCGGGGGCGACGCACCCCCCCGAGTCTCAACCCGGTGCGGAAAGGATAGACCCTTGGGAAAGCGGACCGATGAATTGAAGAAGTGGATAGCCCCCTCCGCTGCGGCGGCACTTCTGGCCCTCTCGGGGGCTGATAAAGCGGGCAGTCTGGAACTGGATAGTGAAGTTCTTGATTCAGCCGTGGTGCAGTCTGCCGATGATCAGGATGGAAGCTGCTCTGAGGGCAGCTGCTCTGAGGGCAGCTGCAAGGAAGGCGATTGCAAGGGGCACGAATAGCCGACTTGGACAAGGGACTCTCCGTGGGCCTCGGCTTTCGTCGAGCGCTCGCGGAGAGCCTTTTCTCGGCACCCTCAGGAAGCATTGACTTCGTCGAACTGGCCCCAGAGAACTATCTTGGTTTCGGTGGACCTCGGCGGCGCTTGTTGCAAAAAGCGATGGCCAAATGGCCGGTGATCGCCCACGGTCTCGCGCTTTCGTTGGGTGGCGACGATAAGTTGGATCCAGTCTATCTCGAGGAGCTCGCTCAATTCCTTTCGGATTTAGGTACACCTCACTACTCCGACCATCTATGCATCGGCTCGGCCCATGGCCGCCATAGTCACGAGCTATTGCCCCTGCCTCGAACAATGTCCTGCGCTCGTCACTGCGCGGAGAGAGTGGATGGTGTGAGCCGGGCCCTTGGGTTGCCGATGGCGGTCGAGCATGTTTCGGCTTATGGGTCCTGGCCGGAAGACGAGCTGGACGAGGCCGATTTTGTGACTGAAGTGGTCGAGCGCTCGGGCTGCGGCCTGCTACTCGATTTAAATAATCTTTACGTCAACGCTCGTAACTTCGAATTCGACCCTTACGAGATGCTCAACCGGATGCCCCTCGAGGCTACACTTCAGATTCATATGGCGGGCCACGAACGTCGGCCCGATGGCCTCCGAGTCGATACGCATAGCGAAGCCATTTTGGATGAAGTCTATGCATTGCTCGCGGAAGCGCTTAAGCGAACAGGGCCTGTTCCCATCCTGATTGAAAGAGATGGGCACTTCCCTCCGATTGAAGAGTTATTGGTGGAGGTCGAGCAGATTCGCAGGATTGCCAATGGGGTTTTCTTTGCCGGGTGAGTCACTGGTTCGCTTTGTTTTGGATTTTGATCCGGGTCCGCCGCCCTTTCCGCGCGCAGATCTTTATCGAGGCTTCACTCGAAAGATCCATTTGGACATTCTTGAGGTCGCCTTTCCTCGTTTTCGATCGGTTATGGGCTCTGCCGCTCTCGAAGAAATGATGGATTCCTTCTTTCGGTCCAACGGACCCCAAACTCTTCAGTACCCGTGCGTGCCCGATGAATTTCTGGCCTGGGCGAGTTCGTCGGGTTGTCCGGACCACGACCTGCTCAACTACGAGCGTGCTGCCGTTCGGGCCGAGCGGCACCCGGCTGAGTTGGATCATCTCCGCGCACCGGGAGAGGGGGAACGAGGCCGGTTGAATCCCACGATTGACGTCTTTGTGGCAGAGCGGGCGGTGCACCGGATTACGCCTGAAACCCCCCAGCCGCCGACCTCTGATGGTCCCCAGGTCTACCTCTGCTGGCGCAGGCCCACAACGGATGAAGTGGCTCGCCAGCGTGTGGGGCCTCTTCTCGGTCGCGCACTCGGGATTCTCGGCCTGAAGGCACTCACCCGAGAGGCTTGGTTGAGTCGAGCGCTTGATGCTGAGTCGGCCGCGCCGGCGGGCGCCTATGAGGCCCTGCTTGAGCTCCACCGGGATCTAGTTTCCCGTGAAGGCATTCTCCGGCCCGATGATCTCGATTGAACCAAGGGGGTGCTTCCCGGGGAGCGCGCCTTCCGATGATTCGCCCCCGGCATCCTAAGCCGCACAAAAAAAAAGGCGCCAATCGGTCGAACCGTGTCAGAACATGGCTAGATTGAAGGGATGGTGACTAGCCGGATGCGGCAGGGGAAGGGGAAAGCGCTGCTGGGCTCCCTCAGGAGTCTGTGGCCTCAGGTCCCGCTGGGATCTGCGGTGATTGTGGCCGGCGTTCTGAACGTCATCGACGGCCAGAGCTATCCAGCGATCGCCCTCTCAGGCCTCGAACCCCTGCTCGAACTCGATTCCTCGCTGTGGGCTCTCGGAAGCGGGAGTGAAGTTTTCCTGGGCGGCTTGCTGGTTCTGGTCGGACTCGGTCTCCTATGGCGGCTTTCGGTCGCGTGGTCCTTCGCCGTGTTGTTGATGGCCATTACAGTTTTGGTCAACGTCCTCCAGGAAAAGTGGCAAACGACTCTATTTTTGCCTGGAGCGATGTTGGTTGCGGCTTGGGCTTTTCGCAAGCGATTCGATCGTCGGGCTGCTGGGGCGAACTTTCTTTTCTCGGCGGCGACCCTCGGGACAGTCGTGGCGTATGGGAGTTTTGGAACACTTCTCCTCGGTCGCGGCTTTCATCCAAAAATTTCCGACCTTGCGAGTGCTTTCTATTTTACGATCGTGACGATCTCGACTGTTGGGTATGGGGACATCAGTCCCGTGACCTTTGAAAGTCGTCTGTTCGTCGTCTCCCTGATCGTGGTGGGCCTGTCTATTTTTGCAACGATTACCGCCTCGATCGTGGGTCCAGCCCTCTCGGGCGAGTTGGTCCGAATGTTTCGGCCGGAGGAGAAAAAGATGTCTCGAAAAAATCACGTCATCCTGGCTGGAGATGGCCCGCTTTCCCGGGACGCCGCCGAGGAGCTTGTTACGAAAGGAATCCCCTTTACCCACATCATGGACAAGGGAGAAGAGCAAGAAGACGATTCGAAAATGAATCTGGTCATTGTGGGCAATGCGTGCGAGGAATCGATTCTGACTCGGGCCGGTGTCAAGGACGCCCGGCTTGTGATCGCCGCCAAGGAAGATGATGGCGAGAATGCCTTTATTGCCCTCGTATCCAAGGATATCAATCCGGATATCTCGGTGTTGGCGGTTGCAAATTCAAGGGCGGCCATCCCGCGACTCAAGCTGGCGAGAGCAGACATGGTTTTCGCCCCCAACGCAATCGGTGGTCGGATCTTGGTTGATCTGGCTTCCGGTAAGAGCATCGAGGAATCGAACCAAGAATTCGTCGACTCCACCCCGATTTGATTGGCTTGACTCCCGGCTGGCTGTGGGAGCTTGCCCGGTAAAGTCGGCATCCTGTTCGCCCTGGCAAAGGAGATGTTCTGTGGCCAAGAAGACGAGGACCGAGACAGACAGTATGGGGGAGGTCCAGGTTTCTGATGATGTTTACTGGGGGGCGCAAACCCAGCGTTCGCTGCTTCATTTTTCAATCGGCTCGCCGGATCGAGATCGAATCCCGATTCAGGTGATCCATGGCCTAGGCTTGTTGAAGAAGGCTGCAGCAAAAGCGAATTGCGAACTTGGCGCATTGGACGAGACGCGGTCCGCCTGGATCATCGAGGCCGCCGACGAAGTGATCGCTGGAAAGCTTGATGATCAATTCCCGCTCAGAATTTGGCAGACGGGCAGCGGTACGCAAACAAATATGAATGTGAATGAAGTGATTTCGAATCGTGCAATCGAGATAGCGGGTGGGGTTCTGGGCAGCAAAGATCCCGTGCACCCGAATGATCACGTCAACTGTTCTCAATCATCGAATGATACGTTCCCGACCGCAATGTACGTCGCCAGTGCTGGATTGCTCAAGAAAGAGATGCTGCCCGCGGTTCGCAAACTCCGAAATGCGCTCGATCAGAAGAGTCGAGATTTTGAAAAAATCGTAAAAATTGGAAGAACGCATCTTCAAGACGCTGTTCCGTTGACTTTGGGGCAAGAATTCTCTGGCTATGTCGCGCAGCTGGATGCAGCCATCGACCTAGCGGAAAATGTGCTTCCGGGGCTCTATCAGTTAGCCATTGGGGGAACAGCCGTTGGGACTGGCTTGAATACTCCAAAGGGCTTCGCCGAACGCTGCGCCGCCCTGATCGCTGAAGAAACAGAAATGGCATTTGAGTCTGCTGCGAATAAGTTCTCGGTGCTCGCCGCCCATGATGCGATGGCCGCCGTTTCTAGCGCCCTCCGTGTTCTGGCCGGCGCGTTGATGAAAATTGCAAACGACGTGCGCTGGGCGGGTTCCGGCCCCCGCTCTGGTCTCGGTGAGCTCAAATTACCGGCGAACGAGCCCGGTTCTTCCATCATGCCCGGCAAGGTGAATCCAACCCAATGTGAAGCCATGACGATGGTGGCTGTTCAGGTCATGGGAAACGATGTCGCGATCGGAGTGGCTGCATCACAGGGCAATTTCGAACTCAATGTCTTCAAGCCCGTGATGGCGGCTAACCTCCTGCATTCCATTTCCCTTATTGAAGGCACCTGTAAAAGCTTTACTGAGTTTTTGGTTGAAGGGCTCGAGGTGGACCGAGAACGGATCGAATATTTGGTGGAGCGCTCTTTAATGCTGGTGACGGCATTGTCACCCCACATCGGGTACGACAAAGCGGCCGCGATCGCCCATAAGGCCCAAGAGGATGGCACTACTCTGAAAGAGGCCTGTGTCGAACTGGGCTTTTTAGATGCCAAAGAGTTCGACAAACTCGTCCAGCCAGAAAAAATGGCGCACCCGCACCGCTGATCGCTGTCAGTCGGAAAGTTCTTATTGGGTCTTCATGTCGCCCCGGAGATCATCCGGCTCGACAACGGTGGCGCGGAGCAACTCGCGATTCATGTGCCCAATGAAGTCAATGCTGATGGACTTGGGGCACTGGGCTTCGCATTCGCCATAGTTTCGACAGCTTCCGAATCCTTCTTTCTCCATTTGGTTCACCATTTTTTGAACCCGTTCATATCTCTCAGGTTGCCCTTGTGGCAGAAGGGAGAGGTGAGAGACTTTCGCAGCCGTATAAAGCATGGCTGCTCCGTTGGGACAGGCCGCCACGCATGCCCCGCAGCCGATGCAGGTCGATGCATCGAGGGCTTTTTCCGAGATTTCAGGATTGACAGGCACGTCGTTTGGATCCGGTTTGGGTCCAGAGTGAACCGTGACGTATCCACCGGCTCGCATGATGCGGTCGAAGGCAGAACGGTCTACCGCAAGATCCCGGACCACCGGAAATGCACCCGATCGCCACGGCTCGACGGTGATCGAGGCCCCATCTGGGAAATGGCGCATGTACAGCTGACATGTCGTCGTCGCGCGTTTCGGTCCATGGGCCTCGCCGTTGATCACCAAGGAGCACATCCCGCAGATGCCTTCCCTGCAGTCGGAGTCAAAGGCGATGGGCTCACCCCCAGTTTGCGTGAGATTCTCATTGAGAATGTCGAGCATCTCGAGGAAAGAGGTGTCGGGGCTGACATCATCGACTTCGTGGGTGACGAACGCTCCTGTGTCTTGGCCATTCTGTTGTCGCCAGATTTCGAGTTTAAACTTCATGTCTTGTAATTCCTTTGAGCCAGGGGCAGAGCCTCGAATTTCAAGGGTTCCTTGTGTCGGATCGGCTGTTCCCCGACGCCCCGATGCTCCCAGACCGACACGAAGGCAAAGTCTTCGTCGTTGCGCAGCGTTTCGCCGTCTTCGGTCTGGTGCTCGTCTCTGAAGTGACACCCGCAGGATTCATCCCGGTCCAGGGCGTCGTGGCACATCAGTTCGGCAAACTCCAAGAAGTCAGCGAGCCGGCCGGCATGCTCCAGGCTTTGATTGAACTGCCCTCCGCTGCCGGGCACTCGAACTTCTCGCCAAAAACGGTCTCGCAACTCCGGAATTTTCTTGAGGGCGTCCTGCAGCCCCTCGGCATTTCGAGAGATCCCGCACTCATCAATCATCAGCTTCCCGAGCTCTCGGTGGAAGACTTCAACGGGTTGGTTACCGGGGATTGCCAGGAGACGTTCAGTGCGTTCATGCACTTCTTTTTCAGCATCTCGAAAGGCTGAGTGGTCAGCTCCGATTTCACTGGACGGGTGCCGGCTTAGGTAGTCACCAATCGTAATGGGAATGACGAAATAGCCGTCGGCCAGACATTGCATCATCGAGCTGGCTCCCAGTCGGTTGGCGCCGTGGTCAGAAAAATTAGCTTCGCCGATTGCAAAAAGACCGGGCATCGTCGTCATCAGATTGTAATCAACCCAGAGCCCACCCATTGCATAGTGAGGGGCCGGAAAAATTCTCATCGGCGTTTCGCGCGGGTTGTCGGACGCAATTCTTTCATACATGTCAAAGAGATTTCCGTACCGGGTCTCAATGACCTCTGCGCCTTTTTCACTGATCGCGTCTCGGAAGTCCAAGTAGACTCCCTGCCCAGTGGGGCCGACCCCCATGCCTTTGTCGCATACATCCTTCGCGTTGCGGGATGCGACATCGCGAGGAACCAGATTGCCGAATCGCGGGTACCGTTCCTCAAGGTAGTAATATCTTTCTTCTTCAGGGATTTCCGAGGGCTTTCGTTCATCGCCGCTCTTCTTGGGAACCCAGATTCGACCATCGTTCCGAAGGCTTTCGCTCATCAGAGTGAGCTTGGATTGGTGCTCGCCGGCCGCGGGAATTGCAGTCGGGTGAATCTGCACGTAGCAAGGATTGGCGAATCCTGCCCCCCGTTTGTGCGCCCTCCACGTCGCCGTAACATTGCAACCTCTGGCGTTGGTCGAGAGGTTGAAGACGTTCGTGTATCCCCCGCTCGCCAGGACCACCGCGTCGGCTGCATGAGATGAGATGGCCCCTGTGACGAGGTCTCGAACGACAATGCCGCGAGCCCGTCCCTCCACCACCACAATATCCAGCAGTTCTGTCCGGGTGTGCATATTGACGTGCCCAGCAGCAATTTCTTTAGCAAGAGCCGAGTTGGCTCCCAGGAGTAGCTGCTGCCCGGTCTCGCCTCGGCAGTAGAAAGTGCGTTCAACGAGCACTCCGCCAAAGGAACGGTTGGCCAACATGCCACCATATTCCCTCGCAAAGGGCACGCCCTGGGCCGCAGCTTGGTCGATGATGGCTGTAGATAGTTCAGCCAGGCGCCATACGTTGGCTTCGCGAGATCGAAAATCGCCCCCTTTCTGCGTGTCGTAGAAAAGGCGATGAATCGAATCTCCATCGTTCCGGTAGTTCTTGGCGGCGTTGATTCCACCTTGAGCCGCGATGCTGTGGGCGCGTCGCGGGCTGTCCTGAAAGCAGAAGCAGTCGACCTTGTAGCCCATGGCGGCCATCGATGAGGCTGCGGAAGCGCCCGCTAGGCCGGAGCCCACGATGATGACTCGGTAATGGGAGCGATTTCTGGGGCCGACCAGACGGATTTCGTCGATGTGTCGAGTCCATTTATCCGCAATGGGCCCTTCGGGAATTTTGGCATCTAAGTCCATGCTTTACTCCGCCCGCCCGTCCGACACGACACAGGATTCGCCATACGCATTCGGGTGCTTCATCACGTCGAAGTACATCAGCGTGGGCAGTGAGAGGAAGCCGATCACCAAGAAGGCAGCGGCTCCGAGGGCGAAACCACGAAGTTTTCGGTTGCGGTCGGGGTTATCGATTCCCAAGGTTTGAAAGGCGCTCCAAGCCCCATGAAATACGTGAAGTCCAACCATCGATAGGGCACCTATGTAGAAAAGAAGGATCCACCATTTTTGGAATGCGTAGTAGAGGTTCGAGTAAACGCATCCATACACAATTGGGGTCGGATCAATTGTTCCTGTGGTGAACTGCAATAGATGAATAATGAGGAACGTGAGGATGATGCCTCCCGTGACAAACATCCATCGAGCAGGCAGCGAGGCGGCGACATGTTTATGGTTTCGATAGGCCACTGGCCGCGCTCGGCGATTGTGGGCGGCCAGTTTGCTGACCGTGACAACATGCAATGTCAGCGCGACGAGGAGGATGATTCGTATGGCCCAGAGGGCCACCATGTCGGGAAGGAGCGGCTCGCCCATCACGGTGAGGAAGTGCGCGTAGACATCAATGTCGGGCTCACCCGCTGAATTGGGGGGCAGGAAGCCCTTGAGATTCCCGATTGAATGCAGAATCAGGAAGCCGAGAAGCATCAAGCCTGTGACCGCAACCACAG
Source organism: bacterium TMED88 (assembly GCA_002171515.1). GTDB lineage: Bacteria > Myxococcota_A > UBA9160 > UBA9160 > UBA4427 > TMED88. Next base: position 15,998 of record NHEP01000041.1, on the reverse strand, counting down.
CTTTCTTCCCGATGATGCTGCCGTAAAATTTGACGATTCGGCTCATCGACTCTCCCGCGGACCACCTCTTTTATAACAGCTTTGTACGCTGAGCTAAAGCCTAATCCCGAAGCATTCGGGGCAGCTTTGGTTTGGAGGCCCTCAGGCATTCAAAGCGTGGTCTAGAGTGATCTCAGCGCAGGGATTTCCCACACATGGGGTGTCGACTGGTCGGGCGATGCGGCATAAATTTAGATCCGCTCCCGGAGAGTGGTTTGTGGGGCCTGGGCTTCAATGCGGAGGCCGTGATCAATGGTTGAGATTTACGGATGCAATATCTCGTACTACACGGGCAAGCTTGAGACCTATTTTCGCTATCGAGCGATTCCCTATGTAAATCACCCAACCGTCGGAAACCAAAAGCGACTTCGGGCACATACCGGCGTCTCACAGATGCCGGTCGTGCGGGTCGTAGATGGTCGTTGGGCGACGGATACGACGCCGCTGATCGCGTGGTTCGAGTCCCAGCGGCTGGACGGAAGTATTTATCCGTCTCAGCCCGTGATGAGGTTTTTGGCTCACCTCATCGAAGATTACGCAGATGAGTGGCTCTGGCGTCCCGCGATGCACTATCGATGGAGCTATCACGCGGATCGATGTTATGCCGCTGAAGCGATCTATCAGGACCAGATGGCGGGAACCAGCCGAATTCCTAGGTGGCTCGGGATTCGTTTGCTTAAAGCACGGCAGTTTCTAGGATTCGTCCGGGGTGACGGAGTTCGTCGGGAGTCTCGGGCCCACGCGGATTCGACCTACCTCGCCGCGATCGATCACTTGCAAGGCCTCTTTGAGACCCGTCCCTTTGTTCTGGGAGAGCGTCCCACTCTGGCTGATTTCGGTCTGATGGGTCCGATGTTGAGGCATTTCGGCCAAGACCCTACTCCAGCGGAGATCATGCGAACGCGCGCCCCGGCGGTTTACGAATGGGTCGCCCGTATGTGGAATGAAAAAGCTGATCGCGCCTCAAGTGGTGAGTTGATTTCGCCGGATTTGTTGTTGCTCGGTTTTGTTCGAGAGATCTCTGAAACACATCTCTCGCAGCTCCGGCAGAATGCCGAGGCTTTTTCTCGGGGTACTGCGAGGTACGACTTGGTCATTCAGGGTACTCGCTACGCCCGTGTTCCGACATCTCGATACCGCGTTTGGTGTCTCGAGATGTTGAGGCAAGAATGGAATCGGCTCGATCAGGCGAGCCAGCGAGACTTGCAAAATTCTGTCGGGGGGGGTGAGTTTGATGTCCTGCTCAAGGATATCGCTTACGCCGCGTCCGAATACGACGTCGAGGGGCTCGCTCCTTTTAATCGAGCCATCCATGTTTTTGGTTCGGGCGTTCCGCCCTGGTTTCGGCGTTCTCTGTGATGAGTGGAGGGTAGGCTGCTCTGTCTAGGATCGATCCCCGACGTAGTTGATGATCTCTTTGATTTTTGAGACGCTGAATCCCCATGCCTGCGCGGGAGCAATATGGGGTGGCATTGTCAGCTCTCCGGGGTCAACGAAAACGTCAATGATGCATGGGCGCTTCATCGCAAGAGCCTGATCGAGTGCGTCCGCGAGTTCTGCCGGTTCTCTGACCGAAAAGCCGACTCCGCCACAGGCCTCCGCCCACTTCGCAAAGTCTGGATTGAGCAAATCGGTCGCTGCACCATATTCCGGATACCCAGTGGCTTCCATTTCTATCTTGACGAAACCAAGCGTGGAGTTATTGAATACGATGACCGTGAGAGGCCAGTCATAACGGACTGCGGTGACAAAGTCTTGAAGGCTCATTCCGAAACCGCCATCTCCGCAAAGGGCAATCACCTGTCGATTTGGGTCGAGCGACTGAGCGCCGAGAGCCGAGGGGAAGGCGGCCCCAAGAGAGCCGTGGTTGAATGACCCGATCATACGCTGTTCGCGCTTAAGTTCTAGGTGGCGCGCCGACCACACGGTGCACTCGCCGACATCGACGGCGAAGATGGCGTCGTCGGCCGCCCGATCGCTCAAGGCTTGGGCCACAATCTGAGGATGAAGCGGCCGGTGTTTGCTTTTGAGTGAGTACTTCTTTCGATTCCGGTTCCGCCATTTCTTAAAGCGATTCTGAATGGAATGAAGGTGGTCGCTATTGGGATTGGTTTCCAAGAGCGGTAGCAGCGCTTCGAGGGATGGCTCTGCGTGGCCCAGAAGGCCTTCCGTGACGGCGCAGCGCTTACCGAGATGTTTCGGTTCAATGTCAATTTGAACGATGGGTCTCCCAGAAGGATAGAAAACGCTGTAAGGAAAATCGGTTCCTACCATGAGAAGCGCATCACACTCTTCGACCGCATGGTATCCGGCCGGCGTACCTAAGAGCCCGGTTAACCCAACCCACAAGGGATGCTCATGCTCCATGACATCGGCGCCCTTCAAGGCGTGGACAATCGGAGATTGGAGCTTTTCTGCGACCGCGAGGACGGCGTCTCGGGCGCCGCGACAGCCACTTCCAACGAGCATTGTCGGCTTGCGGGCCTTATTGAGGACATCCGCAGCCTGTTCTAAGTCGGTCCTTGAGGGCACCATGGTGGATTGCGGGCGAAAGATTTCATGCGCCAGGGACGAACTGGGAACCTTCAGCGGCCCGACGTCTGCCGGAATCTCAAGCCTCGCGACGCCGCGATTCGCAATGGCTTCTTGGATTGCGAGTTGCGCGACTCTCGGCATTTGGTCCGGTGAATCAATCGTATGCTGAAAAACGCAAACGTCGTCGAAGACCTTGGAGAGATCGACCTCCTGGAAAAAGCCAGTGCCCGATTCGGCACGAGGTACTTGGCCTGTGATCGCAAGGACCGCCGCCCCCTCCTTTTTGGCATTGTAGAGGCCATTCAGAAGGTGAAGCGCTCCAGGGCCCACAGTCCCTGCACAGACGCCGAGGCCACCCGTGATGAGGGATTGAGCCGCCGCCGCATAGCCTGCAACCTCCTCATGGCGGACGCCAATCCAGCGGAGCTGCTTTTGTCGGCGGAGGCCATCGAGGAACGGGTTGAGAGCGTCCCCAGTGACGCCGAAAATATGCTCTGCACCGACGTCTTGAAGGATTGAAATCAACTGTTCGCAGACGTTTTTGGACATTGAATGTTCAAGGCCTCCCAGGCAACGAGTTCACTGAGCATAGTGCGGCGTCCTCCGGCAGTCACTTGAATACTCCGTTGGGTCCGCGGGGGCGGATTCGGGCGAAACGTCTCTGGTCGAGGTATTTTGGTGACCAACGACTACGCAGACTTTCCGGAAAGGGCTCGGCTTGGCCGACCCCTTACGCGATCGCGTTCCCAATAGGGTAGGGGGAAGGGGTGGTCCGTTTGAGGACTCGGGCGGAGTTCGCGAGAACTGGAGTGTTGATTCTAAAACGAGATCGCCTGGCGACCTGGTTGTATGTCGTTTTGGGTGCCCTCTGTGCCAGCTCAGTAATGTATTTCGAGCCGAACCTGCTCGAAGAGGGGCTGATTGTGCACTTTGCCGGACGCATGGTGGGCGGCGAGCAGCTTTATGAAGATTTGGTGTTCTTCACTGGGCCCCTGCCTTTTGAAGTGCTGGCCTTGATGGCTCGTCTGTTCGGGAATGGTGTAGAGGCCGGGCGTGGAGTCGTGGTTCTCCTAGCGGGGTTATGTACCGGGGCTTTCTACCAGATTGTTCGATCAACAGAGGCAGGATGGCTGACGCATCTGGCCACCTGGGCAATGGCACTTGCCTCGATTCTTCTCTTTCCAATGCTCAGCCTCTTTTTCTACTCAACGATTGCTATGTATCTTGCCGTCCTGGCCACCTACTGTGCTGTTCGTTCAAATGAGTCTTTTGGCTGGGCTTTTGCTTGTGGCTGCGCGATGGGGGCCGTTGCCCTGACAAAGCAGAATGTGGGACTGGTGTTGATCCTTGGCCTTTTTTGTTTGATCGGCTGGACCGCCACACCCTCTCGACGATTTCGGATTGCGACTTGGGTGGCGGGTGGGGGCCTCTTTGTTTTTGCTCTGGTGCTGATCCGTTACGGCGTTCAGGGGAATCTATGGCCGTTCATTGATGCGGTTGGATTGATGCCGTTTCGATTGGGCGAATCCTTTGGTTCGCCCTACATCAATTTTATCCCTGTCGGATCGCTTGATTCGGACCTGCCTGCCGGCCACTATCTGCCCTGGGCTTGGTCGAATTTATTCCGAACTGTGGGGCCGCCCTCATGGCCCGTGGTGACCTTCACTCAGATTCTTTATGGCCTTCCCGGACTCGCGTTGGGAATGGTTATTTTTCGCCATTTCCTGCTTCGGAAGACGCCCAATGCGCTTTTCTATCTCAGCGCGCTTGTGGTGGCACTCTGGGTCCAAATGTATCCCCGGGCCGATTGGGGCCACCTCGTGTATGCATTGCCAGTCTCTTTCGGATTATTGGTCGCGACGGTCGCGCCTTGGGCGCAACGCATGGGAAGGCCCTTTGCTGGAGCCCTCGCAACCAGTGGTCTTTTCGTTTTGGTTGGCGCGAGTGCATGGATGTGGTTGACCCTTGAGGGGGCGGCAGGCCCACCGTTTGCGCCGCCTTTTGTGAAGCTTCGCCCAGTCAGCCCCGTCATTCAAAATCCTGATTTCAGACGCGTCATCGATTATCTCAGACAATCTGTGGAGCCTGGAGAATTCATCTGGGTCGCTCGAGCGGAGCCTCTGCTCTATGAAGCGACAGCAACTCAAAACCCGACTCGCTATGGCGGTGTGATGCCCGGCTTGACCGATATCCAAGATCCGGAATTGCTTCGAACGCTTGGTAAGGTTCGGTACGTCGTGATGAGCGACGCCGATTCACCCAATACGCAGTATCTGCGGGAAAGCCTGCCGGAAACTCAAAAGTATCTTGAGCAACACTTTAGTGTTCCGAACGCGTTTATTAAAGCAGGTGCTGGTGTCTTTGTTCTCCGGCGGGGTCCCGATCGTGGGGCGACTTTGGTCGACTTATATAGCCGGACGGATCTTGGCCGCCGCTTTGTTCGCGACTTTTCTGGGCGCCGGAGTGAGTTCAGGCGCGAGCCATTGAAGTTCGAAACCCGATTCAATCGGCGGCCGCTGGCTGTTCCCGTTGGCGCGCAGGGGGGAGGCATTGACTATTCGCTTCAAGTGCCAGCGGACGCAGTTCTCGAGTTCAGCCTCGGGGTCGGGGCTCTCTTTGTGGGTGCTCATCCCTTTTACCAAGTCGCTCGGTCGCGGTTTGACGTCTTCATCAAAACCTCAGGAGACTTCGAAAGGCTCTTTTCCATTTCATATGATCAGATGCGCCGCGAAGATTCCGGGAAATGGACCGACTATCAGATCGACTTGAGTAGATGGGGAGGCGAGTCCGCCACGCTCCGCTTCGAGGTAGTTCCTGAAGGTCCTCAGCGTCGGTTGGGGGTCGCGTGGTGGGGAAGTCCGCGCCTGATTGAGCGGGGCTCGTCGCAGGGAATCAGGACGCCCTGAAAGAAGAGTCGAGAGAGAGTTTTCGGAATTCTTAGGGTCCGGCCTTCATTTCACTTGTGCGAATTGAAGTCGGGGATCGGTTATTCCATCCCGTCTCGCAAAAGTCTTTTGGGGTCGCGACCGTCGACGAACCCAATAAACGGAAATTGCATGCTGTATCCGAGAAGCGATTGAATTGTGTCGCTGCACTCGCGGGCTCGATGACGCGATATGGCAAGACTGTAGTTTTCTTGCTGGCGGGCCCAGGGCTCGCAGTACTGGGTTGTTGCAGCGAGTCGGGGCGTCAGGCTGTTGTTTGGGCCTGCGCAGTGCCAAACCGTTCCAAGGAAGAAAACAGCCGAGCCCGACCTCATGACAGCAGGGACCATCTTCTCTACATCAATGTTTTCCGGATCTATATCTCCCCAGCGATGACTCCCTGGACAGACAAGAGTCGCACCATTTTCCGCGGTGAAGTCATCGAGTGCCCAGATCAAAGCAGCGCCCACTGCCGGTCGCGGCCGCATCAAGGGATAAAAGCCGTCGTCATGATGGAGCGGCTGCCGGACTTCACCAGGATGAACATCGATGACCTGGAGTTGGGAGAGTAGGTATTGAGGCATCAGGAGCTGATCGAGAAGTGCGAGGACTAGAGGGTGTTCGACAATCGGATTGCACGAGTAGGTCTTCTCGATCACGGAGTAGATACGTCTTGTTTTGTAACCTTCAAAGATTGTCCGGCCGTCGTGAGTCAGAAGAGGAGCGGTTTCATTGCGAATGGCCTCGACGATGTGAGGGCCGATCAAATCCGGGAGGATGACGAAACCCTGGTCGAGAACATCCCTAATCGCCTCCTCGACGATGTCGGGATCGACGCCTCGGTGACTTGCAGACGCTTCGATCCCGGTCCTTCGCTGAGCGAGAAAATCAGCGAGGACCTCACCTTTTGTATTGATGTAAGAGCGCTGTCCAATCATCACGATTTCTGAAGATACGGCTTTCCTCTTAGGATTGAAACGGCGGTCCTCTGAGCTGGGGCCCGAGGCACTCCGCTTTTTTCCGAGGGGCTCTCATCTCGAGCTTGACGATCAACTCTGCGGGCGGGACTGGCCCCTGTCCCCCTTCGGGTGGTGGGTGGCGCACCGGTCAATCCCGGGGCGCGCTTGCAAGGGCCTTGTCGATTGAAATCTGGAGCGAGCCCCGGGAAAACGGTTTGGATAAGAACTCAACGGTATCCCCCAGGCTTTGATTGCTGAGCGCATTCCGGGCGTCATAGCCGCTCATTAAAATAATGGGCAGACCCGGGCGCCTCTTTCGTGCCTCGGTGGCTACCTCAAGTCCACTCCCGTCACTGAGCGTGACGTCGATCAGCGCGAATTTGAATCGGTTCAGATCGAGGAGATCGAGTTGGGCTTTCGCAGCGGATAGGCTGTGAAACATCGTCACGTGTCGCCCGCTTTGCCGCAGGATTTCTTCCACGAGTTTCGCGACGAGCACTTCATCTTCAACGACCATCACATCCTGCGGCTCATCGACCTGGACTAATTCGCCCGGGTTTTCGGAGGCGCGAATCTCCACTGCCCGATCTGATCGAGGAAGCTGAATTAGGAAAGAGCTGCCGGATCCGACAAGGGATTCAACTTCAAGCGTTCCTCGATGGGCCCGCATAATGCCCCGGGAGGCTGCGAGCCCAAGGCCGGTTCCCATTTCACGTGTTGTATAGAAAGGCTCAAAAATGCGCTCGATCTGAGCGGCCTCCATTCCTGAGCCGTTGTCGCTCACCTTAAGCCAGCATCGCCGTGGTGAAGTGGACCAAGCTTCCGAACCGCTTGCTGGCTGCGGCTTGGTTACGCCGACCGAAATTTTAATCTCGCTTGCACCCGCATCTCGAGCATTAGTCAAAAGATTGAGTATCACCTGTTGGATTTGTGTGGGGTCGACGTCTACCGGAAAAACTTGGTTCGGCTCGATTTCAAAGTCGACTTGGATTTTCTGTAGAAGGTCATGGGCCCAACCCCGATCGATGTCGAGCGCAAAATCGGCCAAGTTCAGCGTGCTGGTTTCGCGGTGGGCCCGACCCGCATAGGCCAGCATTTGCTGAGCAAGATCTCGCGCTCGGGTGCCCGCATCCATCATTGACCCCAGACTCATGAGCGACTCTTCGGGCAACTCTGGTGATTCCATCATGAGTTCAATGTTGCCCAGGATGACGGTCAGGAGGTTGTTGAAGTCGTGTGCAACGCCGCCCGCGAGTACGCCCAGGCTCTCTAGGTGCTCAGCCTCTCGGGCCCTCGCCTCGAGGATGAATCGCTGACGTGTTTGCAGTGCGAGGTTGGCAAGGTCCGCAATAGAGGCGGCGAACATCTGATCTTCGAGGGTAAACCCTATGCTATTGGGTTCTCGCGAAATGCGAATCAGTCCTGAAACGTTTCGCGCGCTAATGATTCCAACGTGCAGAACGGGTGGATTCGGTGGCTGAGGAAGCTCGTCCGAATAGTGAGATTCGCGATTGGCAACGGTTCGATTTTCGAGCAGTGACGTTTTGAATTCTGGAGAGAGCTCAAGGCTTTCAGGATTCGGCGTTCCTCGGTCGGATGGATGGGAGGTCCCCAGCGCGACCGCGAGTCGAAGTTGTTCAGAGTCGTCTTCGCCTAGCCAAATGTTGACCGATGACGCGGAGAGGTTGGAGCGCGCGGATTCGCCGATCAGTTGAAGGATCGGTGAGATGTCGGAATCAGTGAGAGCCTGGGTTTGCACCAAGTCTTGTAGGGCTGCTCTCCGGTCAATCAGGAGCTGTTCTCGACCTCCGGAAGCGCGAGTGGCGTGAATCCGTTGCTCTTCCAGAATGATGCCGACGAAAACAGCGAAGAAAAGGAACCAGCCCCATTCGTTGGGGTTGGGTACCTCCATCGTCTCGACAATGGCGACCCAAGAACCCACAGCTAAGGAGACGACGGTGTAGAAAGAAATTCGCGAGAGGAGGACGAGCCCGGATCCAAGGATCAGGATGATGAAGTTCGTTGTGTTTCCGGCCTGAGGGAAAAAAATGAAATGCAGAACGGTGTTGAGTAAGACGATGCTCGCAAGCCAAGCATTGACGAGGTGGGCCCAGTCAGGCCATTGCTGCCTTTTCCACCAGAGCGCTGTCGCCGCGCTGAGGGACGCAGAAACCGCGGCAATGATCGACATCGTCAGCCGATGCTCTCCGGGAAGGGCAAAGGGATGGATAACGATCAGCAGGCCATAGAGTGCCGCAACGACCCACGCTGTCGGGGTGATCGATGCGGCAACCGCCTCGCGAAGAGCGCGAGCGCCCGGGTCTGCTGTTGACCTTCTCAACTGTATGCGCTCCCTTTCGGGCCAGCCCTGTCATCTGGGCGGTCTTTGTAGGCCTCACTTGGAAGATATCGAAAGCCGATCGAAAGGGGATATCTCTACGGCAGGTTCGTCGCAAAAGGCTGTAGGCCATCCCATTCGTGTCGATTGGGTGGATCTAGAAAAATTGGGCTTAGCGGAGGATGCCAATTCGTTTGGCGTCGCCCGAAAGTGGGACCGAAAGAAAGCTAGTTACACCTGAGACGCCTTCGGTTTTTTGGGCCACTTGCACCGCTTCTTCGATCTCGCTTGAGGAACGGAGCGCCCCGATGAGAACAGCGTGGTGCCCCAGAACTTGGACGTCGACATTTTGGGTGTCGCCTCCTAGTTTCTCGCGGAGGGCCAACCGCAAGTGCGCCTCGAGCTTGATCTCGTTGGTTTTGCTGGGCGCGTCCGGCCCAGTGGGCTCCGTGGGTAGGTAAATCGCGATGGAAAGCAGCCCTTTCACGCCGCGGGCAGCCTCTTCAATCCGCTGGCGCTGGGCGCCATCCTTGACCCAGCCGACCAGGTAAGCGTGGCCGCCGGCTACGTAGGGATCGACGGAAAGGGTTGCAGAGGGGTTTGATAGCATCAGCGCGCGACGCAGCTGGGATTTCAGCCTCTTGTCTTCGACGAAGGCGCGTGGATTTTCTGGACTTCGGATGGCCTGAACGATGAGTCGGTAGGGGGTAAAACTGTCCGCGGTCCCCGCGACTGCAAGGACTCCGACGGCAAGTGCGATCAGTCGAATGGCGGTCAGCCGAAGAAGTGGGTTATTTCTGGATTCCATCAATTGATTCCTCTGGCCGAGATCTGAACACCATAGCGCTTGCGTCATCAACTCAGAGCCTTGTGGGGCGGCGCGCCGTGAGGTGTGTTTCGAGGCTGTGATAGGCTCGGCGGTCTACCGGGAAGGTGCGGCGAACCCATCGGACGGTGGGTTCGGGGCGGTTTTTTTTTGGGGGGGGGTGGACCCCCCGCCCGTGTCTTGAGAGGCTACGGAAGGCGCGAGGGTTGATGGATCGAAGTCTTCGGATCCTGATGGTGTGCCCGCAGTTCAGGCCGATCGTAGGTGGGTATGAGCGCGCGGCGGAGCGACTGGCGCGGGAACTTGCGCGCCAGGGGCATTCTGTGGAGGTCGTCACCGAGCGGCGCGATCTCTCATGGCCGCGTTTGGAGCAAGAGTCCGGTGTAACGATTCATCGGCTTTGGTGTCGGCCGGTCCCACGCTGGCACACGCCGACTTCGGCTTTGAGTCTGTTTCGCTTCTTGGTTAGGCGCGGCCGCAGCTATGACATCATCCACATCCATCAGTACGGCTCGATGGCGGCATTGGCGATTGCCATGGGCCAACGGATGGGAATCAAGGTTATTCTCAAGCTGACCAATACCGGATACCAAGGGCTGGACGCGGCGTTGCCCAACACGATCCTCGGTCGTCGCATCCGCAGTCTTCATCGAGACGTGGATGCATGCGTTGCCACGAGCCAGCGGGCCGCCGATGAGGCCGAGGCTTTTGGAATTGCGCGTCGAAAAATACATCGCATTCCCAATGCACTGGACGTTAAACATTTTCGGCCGCCGACTGAAGGTGAGAGAAGGCAAGCGAGAGATTCCTTGGGCTTGCAAAGTGATTTCCTGGCGGTCAATGTTTGCCGCCTGACGGCGCAGAAGAATCATGCCCTCTTAATCGATGCGTGGGCAGAGGGCTTGGCGTCCCAAGAGAATGCTCTTCTGAGCATTCTGGGCGATGGGCCCTTGACGGAAAAGCTTCGGGACCAAATTGGGCAGCGAGGCGTTGATCACTCGGTTCGATTGTTGGGGCAGGTCTCCGACCCCTTGACTTGGTACTGGGCAGCGGATCTTTTTGTTCTTTCTTCGGATGTCGAGGGGCTCTCTAACAGTCTCATGGAAGCGCTCTGCTGTGGGTTGCCCGTCGTATCGACTCGCGTCTCCGGTTCGGAGGACGTCTTCGAAGCCTCTCCTGTGGGTCGCTTGGTCGAGCCCGGCGACCAGCCGGCTTTGCGAGCTGCGCTTGAGGAAATGTCTTTGGATCCTGCTGGACGAGCTCGATGCGGCGCGGCGGCTCGTCGGTACGCAGAGGCTCGATACGCGTTGCCTGTCGTCGTCGCGCAGACCCTCAAGCTCTACGGCCGTTTGCTCGGGGATCGTCGTTCGTGACGGTGGATGACGATTGGTTTGGTCGGAAAGCTTGCATGACATCAAATGGAGAAGGAATGATCATGAAGTGGCTAGCAGTCACGATATCCGCGCTGTTTTTAGCCTGTGGTCGGCCTGGGGTTGAGCCGACCAGCGACGCATGGTCGCCGCCTCCGGCGGCTGCGACGGCTGCCGAATTGCGACCGCGTGCGGATTGCAATCACCGCTCCGAAGAGCGGCAAGCTCTTTTTGGAGATCTCCACATTCATACAGGCGTTTCGATGGATGCCAACAGCATGGGGACGAAAACGACGCCGAGGGAGGCCTATCGATTCGCACAAGGGGGACAGATCCCTGTTCCCGATGGATCAGGCAGGGGAGGTGTTCGCTGGGCGCAAATCGATCGGCCACTTGATTTTGCGGCGGTGACGGATCATGCGGAGTGGATGGCGGAGGTCTCGCTTTGTACGACCTTGGGTTCGCCAACCTATGACAGCGACGGCTGTCGAATTTATCGGGGAGAGGATCAATCGTGGCTCGCGAGACTCTTGGGCCTGAAGGGCTTTATGGCTCGCATCGGAGGCTTGCTGGACCTGATGGGTCGGCGGAAAGATGTTTGTGGGGTTGATGATCGCATCTGTCGATCGCAGCTGGCGAAGGTCTGGCGAGCGAATTGGGAAGCCGCCGAGGAGGCGTACGACCGATCATCTGATTGTTCCTTCACCACGTTTCATGCCTGGGAGTACAGCCATTCTCCGTACTCGACCAAAGTCCACCGCAACGTGATTCTTCGCAATGAGATCACCCCAGAGCTGCCGATTTCCTCGCTTGAGACTCCCAGAGAGATCGACCTGAGGCATCAGCTTGTTGATCTCTGTAACGACACGGGGACGGGCTGCGAGGCCATCGCGATCCCTCATAATCCAAACCTCTCCAATGGTCAGATGTTTGCCATCGAGTACGCGGACCTGCCCCCTGATGAGCAGCGTAAAGAAGCCGCGCTGCGCGCCCGCCTTGAGCCGATTGTCGAGATGATGCAAATCAAAGGCGAGAGTGAGTGCCGGAACGGCATGTACCAGGTTTTGGGAGCCCCAGACGAGCTGTGCGACTTCGAAAAAGTCAGAGACCTCGGCGGGCAGGAGTTTGAGGATTGTGAGGAAGGTACGGGCTGGGGCGCCCAGGCCGGCCGAGGCTGTACGTCTCGAAACGATTTCGTCCGCTATGCGCTGCTTTCTGGAATCGCCGAGCGAAATAAGATCGGGGTCAACCCGTATCAGTTTGGTTTTATTGGAAGCACCGACAATCACATGTCGACACCGGGCGCAGTCTCTGAGGAGGGGCCCCCCTACAAATTCGGCGCCACCGACAGGCGGCTGTTGACAATCGACGGAGGCAAGAGGAAGCCGGCTTTTTGGAATCCCGGCGGACTGGCCGGGGTATGGGCCGAGGAAAATACCAGGGATGCAATTTTTGATGCTCTGATTCGACGTGAAACTTTCGCGACAAGTGGTCCGCGTATTCGTCCTCGTTTTTTTGGCGGATGGTCAATGCCGGAGAATATTTGTCAATCTGGCGACTTGGCCCAAGTCGGCTACGCACAGGGCGTTCCGATGGGGGGGGAATTGCCGCCGCCCCGGCTCGGAGATACGGCACCGACCTTTGTCGTTTCGGCCGTCGCCGACCCGGGCCTGCCGGACCAAGCTGGAGGTCTCCTTCAGCGGCTTCAGATCATTAAGGGCTGGGTGGACGAGCAAGGAGCCTTTCATCAAGAAGTCCATGAAGTCGCTGGAGACTCGGAGAACGGCGCGACGGTAGATCCTTTGACCTGTGAGGTTCAGGGGCCCGGAGCGACAACGTTATGTGGCGTTTGGAAAGATCCGAACTTTAGATCCGCGCAGGATGCTGTCTACTACGCACGGGTGATCGAGAATCCGAGCTGCCGTTGGTCGCAGAGGCTTTGCCTGTCCATGCCGCTTGAAGAAAGGCCGGACGGTTGCGAAGCGGGTCAGCTGCCGTGGACGATTCAAGAGCGGGCTTGGACTTCGCCGGTCTGGTACCTCGCTGAACGAGAAGACTCTTCTACGGGGCAATCAACACGGTGATCCGTGTGCCGGAAGTGCCAGCATTCTTCAGAACCTTGCCGTCGGCGATTAGTACGGCAACCCGACGGTCGTCTTTCGAAGCATCCAGTGCGAACTGTCCTTTGTCGCTCATGCGAGAGTGGATCTTCCAACCCTTTTTCTCGAGTTGCTCGGCCATCGTGTCGTAGACTGTTTGGGCGGGTGCAGCGGAAATCGAGACTTGCTTGACGCGCCCATTGGGGCCGGGCCCCATTTCTTCAATCCGAGCGCCTGGAAAAGACGGGGCGTCCACCGGAAATGGGGTGCCCTCACCGATCTCTTTCCGCGGCGGCTCCGGAGTTCCAGCGGATGTTTCTGTGCGAGCTGTCTGGGATGCAGTTTCGGTCGTCGACTTCCCACCATCTGACTCGGCGCTACAGGAAAGGGCCAAGGCCGCAAGTGTCATCGCGATCCATATTGCGGTCGGCCTCCACGCGCTTCGCACGGCCTTGTCTCCGCTGAATTCAGGAGGGCTCTCCGGCGATTCGGGATAGCTCTTGGTTGAATCTTCGATGTTCATCAACAATTTGGGCTCCCCTCAGCCGCGGCGTGATCTCGACGCGACGCCAGAAGGAATAGCACTCGTTGTTTCTGTCTGGGCATGATTCCGGCGGGCGCGAGTAAGAAGCCGCGGAGAGGATCATCAGCCGCTCGAGGTCATCTCGGTCTCGCTCGGAGAGGGCCCAATCTGAGATTAGATAGAACATAATCGCGAGAGGGCGTTGCTGAGAGACCCGCATGTTGGTCACGTAGGGGTCTCGTCTCGCACGGGGGTCTGCATGGCCGCGAAGCTCGATCGATTCGATGCGCTCCCAGACATCCGGATGAGCGCGGAGATTCCGCAAAAGGCCATCGATCGCGTAATGGAGTTTGCGGATCCCTTCTTCCGTGAGCTGTGTGGCTTCATCTTCATCGAAGAGGTCATCTCCAAACGTGATCGTTCCGGTCCGACAGTCAGCGGCGATTCCCTCGGCCTGTAGCACGGGATCGCTGCAGAGGTTTCCGGTCATTTGCTGCCAGTGAACGGCGAAGAGAGCCTCTTCGTCGACGCGTTCACGAAGGCGCTCCGCGTTGATATCGGGAGCTGATTGATTGGCAGGGGCGGGCGTTGACCTTGCGGCGAACAGGAAGAGGAGACAGAGGGCGCCGACTGCGAGCGCGGCGAGGGGGGCGAGCCAAGAGCCCTCTTCCGTCGGGCGACGCGGGTCCGAGCCGCGAGGGCGTCCTCGCACGGGTTAGTCGCTCCCGGGAATCGGGCGGCTCGGAGGCGCGTCAGCGGCGCTGACGCCTTCAGTCCGACTTTTCTGGCCGGGGGATGAGCGCGACTCTTCTTCGCCGACTAGAGCGCTTTCTTTTTTGGGTCCATGAAGCAGTCCGGCGAGACCGGAGTCTTCACTTTGGTCAAGCAGGTCGTCTGGAGAGTCAATCTCAAGCCGGTGCAGGGACTTTCCCGATTCGAGGATTCGGCGCTGTCGGTCCAATGCCTCTCCGGCGCTTCCCTCCCGAGCGTAGGGATCGGGTCCGAGGGCCTTGCCCGTCGAAGGGTGCACGCCCGACCCGGACGCTTGCTCACGTCCCACGAATGGGCGTTTGGCGATCGGTTGGCTTCGCGAGCCGCTGGCCTTCGCAGGGGCGACGGGTGTCCACCCCGAACTGGGCTCAGCAGACGGCGAAGGCTCGTCTTCTCGGGGGAGAGAATTTTTTGCCTCCATCTGATCGGAGGCGATCGAAGAGGAAGAGGCACCGAGGGCTGCGGATGTCGCCCTTTGGGGTCGTGCCGGTGGGCTCTGAAGCTGAGTGTCCGACTCTTTGGATCTGTTTTGCTGGGCGTGGGTGTCGGTTTGACGACGGGCGGCCTCGGCGACCTGCTGTAGATTTCGATTCAACTCGGCGGTGCTGGCTCGGAAGCGTCGGCTTTCTTCGTGGATCTCGCTGCGGAGAGCATCCATGGTCTTATCCACATGGGCGGTGTGGTCTCCAAAGCGGGTCAGGGAACGCGTGATGTCTGCGGCTCGATCCTCCAGCTGACCGAGGTTCGATTTCAGCGGCCGAACCGACTCACCGAGCCATTCGCCCAGAGCGAGCACTTCGTCGCGGGCTCTTTCAAGGGCGACCTGCATTTCTCGGGTCGTGCCTTCCGCTGCACGCATCGGCGACGCGAGGCGGTCGATCGTGTGGTGGCTCTCTTCGAGGGTGTCCCGGAGCCGACCCACTGTGTGCTCAAGGGCATCGTCCACATCGCGGAGAGCTCGATGAAGGTTTTCGCCCAAGCCCGTGCTGAGTCGCTCAACGGTGCTGCGAATTTCATCGAGACTGGCTTCGATCAGTTGGCGCTGCTCGAAGAGGGCCGCTTGTCCCTGATTCATGGCCTCGTGAATGCTCTGGGCGCTTTGTGCGACCACCTGCTGGGTCTCGCCGGTTGTCACGGACGTTGCAGAGAGCGCGTCGCTTGTGGATTTGAGGTGTTCGAGGACGGGTGAGAAATCTCGCGCCGTCGTGCTGATAGATCGCGCGGCTTCCTGAAGGGAGGCCGACGAGTCCTCCAAAGTTTGGGTCACGCGCGCATGAACCTGAGCGTTTTCACTCATGATGTCAAAGGCTTCAGCGAGGCCACCGGTGACCGTTCCTTGGTGATCAACAGCCCGCTCAAGCACATCATGCAACGAAGAGAGGTGTTGCTCTACGCCGGCTTGAACCTGCAGGGAGAGCTCTTGAACGACGTTCTGCAGGGCGCCGCGTTGCTGTTCTGTCACCAAGCTCGCCGCGGACGCCGTCGATTGTTCGATCCGGAGGAGCCCCCGGTCAATTCGTTCGGTTAAATCGGAACCAAAGTGTTTGAGTTCTTGGCTGAGCTCGCCGAGCACTTCATGTTGGGCGCGGGCGGACTGGCTCGAAAGTTCGCCCG
>NHEP01000040.1 GCA_002171515.1 bacterium TMED88 | reverse complement strand
TGCGTCGGGGGAGCGTCCCGCGAGATCGAAGAGCTGCAGTGCACCGATGTGGTGGGGCGTCTCGTCCGTCTCAAGTCGGATGAAGTAGTCGTCGTCGGGTCGTAGTCGTCTCATGCTGATCCCTCGACGTTCACTGGGGGGGCTCCGGCCGGCGCCACCGTTCACTTCAGTTCACTGCTCTGATATGAGGCCCGCCGCTATTTTGAGGAAGCCATCGAAGAGGATCGGCCATACAAGCTGGGTTCTAGCAGAGTGGCCGAGTGCGGGCTTTATGTGAAATGTCGATCGGCGCTCCGGGGCGGGGTCCGTCTTCGCCCAGAGCGAAGCCACTCGCAGGACTCTGGCCGTTCCAGGCGAGGGCTGCATCTTAGGGGCCGCCGTGATGGCCGCGCAGCCCCGTTCGGTTCGGCGAACAGTGCGGCTGCCATAACAGTAATATTATATAGACTATTAGGGGAGCAGGCCACGTGCTCCCTTATTACCGGCGTCTCATGCGACGGGGAAATCAAAGAAGGGATTGAGCGGCGGGGCCCTCTGAACGGGATGGCGATCGGGACCGGCGCGCGTCTCCTCTTTTGTCGTTTCAACTTTTTGCCGGAACACCGTTCGGAGAAGACGAGTCAACGAGGGAGCTGAGCATGTTCATGATGAAGTCCCGTGCTCCGGAGGGGTGGGCATTCTTTGCATGGGTGTCGGTCTTGACGTTCCTGGCCATATGGACGCTCTCGATGACGGTCGATCTCCGTACGGGACCCGGGGTTGTTGCCATGATTCGCAACTCGGTCCGGCTTTCCACTCCCTGGCTCTTCCTGGCCTTTTCGGTTTCTTCGTTGGTGGCTTTGTTTCCGAGTCCGGCAACCCGCTGGCTGATGCGGAACCGGCGTATGCTTGGACTCTGTTTTGCCGCAGGCATGGGGTGGCAGTTGTTCTTTATCGCCTGGATGTTGATCGGTCATTGGGGCTTCTATATTGAAGTGATTCACCCCTTGGGAGGGCTTTTTATACGCCTCTTTGCCTATGCGGTGCTGATTTCTATGACCGTCACTTCTTTTGCCGCCCCGCGGCGATGGATGGGGCCCCGAGCCTGGCATCTCTTGCACAAGGCAGGCATCTACTTCCTTTGGCTTGCTGTGTGGGGAAGCTACACGGGTGATCTCTTCGTGACGGAGAACCCGCCATGGGTCAATTACGTATTCGCGGTGGCGGGCCTATTGGCTTGGCTTGTTCGGATCGCAGCGTATTACAAGAAAAGAGTAAGGGACCGGGCTCCGATGTACGAAGGTGTACGAGTCTCAGGGGAGTTGTGAAATTCAGGAGGAAAGAGTGACGAGGAGTCGAGCGGGTAGCTGCCGGAGCATGGTCCTCTGGATGGCTTCGATCATGTCAATGATCCCCGGTCTGACCGAAGCCCGTGTCACGGAGCTGGTGATCGACAGCGTTGAGTCTCCCACGTTCGAAGGCTTTCCGTTCGGGTCCGTGGGCCGATACGAGCGGCTGGTCGGGCATTTCAAGGGGTATACGATCGTCCGGAGGCGAGATGTCCCAATCCGTACATGGGCTCGTGAAGAAGAGGCTCCTGCTGAGGGAAGACGCGTGGCGGATTACGAGCGGGGCGGCCGAAGGCGCATCCTGGGAGGAGCTAGTCCCGATCCCTCTCTTGGCTGACTGAAGATAGATTCGACATTCTTCAAGGGGTGTCCTGGTACAACGTCCGAGCAAGGGCGTTATGTTCAACGTCGGTGGGAGACCTGCGCCGGGAAAGACTTTTACCCGATCATCGACCCGGTGAATCGATATGAGAGCAGCGGTTTGGATTCGCACTTGAAGGGTACGAGGGTTGCTGTGGATGGAACTCAGCGGGTGTCGCTCGCGCGCGGAATGGGACCGTTGAACGGATGATCAAGACTAGGCTCTTGCCCCTATTCATCATGGCTGCGGTCCTCGACTCGGGCTTCGGGTCGATTTTTGCGCTTCTGGCGAAGATCCGGGGCGAGTTCGGGTTTGACGTGATGGGTGTGGCTGTGATCGGTGGGGCCGGCTTTGTGAGCGCCTTCCTCGCCCAGATCTCTTTGGCCCGCTATGCGGACCGCGGATATACCCGCCTTCTCCTCTGGATGGGGACCGCGATCGCGATTGCGTCCATGTTCCTGATGGCGTGGTCGGAGAGCCTGATCTCATTCATCTTGGCCCGCTTTCTTTTCGGGATGGGGGAGGGCCTGTTCCTTCCCGCCGCACGGCGGGTTGTCATCCTGTCCAGCCCAGAGGATACCGGTGGCGCGCTGGGGCAGCTCAGCGCCTTTCAGATGTTCGGTTTCCTGATCGGCCCGCTCCTTGGCTCCGTTCTCGGCGAATACCTGGGCCTTCGCGCCACCTTCCTGATCAACGGCGCCCTCATTTTGGCCTGTGCGCCCCTGATCACGAAGGTCAACACCGCGGGTGCGTCCACCCTCCAGGCCCGGCACGTCATCCGACAACTTCTCGCCCAGAAGGGGATCGTGGCCATCCTGCTGGCTGTGATCGGTTACTACGGATCCTTTGGGATCTACGAATCGATCTGGGCCATCTATCTCGACGACCTGGGTGTCAGCCAGATCTTCATCGGTTTCCAGTTGACTCTCTTCTCTCTCCCCATGATCTTTGTCGCCCCCTTTGCGGGAAGATTCGCCGAGCGGAAGGGGGGCTTGACGGTGGCCCTGGTCGGCATCGCGATCTCGATTCCCGCCGTCTCGATGTACGGCATGACGAGCAACGTCATCCTTCTGACCGTCATCTTGATGGTGCATGCGATCGCAGACGCCACCGTCATCCCTTCCATCCAACTTGCCACCTCGCACCTGGCGGGAGAAGCGCAAGCGTCGGCCCAGGGCCTCCTCAATGCCTCGGGTCTGGTGATCGCAGCCTGTGTGGCCCTCGGAAGCGGAGCCATCTACCAGGCCTTTGGGCCCTTCTGGCTGTTTGCCGGATGGGCCATCGTGATGGCCTGCTCGACAAGCGCGGCCGTGCTTGTCGGCAAGGAAGAGCTGACGAGAGAGGCCCGCATGCGCGCCGAGCCCTCGCGCTAGGAAAGGCGCTTCATTCGAGGCATCGTTTTACGTCTTTCCCAAGGTGGCAGGAGTGTAGGTCCTTCAGGTTTCCGCTCATGTCGTCGTTGAGGTTTGGCGTGGTGGCTGAGTCAAGGAGATGGATTCATCGTAAGCTCGTGTCAGACCCAATCAATCCATGTGGAACGGACGCCCGCAGGATCCAGGGTTGACTCCCATGAATTGCTCGAACAACTCGCCCCATTCTGTAAGATGGACCGCACCCTCTACTGATCACAGAGACATAAGGAGAGAGACCTGATGGCAGACCTGATGGGAAATGTTGCCCCGATACTGCTTCCCGCACTCGTGCTCGTTCTGTGGTCCATGGTCATGCTGGGCTGGATGGCGGTCACCCGTCTTTCATATCTTGCGGGCCAGGACGTGGGGCCGGAAGCCGGGCAGAGGACTAAGGATTTGGGCGACCAGATGCCGAAGGAAATTCAGTGGAAGGCGGATAACTACAATCACCTGTTCGAGCAGCCGACGGCGTTCTACGCCACGGCCATTATCCTGGCGATGATCGGGCTGGGAAATGAAGCCCTCTATCTCTACGCCGCCTGGGGTTACGTGGGTCTGCGCATCATCCATAGCCTCGTTCACGTCACCACCAATATCGTCATGGTGCGGTTTGGCCTATTTGTGCTGAGCAGCCTCTGCCTGATCGTCATGGCCGTTGGCGGTGCCCTGACTCTGATGGGCTAACGGATTTGCGTCAGGCTGCTGGTCCTCGAAAGCGTGATGAGAATCGCGATCATCCATCAAAATTCCATCCACGCATAGGGAGCCGCCACTCCCTTTAAGTGACCCCGGCTTGATAAAAGGATAGGGCGTACGGGCTGTGTTTGTGCACAACGCCTGAGCGGGAGCGTTGTGTTAACGGCCGCTGTGAGGGTCGCCTTTTGGTCTGGGCGCTGGAAAAAGACACCGCTGGCCCACCGCTCCGCATTGACGACTGCGTCAGCTTGCAGGAAGTCTGTTCGCGGCGGAGATTTTGTCCGTCACGTCATCCCTGGCGAATACGACGGTAAAAAAGTCGTCTTGTTTGCTCTCGAGGGCGGACGCGAATGTTTTTACAGCCGTATAACCTGCCGGCCCAATCGGATCTTCCGGGTCTTGGCCCGTCTGCCAGTAGCACAAAATGACTATTTCCGGCTTATAGGTGTCTTTGATGTATTCGAAGCCATGATTGCCCGGCATGTTTAGTCCCGAAAAATCATAGACCCTGCGCCGAGAGAAAAAAGCCGGATTACCCCATGCCGTAGTCACGCGAAACGCGTCGGGTGTGTGTTCCGCTACCCAGAGACCTGCCAGAGAGCGGTCTGCCTCTATACCCCTGGAGTTGTCTTCAAACCAAATTCGAGTTATCTGGGAGCTGCTGACGGCAGCTACCCCAAGGAAAAGAGCCAACGAAAAGGATGCGAGCTTCCAAGCCGTGGCTCTGAATGAGGTGCAAAATGCGGGCGCGGCAATCGAGATGACAAAAACCGCTGGAGCCGCATACCACGAAAAAGCTTCGGTCGGGGGGAGTATCGTGTAGGCAACCGATTGGCCCAAGAGTCCGATGAGGAGGAAGTAGAGAAGGGGCCGGTGTTCTCGGAATAGTACGGGCAGTGACAGTAAGAACATGAGGGTGATCGGCAGCCGGTGCAGTACCTGGGGATAGCCGTTGGAGAGCAGGACGGTTTTCAGGAACCATGTATGAGGGAGCGGGGGTATTCCGTTCTCAACTAAGCCTGCAGACATGAGCATCTTAGTCGTTATCGATACAGGCAAGACATGGCCAGTAGAAAGCCAAATCAATAGGACGTAGATAATGATCATGGCAGCGAAGAGCGCAAGCGCTCTTCGCCACGTTCGACTGAAGGGGTTTGCCTTCGCGGCCACAAGCAGACCGACTGCCCATGGGGCCAGGTCTAACTTATGTAAGATCAAGGCAGCGGCAACAGCAGCGACGAGAAGTTGGTTTTCGAGGCGGTAGACCACCACGCCAATGGCGCACATCAACAAGAGGACGGTTAGTGGAGTCTCCATGCCACCCATCGCGTAACCGGACACCAGTGGAGATGCCAGTAAGCAGAGAAGCAAAATGCACGAACCGGCAAGGCCCCAGAGCCTCGAGGCGACGTTGAACGCGAGGAGATACGTTCCGCCCAATAGCATCACCGCAAGTAGAAGAGCTGCCTGTTGTGTGGGGATCCCTAGGAGCCACTGAAATAAAGATATGAGCGGCGGCCAAAGTGTTGCCGAAGCTCCGATTGGAGCGATCTCGTCGATGTTCCATCGATATCCGAAGCCATTCGCGATGTGGTCGGCATAACGAAAATAAAAACCGGCATCATCAACGGGAAACGGCTGGTAATACCTTATCAACGCGATGAGGCACACGACAGAAAAAAGCAAGACGTCGTAACGGATCCCGAGAGGCTTGCTTTGTGAGAGAGAATCAGTGGTCACCATGTTCCCCAGTTGCTTTGTGAAGATCTGACGTGCGCTTGCTGGGCACGCTCGAAAAGACGAACACTGATCCTATGTGATATCAGCAGGTAGATTACTCTTCGTACGAGTAGCCAGCCAACTGCGTCACGGGATCTCATGAGGATCCAATACAGCCTCGGAGTATGGGCGTTATGTTGAAGGCCGAGGGGAGCTCTATTGAGGAGCTGGATTCGAGGAGTCGATCAACCATCATGCCTGAATCCATTCAAGAGCTTGTCGATATTGTGGAAGAGAGCCAGGTTCGGTTTCTTCGATTTGGCTGGGTCGACAATGCGGGCGTCTACCGGGTCCATGCCATTCGAGCTTCTCGCATTGCGAAGATGGCGAGTGACGGGCTGGGCCTCGCCACGGGGGCCCAGGCGGTCCCGGTGCACGAGGATGTCGTGGCCGAAGGCCTGCCCATCGGGCCGGTCGGGCAGGTCTGGCTGCTTCCCGACGCCGAGAGCTTTCGTGTCCTGCCCTGGGAACGGGAGCACGGAGCCGTCATGGGCTCTTTTGTCTCACAGGATGGATCGCCTTGGGCCTATTGCCCGCGAGGGACGCTGCAAAGGCAGATCGACCGCTTGTCGCATCGCGGCCTGACCCTGCAGGCGGCCTTTGAGCATGAGTTCATGCTCCTTCGAGAGAAAGACGGCCTTCTTTCACACTTTGAAACGTCCCACTACGCCTCGACGCACGGGCTCGATGCTGCAGGGCCCCTTCTGGATGAGATGGTTCGTGCTCTGGAAGAGCAGGGGGTGGCGGTGGAGTCCATGCTGAAGGAAGCCGGACTCAGTCAGTTCGAGATCGTGACCGAGCACGGTTCGCCGCTCAGGGCGGCCGATCATTTCGTGACCGTGCGGGAGACCATTTCTGCCGTGGCCATGCGTCATGAACTGATCGGGACCTGTCTTCCGCTTGTTTTCGAGGAAGAGGCGGGCAACGGATGGCACCTGCATTTCAGCCTCTTTCAGGGTTCGGAGAACCTCACTTCAGACGGGCCTGTTCTCGGTGAGCTCAGTGCTGGGTTCCTCGCGGGCGTTCTCGAGCATCTCCCGGGCCTGTGCGCATTGACGGCGCCGAGTCCCAACTCTTACCGACGGATCCGGCCAGGGTCCTGGGCGGGGGCCTACCGGGTCTGGGGATACGACAATAAGGAAGCGGCGCTGCGGGTTCCCTCCGCGCGGCGAGGCGGCGCCACGAATATCGAACTCAAGGTCGTTGACGCATCCGCGAACCCGTATCTCGCTCTGGCGGCGGTCATCGGCGCCGGGCTGGACGGGATCGAGCGTGGGCTCAGCCTGCCTGATCCGGTGGAGGAGGATGCCGGTTCGCTCAGCGAGGCAGAACGGGCTCGCCGAGGAATCGAAAGCCTGCCCGCTCGGCTTTCCGACGCGCTGGCGTCTTTGCGCTCGGATGATGTGATTCTCGAGGTGTTGGGCCCGGAACTCGCGCTCGCCTACCGCACGGTGAAGGAGGCGGAAGTCGCCCACTTTGAGGATCGCGCGCTGGAGGAAGAGGTTCGCGAGTTGTTGACCGCTTACTAGCTTTCCCTTGATCGAGAAACGGCTGATGAGCTGTCGAAGGCCGATGGGATTGGGCTCGCGGAAGAGGACTGTGCCGGGTGAACCCAAGCGGCCGAATGACTACCTCATAGACCGTTGGCCGAGCTTGGGGCGCCCTTGGCCTCGTCAAATCTGTATGAACTCGAAGAGGAAATGAGGGCGGCGAAGGTGCACTTGGGTGGGTTCATCACAATACTTTTATATAAATATGTGTCTAATAGGACCCATAGTTGAAAAAGGTGACGCTTTTATCGCTTCGCTTCCCGTTCCCGCTTGAGGCTGCTCATGCGTTCGTAGTAAGAAACACTGAGAGAGTCCCTGAAGGGATCAGTTGAAGGCGACTCCGCCGGGTGGCGACAGGTTTTGGGCTGGAGGGGCGAATGGGTGGATGTGTAGCGGGCGGTGTGGCGTGGCCTCGGATCCGTGAGGCGCTGCGGCGCCTCGTGATGGTGGGGATGGTGGCTGCAGTCGTGTGGGCGCCGGCCGCCCCCGCGATGGCGGTCGGCCGAGCATTCTCTCAGGTGCGCACCCTCGACGTGACGAAGTTCAGCAAGGTCTTCGCTTCCGGCGACAGCGCCCTGTCGGTGTTCGACATCGTCGTGTCGTTGTACAACCAGCCCGCCGTCGCAGATCGCGCCGCGTACGAGACCATCTTCGGTCATGCGGCGGAGGCCGTGTGTGAGGAAACCAACGGGGCGACCAAGCTCGGACGCGTCCGAATCTTCCAGAACGGCATCCTGGGCGAGCTGGCCGATGTGGTCTGGAACGCCTCAGAGTGGCCAAGGGCGAGCCTCTCGGGCTTTGGATCGCTGGGCCTTCGCATTACATTCGGCGACACCTTCCCCGGTGGTTGTGGCCCGGGCTGCGACATCGACTTTTTGGGCGCGACTTGGCTGAACGACGCGGGCTATACGATTGGGCACGAATGGGGGCACTACGTGCTGGGCCTCTATGATGAGTATCAGGGCTCGGACCCCACAGAGACTCGGATCTATTTTCCGCAGGCGGCGGACACGCCACCGAGTCCCTCCATCATGAACAACCAGTGGCTCGCGGCCGCCGCAGCACCCAACTACGACTGGCTCAACCACACCACCTCCAACAACTACCAGGCGAACACGGCGCAGGGGCGCGTCTACGGCGTGAGTGGTTGGGAGACACTCGTGCGCCCCGTAGGCGACGACCCGCGAGATGGCGACCGAGCGACCCTGCCGCTGCGGGTCCGCTATGACGCGCTTGTGGGTGTCGAGCCGACGGCGGCGGACGGCTGGCTTGTGGTCGGGATGCCCGCTTCGTCGGCCGATTGCCAGTCCGAGCTCGAGGTCATCTGGATGCCAGACGAGTTTGAGATGCAGGTCGTCTTCGACAAGTCGGGCAGCATGTCGGGCGACCCCATCGCCGACGCGCGAGCCGCCGCCCAGACCCTCGTCAACGACACGGACGACGGCAACACGGCGCTTGGCCTGATCGAGTTCAACGCCACGGCAACCCAGAGCGAGGCGATCACCCCGATCCCGAGCCCCGGAGCCGCTGCGGTCCGAGCCGCGATCAACGGGCAAATCGCAAGCATCACCGATGGCGGCGCCACGGCGTTGTTCGACGCGGCCGACCTCGCTCTGAACAACCTGCAAACCTATGCGACCACCAACGGAACGACCGCCGCTCAGCTGGTGTTCTTGCTCAGCGACGGCGAAGACAACTCCAGCACGCAGACCGAGGCGGCCGT